>NZ_JBFABA010000024.1:0-78219 GCF_040640115.1 Micromonospora sp. NPDC023644 | reverse complement strand
CGTCGCCCCCTCTCTTTTTTTAGCTCGCCCCCACCCTTTTCCCCCCTTTGGTTGTGTTTGCCGGCGGGGGGGGGGGGGGGGGGGGGGCCCCCCCCCCCCCCCCCCCCGACCGCTCACCTCAGACCTCTTCGACCGAGCTCGGCTCGCGCCGGGACAGGTCGATGCCCAGCTCCTCCGCGGCGCGGAACACCTCGTCGTCGGTCTCGCGCATCTCCAGGGCCACGCCGTCGCTGGAGAGCACCTCGACGTTGAGGCACAGCGACTGCAGCTCCTTGAGCAGCACCTTGAACGACTCCGGGATGCCCGGTTCGGGGATGTTCTCGCCCTTGACGATGGCCTCGTAGACCTTGACCCGGCCGAGGACGTCGTCGGACTTGATCGTCAACAGCTCCTGCAGGGCGTACGCGGCGCCGTACGCCTGCATCGCCCAGCACTCCATCTCGCCGAAGCGCTGACCACCGAACTGCGCCTTACCACCCAGCGGCTGCTGCGTGATCATCGAGTACGGGCCGGTCGACCGGGCGTGGATCTTGTCGTCGACCAGGTGGTTGAGCTTCAGGATGTAGATGTAGCCGACCGCGATCGGGTCCGGCAGCGGCTCACCGGAGCGGCCGTCGAACAGCTGCGCCTTGCCGCTGGAACCGATCAGCTGCTTGCCGTCCCGGTTGGGCAGGGTCGACGCCAGCAGGCCGGAGATCTCCTCCTCGCGGGCACCGTCGAAGACCGGCGTGGCCACGTTGGTGTCCGGCTCCGACTCGTGCGCCTCGATGGAGCGCAGCTGGCGCTTCCACTCGGCGTCCTCGCCGTCGACGCTCCACCCCGTCTTCGCCACCCAGCCGAGGTGCGTCTCCAGCACCTGGCCGATGTTCATCCGGGACGGCACACCCAGCGGGTTGAGCACGATGTCGACGGGCGTGCCGTCCTCCAGGAACGGCATGTCCTCGATCGGCAGGATCTTGGAGATGACGCCCTTGTTGCCGTGCCGGCCGGCGAGCTTGTCGCCGTCCTGGATCTTCCGCTTCTGGGCGACGTAGACCCGGACCAGCTCGTTGACGCCCGGCGGCAGCTCGTCGCCGTCCTCGCGGGAGAAGGTACGCACACCGATGACCGTGCCGGTCTCGCCGTGCGGCACCTTCAGCGAGGTGTCGCGGACCTCGCGCGCCTTCTCACCGAAGATCGCGCGGAGCAGCCGCTCCTCCGGGGTCAGCTCGGTCTCACCCTTGGGCGTGACCTTGCCGACCAGGATGTCGCCGGGGACGACCTCGGCGCCGATCCGGATGATGCCGCGCTCGTCGAGGTCGGCGAGCATCTCCTCGCTGACGTTCGGGATGTCGCGGGTGATCTCCTCCGGGCCGAGCTTGGTGTCCCGGGCGTCGACCTCGTGCTCCTCGATGTGGATCGAGGTGAGGACGTCCTGCTGCACGAGGCGCTGCGACAGGATGATCGCGTCCTCGTAGTTGTGGCCCTCCCAGCACATGAACGCCACGAGCAGGTTGCGCCCGAGCGCCATCTCGCCCTCGTCGGTGCAGGGACCGTCGGCGATGACCTGGCCGGCCTCGACGCGGTCGCCCTCGAAGACGACCGGCTTCTGGTTCACGCAGGAGCCGGCGTTGGAGCGGCGGAACTTGTGCAGCAGGTACGTGCGGCGGTGGCCGTCGTCCTGGTGGATCGTGATGTAGTCGGCGCAGAGGTCCTCGATGACGCCACCGACCTCGGCGACGACCACGTCACCGGCGTCGACCGCGGCGCGGTACTCCATGCCGGTGCCCACGAGCGGGGACTCGGCCTTGACCAGCGGCACCGCCTGGCGCTGCATGTTCGCGCCCATCAGTGCCCGGTTGGCGTCGTCGTGCTCGAGGAACGGGATCATCGCGGTCGCGACCGAGGTCATCTGCCGCGGCGACACGTCCATGTAGTCCACGGCGCCCGGAACCACGTCCTCGGTCTCGCCGCCCTTACGGCGGCACAGGACCCGGTCCTCGGCGAAGGTGCCGTCGGCCTTCAGCGGCGCGTTGGCCTGCGCCTTGACGAACCGGTCCTCCTCGTCCGCGGTCAGGTAGTCGATCTGGTCGGTGACCCGACCGTCGACGACCTTCCGGTACGGCGTCTCGATGAAGCCGAACGGGTTGACCCGGGCGAAGGTGGAGAGCGCGCCGATCAGGCCGATGTTCGGGCCTTCCGGCGTCTCGATCGGGCACATCCGGCCGTAGTGGGACGGGTGCACGTCGCGGACCTCAAAGCCGGCCCGCTCCCGGGACAGACCACCCGGGCCGAGCGCGCTCAGCCGGCGCCGGTGGGTCAGGCCCGCCAGCGGGTTGGTCTGGTCCATGAACTGGGACAGCTGCGAGGTGCCGAAGAACTCCTTGATCGCCGCCACCACCGGGCGGATGTTGATCAGGGTCTGCGGCGTGATCGCCTCGACGTCCTGCGTCGTCATCCGCTCGCGGACGACGCGCTCCATCCGGGACAGACCGACCCGGACCTGGTTCTGGATCAGCTCGCCGACCGTGCGCAGGCGCCGGTTGCCGAAGTGGTCGATGTCGTCGGCCTCGTAGCCGTCCTCACCGGCGTGCAGCCGGCAGAGGTACTCCACGGTGGCGACGATGTCGTCCTCGGTCAGGGTGCCGGTCGTGATCGGCACCTCCAGCTCGAGCTTCTTGTTGAACTTGTAACGACCGACCTTGGCGACGTCGTACCGCTTCGGGTTGAAGAAGAGGTTGTCGAGCAGGGTCTGGGCGTTCTCGCGGGTCGGCGGCTCGCCAGGGCGGAGCTTCCGGTAGATGTCGAGCAACGCCTCGTCCGCGCCGGCGATGTGGTCCTTCTCGAGCGTGGTCATCATCAGCTCGGACCAGCCGAACCGCTCGCGGATCCGCTCGGCCGACCAACCGACGGCCTTGAGCAGGACCGTGACGGCCTGCCGGCGCTTGCGGTCGATGCGGACGCCGACGGTGTCGCGCTTGTCGATGTCGAACTCGAGCCAGGCACCCCGGCTGGGGATGACCTTGACGCTGGTGAGGTCGCGGTCGGAGGTCTTGTCCGGCTGCTTGTCGAAGTAGACGCCCGGCGAGCGGACGAGCTGGCTGACCACGACGCGCTCGGTGCCGTTGATGATGAAGGTGCCCTTCGGCGTCATCATCGGGAAGTCACCCATGAACACCGTCTGGCTCTTGATCTCGCCGGTGGTGTTGTTGGTGAACTCCGCCGTCACGAACAGCGGGGCGCAGTAGGTCAGGTCCTTCTCCTTGCACTCCTCGATCGAGGCCTTGACCTCGTCGAAGCGCGGAGCCGAGAAGGAGAGCGACATGGTGCCGGAGAAGTCCTCAATGGGACTGATCTCGTCGAGGATCTCCGCGAGACCCGAGCGTGCGTGCGGGTCGTCCGCCGACCGGCCCTGCCAAGCCTCGTTGCCGACGAGCCAGTCGAAGGACTCGTTCTGGATGGCGAGGAGGTTGGGGACCTCGAGGTGTTCGGTGATCCTGCCGAATGAAACTCGGCGGGGAGCGAATGCGCTCGACGTACGACTGGTCTTCGCAGGGCGGGAAGCTGCCAAGATGCGTCCTTCCGAGGACCGGTGCTGCAGAACGGCTGGTACGCGTGCACTCCAATGACCCCACCAGAAATATCCGGAAACGGACATTTCCGAGCAGGGGTCAAGTCGGAAGGCAGCGCAAACTAGCAGTGTAGCCGAGAGGCTAACCGCTGTCCAGCCCACCCCGCAGGTCGTCGCGGAACGTGCCTCGGGCCCCTCGAACCGGGGTCTCACCGGGCCGCTCGGAACGCGACGTTCCTGCCGGGCCGCTCGGGTGTGGCGGCCGATGGTGTCGCCGCTGCCATTACCCAAGTGGTGGCCGTTGCAAGCGCGGAAGGTCTTGCTGTGTCAGCGTGCCTGTCGGGCCGGTGCCGCGTCAAGGCCCGGCATCCGGGTCGCCGCGTCTTTCCCACCGACGGGCTACCGCCGGGCCCCGGCCGCCGGCCGGTTCGGGGCGTCGACGCCCTGCTCACACGCCTGCCGCCGGTCCACCAAGACGGCGGGCGGCGATCCACTGTCGGATCACCGCCCGCCGTGACGCGATGTGCCCCGGCTCACCGAGCCGGACGCGCGTCTGGTGGAACGTCAGGTCACTTGAGGGTGACCTTGGCGCCCTCACCCTCGAGCTTGGTCTTCGCCTTCTCGGCGGTCTCCTTGTTGGCCTTCTCCAGGACGGCCTTCGGAGCGGCCTCGACCAGGTCCTTGGCCTCCTTGAGGCCCAGGCCGGTCAGCTCGCGCACGACCTTGATGACCTGGATCTTCTTGCCACCGTCGGCCTCGAGGATGACGTCGAACTCGTCCTTCTCCTCCTCGACCGGGGCGGCGGCGGCCGGGCCGGCCGGGCCGGCGACGGCGACCGGAGCCGCGGCGGTGACCTCGAAGGTCTCCTCGAACTGCTTCACGAACTCGGAGAGCTCGATCAGCGTCATCTCCTTGAACGCGTCGAGCAGCTCGTCGGTGCTGAGCTTCGCCATGTCTGGCGTCCTTTCCTGAATCTGTTAGGTAAGAACTGGGTGCGCCGCGGGGCCTCAGGCCGCCTCGGCGCCCTCCTTCTCGCGCTTGTCCTGCAGGGCGGCCGCCAGACGGGCGGTCTTCGACAGCGGGGCCTGGAACAGGGCCGCGGCCTTGCTCAGGTTGCCCTTCATCGCGCCGGCCAGCTTGGCCAGCAGCACCTCGCGGGACTCCAGGTCGGCGAGCTTCGTGACCTCGGCCGCGGTGATGGCCCTGCCCTCGAAGACACCGCCCTTGATGACGAGCTTCGGGTTGGCCTTCGCGAAGTCGCGAAGCCCCTTCGCCGCCTCGACGACGTCGCCCGAAACGAAAGTCAGCGCGGTAGGACCGGTGAACATCTCGTCGAGGCCGGAAATGCCAGCGTCGGTCGCGGCACGCTTCGCGAGCGTGTTCTTCGCGACCGTGTAGCTGGTCTCCTGACCCAACGAGCGCCGCAGCTGCGTGAGCTGGGAAACCGTCAGACCGCGGTACTCGGTCAGCACCGTGGCGCCCGCGTTGCGGAAGCTCTCGGTCAGCTCAGCGACGGCCGTGGCCTTGTCGGCCCGGATCGGCTTGTCCGCCATGTCCCTCCTCTCTCGTTACTCGAGGCCGGTCACCGTCGTCGGCCGGAGCTTTCGACGGGAGCGCAGGCGCCACGACAACGAGAAAGGCCCCGGCGCAGGGCGCACGGGGCGAGGGCCGGCGCACGGACACGGTCGGCGGACCATGCTCAGCACCGAATTTCGCTTACCGCCCTGCGCGGGTCGCCCGTAGTCGCGGGACCTTCGACCGTGCCGGGGCACGGTGACCAGCGGTCTCTGGGTGGAACTTCGCGGCCTAGGTTACGCGAAAGGCCCGCGACCACCAAATCGCCCCCGGGTGCGCCGGGTCACTCCCCCGCGCGAGGGACCGGAGGCCGCGCCGGGGTCAGGGCCGGAAGCGCCGCCGCCACAGGTACGCCGCGCCGGCCGCCGCGCTCCAGGCCGCGGCCCAGGCGCTGAGCAGACCCACCCTCCACGCGGCCAGGTCGTCGGCGGCGGCCCGCGCGGTCGCCATCACCGGCGGCGCCAGCCACGGCGCCACCGACCCGCTGAGGCCGAGAACGACCGTGCCGACCCCGCCGAGCGCGAGCACCGCGACGCCGTAGCCCGCGCTGCCCGTCGAGGCGCGGCTGGCCAGCGCCCCGAGCGCCACCGCCGCGGGTACGGCCAGCAGGTGCGCCCACAGCCCGACGGCGATGCCCACCGGCACCGACCGGTCGCCCGGCTCCACGGGGCCGGCGACCCCGCCGACCAGCCACGGGAAGACCAGCGCGACGGCCACCGTGCCGAGCCCGGCCACGCCGGCCGCCAGCAGCCCGGCCAGTCGCTCCCGGCGCACCCCGACCAGCGCCTGGGCGAGCCGGCGCTGCACGTCCGGCTCGACGTCCAGCAGCACCTTGGTCTGCCAGGCGAGCACGGGGAAGAGCACCACGGCTGAGACGCCGTACGCCTCCCCCGGCTGCGCCCGGCCGCCGCCGTAGAGGACGCCGAGGGCCACCAGCCCGGCCAGCAGCGGGGCCAGCGCCCGCCCCGTACGCAGGAAGCCCGCCAGCCGCAGCCGGAGCAGCGCGGTCACCGCGGTCCCCCGGTCGTCCCGTCCGTGGCCTCCGGCGCCCGGACGAGGGGCGTCGCGCCGCCGTCCACGGCCCCCGTCGGCGGCCGCCGCGCGCCGTCGGGGACGCCGGGCCGGGCGGGTCGGCGTACGCGAAGGATCTGGTGGCCCTCGGCGCGCAACCGGGCGACGGTGCCGTCGACCCGCGCGGCCGGGACCGCGACCTCGACCACCGCCAGCGCCGCGTCCGCCGACGGGGCGGCCTCGGTGACCGTGCCGTCCGCCACCGTCCACCGGCGGGCGCCGGGCAACCGGGCGATCTCGCCGCGGTGGTCGCTGACCAGCACCGATCCGCCCGCCGCCGCCACCTCGTCGATCACCGCGGGCACCAGGTCCCGGGTCGCGGCGTCGAGGCCCTCCCACGGCTCGTCGAGCACCAGCAGGCCGGGTGGACGCAGCATCGCCTGGGCCAGGCCGACCTTCTGCGCGGTGCCCTTGGACAGCTCCGGCAACCGGACCCGGCGGAACGCGGACAGGCCCAGCCGGGCGGTCCAGTGGTCGACCGCGTGGTCGGCGGCGGCCGAATCGAGGCCGGCGACCCGCCCCATGGCGGTCAGGTAGTGCGCGACGGTGAAGGGCTGGTCGGCCGGGAAGCGCTCCGGGACCCACCCGACGTGCCGGGGTCGACCGGTGACCCGCCCCCGGCTCGGCCGCAGCACCCCGGCCGCCACCTGGAGCAGCGTCGACTTGCCCACGCCGTTGCGGCCGAGCACGACCACGACCTCACCGGGGCCGACCCGCACCGCGGCTTCCCGCAGCACCCACGGGCCCCGCCGCCGGTAGCGCAGCCAGACGTTCTCCAGGCGCACCGGCCGAGCATGCCACAACCGACACGGAACGGGGCGCCGCCACGATGTGGCGACGCCCCGTCACGGGTGCGGATGCTCAGCCCTCGGCCGAGGCCTCCTGCAGGTTCTTCACCACGTTGGGATCGACCGGGACGCCCGGGCCCATGGTGGTGGTGAGGGTGACCTTCTTGAGGTACTTGCCCTTCGCGGCGGACGGCTTGGCCCGCAGGACCTCGTCGAGGACCGCCGCGTAGTTGTCGATCAGCTGGGACTCGGAGAACGAGGCCTTGCCGATGATCAGGTGCAGGTTGGAGTGCTTGTCCACCCGGAAGGTGATCTTACCGCCCTTGATGTCCGAGACGGCCTTGGTGACGTCCATGGTCACGGTGCCGGTCTTCGGGTTCGGCATGAGACCGCGCGGGCCCAGGATCCGCGCGATCCGGCCGATCTTGGCCATCTGGTCCGGCGTGGCGATCGCCGCGTCGAAGTCGAGCCAACCGCCCTGGATCCGGGCGACCAGCTCGTCGGTGCCCACCTCGTCCGCACCGGCGGCGGCGGCCTCCTCGGCCTTCGCGCCGGCGGCGAAGACGATCACGCGGGCGGTCTTACCGGTGCCGTGCGGCAGGTTGACCACGCCACGGACCATCTGGTCCGCCTTGCGGGGGTCGACGCCGAGGCGCATGGCGACCTCGACCGTGGCGTCGAACTTGGCGGTGGTGGTGTCCTTGGCCAGCTTCACGGCCTCGGCGGGGGTGTAGAGCTTCGACCGGTCGATGACCTCGGCGGCCTTGCGGTAGCTCTTGCTGCGCTGCATGTTCTGCGTACTCCTGTGGTCTATGGCGGGCCGCGTCGTCCGCGCGCCCTCCCACGAACTGATCGGGTGAGTGCTGACCAGCGTCAGTCGTTGACGGTGATGCCCATCGACCGGGCGGTGCCGGCGATGATCTTCGCAGCCTGGTCGATGTCGTTGGCGTTGAGGTCGACCATCTTCTTCTCGGCGATCTCACGCACCTGGGCCTGCGACACCGAGCCGACCTTGTCCTTCTGCGGGACGCCCGAGCCCTTCTCCACGCCGGCGGCCTTGAGCAGCAGCCGGGCGGCGGGCGGGGTCTTCAGGACGAAGGTGAAGCTGCGGTCCTCGTAGACGCTGATCTCGGCGGGGACGATGTCGCCCCGCTGGGACTCGGTCTGCGCGTTGTAGGACTTGCAGAACTCCATGATGTTCACGCCGTGCTGGCCGAGCGCCGGGCCGACGGGCGGCGCCGGCGTGGCCTGGCCCGCCTTCAGCTGAAGCGTGAAAGTCTTGACGAGCTTCTTCTTCGGAGGCATGTCTCTTCCTGGGGCTTGAAACTGGGAAAGGTGCCGGCCGCAGGCGCGCACGGTCAGCGCGATGCGACAGCGACGACGTTCTAGAGTAGCGCAGCGTCCCGCCGCCGCCTGCGCCGAGGTCGGGCGGGAGGGCGGAACGGATACGCCGGCGGCGGGCCGCTGCCCACCGCCGGCGCTCCGGACGTCAGATCTTGGCGACCTGGTTGAAGTTCAGCTCCACCGGCGTCTCGCGGCCGAAGATCGACACCAGCACCTTGAGCTTCTGCTGGTCGGCGTTGATCTCACTGATCGTGGCCGGCAGCGAGGCGAAGGCGCCGTCGGTGACGGTGACCGAGTCGCCGACCTCGAAGTCGAGGACCTTGATCTCGGGCTTGGCCTTCTTCTGCTCGGTCTCGATCGCCGGCGCCAGCCACTTCAGCACCTCGTCGAGCGAGAGCGGGGCCGGGCGGTCGGCCCGGTCCGTCGCGCCCACGAAGCCGGTGACGCCCGGCGTGTTGCGCACGCAGGAGTAGGACTCGGCGGTCAGCTCCATCCGGACCAGGATGTAGCCCGGGAAGACCTTGGCCTGGATCTGCGACCGCTTCCCGTTCTTGACCTCCACCTCTTCCCGGGTCGGCACCTCGACCTGGTAGATGTAGTCCTCCATGTCGAGGCTCGTGATCCGGGTCTCGAGGTTGGTCTTGACCTTGTTCTCGTAGCCGGCGTACGAGTGCACCACGTACCAGTCGCCCGGCGCGTAGCGCAGCTTCTGCCGCAGCTCGGCGACCGGGTCGTAGTCCTCGTCCGGTGCGGGCTCGGTGGTGGGGAACTCCGGCTCGCTGGCGGCCTCGACCGACTCGTCACCAGCCGCCGTCGCCACCGTGGACTGCTCGTCCGTGGTCTCGGCGGTCTCGTCGTACTCAGGCACGCTCGCTCACTTCCGTCACTATCGGCTCAGTCGGCCGGTCAGCTGGGGTTGCCGAAGACCCACAGCACGCCCTTCGCGAAGGCGAAGTCAAGGCCGGCCACGATCGTCAGCATCACCGTGACGAAGGCGACCACCACGGCCGTGTAGGTCAGCAGCTCCTTGCGGGTCGGCCAGATGACCTTACGCAGTTCCGCCACGACCTCGCGGATGAATCGGGCGATGCGGCCGAACAGACCCACCCGCTCGGTTTCCGCCTTGGTCTTCGGACGGCTGTCCGCCGAATCCGCCTTCGCCCGCGAACGCGTCGCGGTGCCGCCGCGGGAAACCGGCTCCTCGGCGTCGGTGGCGTCGTCGTCGGCGACGACCTCGTCGTGCAGACGGTCGTCGCCGGCGTCCTCGCCGCGCCGCTTCTTGTCGGCCACTTCGCCCTCCGTCGCGGGATGTCGGGGTCGCACGCTGTCGGGCGTGCGCGGCGTTGGGTCACGCCGGCCGGACCAACCGTCCCGCGACGGGCCGCGGCCGGCGGATCAGCCGAGAGGGCCCGAATGCCTCGGAGCCACCCCGCCGATGCCACCACCACGGGCCGGACGCCGCCGTACGGCGGCGCGACCCACGGGAACGGTCAGGCCTGAGGCGCAGGGGTGACAGGACTTGAACCTGCAGCCTGCGGTTTTGGAGACCGCTGCTCTGCCAATTGAGCTACACCCCTGTGCGGCAATGCTCGCCCCGCCCGGTCATGAACGACCGTGCAGGGGTTACTTGCCCCACGGCGGACCAGTGTACGGGTAGCGGCACGACTTTCCCAACCGGTCTGCCCCTCGCGCGTCGGGAGCCTGGTCAGCGCGCTGCCCGGACGGTCGCCCGCGCCTGCGACAGCACCTTCTCGCCCCGGCAGACGGCGGTCACGTCGAGCCTGGTCAGGCCGTCCTCGGTGACCTCCCGGACCACCGCCGTGACCTCGATCTCGGTGCCCTCGTCGTCGTCCGGGACGACCACCGGCCGGGTGAAGCGGACGTTGTAGTCGACGATCGCGTCGGGCGCCCCGGCCCACTCGGCGACCGCGCGGCCGACCAGCGCCATGGTGAACATGCCGTGGGCGATCACGCCCGGCAGACCCACCTTCGTGGCGGTACGGTCGCTCCAGTGGATCGGGTTGAAGTCCCCCGAGGCGCCGGCGTAGCGGACCAGGTCCGCGCGCGTCACCCGGAACGTCCTGGCTGGCAGCTCCATCTCAGCCCTCCCCGCGTACGACGAGCTTCGACCAGACGGTCACCACCGGCTCGCCGGCCGGGGTGGCGACCTCGGTGCGGGTGGTCAGGAAGCCGTGCCCGCCACGGCTGCTGACGTCGTCGATGACGCTGACGCAGACCAGCTCGTCCCCCGCCACCACCGGGCGGGTGTAGGCGAAGCGCTGGTCGCCGTGGACGACGCGGCTGTAGTCGACGCCGAGGTCCGGGTCGTCGATGATCTGCTGGTTGGCCGCCATCGTGAGCACGATGGGAAAGGTCGGCGGGGCGACCACGTCCGGGTGGCCGAGCGCACGGGCGGCCTCCGGGTCGTGGTGGGCCGGATCGGCGGCGCCGATCGCCGTGGCGAACTCGCGGATCTTTTCTCGGCCCACCTGGTAGGGGGCGGTCGGCGGATACGTCCGGCCGACGAAGGACGGGTCCAGGGACATGCCGCGAACCTACACGCAAACGCCGATCGCCGATCCGTACGGTCGGCGGCGGCCGGAGCCACGCCGTCCCTACGGACCGGCGATCGGGAAATGCCAGAGGACCGGGCCGGCGGAGCGCCGGCCGTGGGTCAGCGGGTCTCGCGGTGGACCGTGTGCTTGCCGTCCCGCGGGCAGAACTTCTTCAGCTCGATGCGGTCCGGGTCGTTACGACGGTTCTTGCGCGTGATGTAGTTGCGCTCCTTGCACTCCACACACGCCAAAGTGATCTTCGGCCGGACATCGGTCGCCTTCGCCACGGCGGAGTGCCTTCCTCGCTACGGATAACAACTACGGCGCATCAGCCTACGCGCTGATGGCGCGGACATGCAAAGTGGGCGCCTGTGGCGCCCATCCCACCGACCGCCGGGAGCTGGCCCGGTGGACGAGAGTAGCGGTGGCCGGACTTGAACCGGCGACACAGCGATTATGAGCCGCTTGCTCTGCCATCTGAGCTACACCGCCGTGGCGGGTCCAGCCGGACCCTCTGAGCCCCCTTACGGAATCGAACCGTAGACCTTCTCCTTACCATGGAGACGCTCTGCCGACTGAGCTAAGGGGGCCTGCGCGATCTCCCCGGGGGGTGACGCGCAGGGGATACATTACACGGCCGTGCGGCGGAGATGAAATCGGATCCCCCACAGGGGCGTTTCCGCAGATCAGGGCACGGCCCGCAACCGGGGCAGCTCCCCCGGGGAGATCGTCTCCGGGTCCACCTGGGCGCCGAACCAGGCCTCCAGGCGCTCGTACGGCAGCGGCCGGCTGAACAGGAAGCCCTGGCCGATCTCACAGCCGATGTCCTGGAGCAGCTCCAGGGTCAGCTCGCTCTCCACGCCCTCGGCGACCACGGCCAGGCCGAACTGCTGGGAGAGCGTGACCACCGCGTTGACGATCGCCAGGTCGCCCGGGTCCGTCGCCATGCCCTGCACGAAGGAACGGTCGACCTTCACCTCGTGCACCGGCAGCCGGCGCAGGTGGGCCAGGGACGAGTCGCCGGTGCCGAAGTCGTCCACCGACAGCCGTACGCCGAGGTCGCGCAGCCGCCGCAGGGTCGGGATGGGCCGGTCGGTGCCGTCCAGCACCCCGGCCTCCTTGATCTCCAGCGTGAGCCGCTGCGGCGGTACGCCGTACTCGTCGAGCAGCTCCTTGACGCGGGCCGGGAAGTGCTGGTCGGTGAGCGTACGGGCGGAGAGGTTGACCGCGACGGCGAGCGGCTGGCCGGCGTGGGTCCAGTCCCGGCTGCGCCGCAGCCCCTCGCGGAGCACGAACTCGGTGAACCGGCCGAGCTGTCCGGTGTGCTCGGCCACCGCCACGAAGTCCTCCGGGGCGACCGTGCCGTGCGCCGGGTGCTCCCAGCGGGCCAGGCACTCCACGCCGACCAGCCGGCGGTCCCGCAGCGTCACCTTGGGCTGGAAGTAGACCTCCAGCTCGTCGTTGTCCAGCGCGCGCCGCAGGTCGCCGGCGAGGCCGAGCCGCCGCAGCGACCGGGACTCCAGCGCCGGGCTGAACAGCTGCACGCTGCCCGGCACGGACTTGGCTGCCGTCGCCGCCAGGTCCACCCGTTGCAGCAGGGAGGCGGCGTCGCTGCCGTGGTCGGGATGCACGGCGACACCGACCGCCGTGTCGACGTCGAGGGTGAGCGCGTCGAAGACCATCTCGTCGCGGATCTGCTCGCGCAGCTGCGCGGCCAGCTCCGTCGCCGCCTCGGCGCTCTCCAGCCGCAGCGTCACCAGGAACTCGTCCCCGCCGGCCCGCCCGACCAGGGCGGACGAGGGCACACAGGAACGCAGCCGGTTGGCGACCTCCACCAGGACCTTGTCGCCGGCGGCGTGCCCGAGCGACTCGTTGACCTGGCGCAGCCGGTCGACGTCGAACAGCAGCAGGGCCACCACCTCGCCGGGCGCCCGGATCTTGACGGCCTCCCCCAGCGCGTCGGTGATCCGCCGCCGGTTGGGCAGCTTGGTCAGCGTGTCGTGGCCGGCGTCGTGCCGGAGCCGGTCCACCAGCCGCGAGTTCTCCAACGCCACCGCCGCGTGCGCCGCCACCGTCTCGAAGAGAGGCACGTCGGTGCGGACGAAGTAGTTGCTGTCGCCCAGCCGGTTGGCGACCTCCAGCGTGCCGATGACCGCCTGACCGGACCGCAACGGTAGGACGATCACGTCCTTGACCCCGTGCGTCGAGAGCGGGGCGCGCAGGTCGGCGTCGGTCGTCAGTCCTCGACCGACGGCGACGGTGCGGCCCTCGTCCCGGGCCCGTTCCCGCAGGGCGGCCGGGGTCTTCGCGAAGTCGAGCAGACCGGGGGCGTCGTTACGCGCGGTCAGCAGCACCTCGGGGTGCCTGCCCTGGGCGGGCAGCCAGAGCGTGGCGTACTCCGCCTGCATGAGCGCCCGCACCCGGCCCAGGAGGGCGTCGGGCAACGTGCCGTACTCGCCGCTCTCGCTCACCGCGCGGCTCAGCTCGTACATGTCGGTGAGGGTGCGGTGCTGCCGGAAGAACTGCGCGTACGCCCGGTAGACGAGGGCCAGCGCGACGAGGAGGGCCCCCAGCAACAGCAGCGACCACCAGGTGGTCGCGATGAGAATGAGGACGATCATCCCGCTGGCGATGTTGATCATCGCGGCCAGGAGCGCGGGCGGCGACTGCCGGAGCGTGCCCCGGCCCGCCTGCCAGCCCTGCAACAGCGTGTGCACGCCGGCGACCGAGGCGATGCTCAGCAGGTTCACCATGCTGGCCGCGAAGAACAGCTTCAGCCAGGTGTCCGGGCCGACGCCCTCGACGGGCGGCAGGGCCTGGAGCACGAGGACGGCCAGCGACGAGCCCGCGGCCGCCCGGGCCACGTTGAACCAGAACTTCGTCGCGCCGAACCGGTGCCGGATGTGGGTCACGGCCGACGCGACCGTGTAGATCACGACGACCGTGAGTGGTTCCACGAGGTAGAACGCCAGGACCAGCGGGATCTCGGTCAAGGTCACGCCGAGGGACTGCCGCCGGACCGTGAAGTTCAGCACCGGGAGCCCGGCACCCACCATGGCCACGAAGAGTGGCAGCGCGAGCGACCACTCGCCGAACGGCTGTGGAGCGACCAGCCCGACCGCTGTCGTGCAGACGATGGCGATCAGGGCCAGAGGCCCGGTGATCAGCCACGCGTATTCAGTCGAGCGGGGGCCGGTGCGGCCACGACCCGCCATGCCGTGCCCCCTTACCGGCCCGCCGGTTCACGTCATCGAGCGATGTGTCAGCGAGGCGCGGGCATGTTCCAGATGACGTCGGCGGTCTGGAGATCTCCGGTCTCCCAGAGGTCACCGCCCAGGACGACGCTCGCGAGAGCGGCGAGTGCGAAAAGCGAGCCAAGCAGCCGGCCCAGCCTTCGACCAGACATGTTTGCTCCTGTCGGGGAAGTGTCACGGGGATGGTGAGGGTTCCACGATCGTGCCACAAGGCAGGTACCCAGAAAAGCCGTGCGGGCACCGCCGGACCGAGCGTCGGTGACGTTCCGCCGTTCGGCCCAAGGGGCGCCCCGACCGAGCCCTGATCACAGGGCTGAGTGGGCACCGTGCATTTCGCACATTGCGGAATGCGACCTTCCGCGCAATTGGGGGAAGGTCCGAGAGTCCAGACGTACCCACCCTCACCAGGGGCGACCTCGTGTCGAGGACGAGACTCGAGCGAACATCGACCACCATACTCGTTCTGCGCCAGCGCGCCAGGGGCTCTGACGAGGGACCGACAAAGCCCGTACCGCAGAGGCGGGCGGCGCCAGGAGGACGGCCCGCCGCCGGCCCTCGGGCCCCGGGCCCCGCACGGTGGCGGGAGGATTCCGCCGGGCACGCGAGCCGGGCCGTCGGGGACCGCCGGGCCGACGCACCCTCGGTCGCCCTTCGGCATCGGCCACCCGTCGCGGGACGTTGCGGTGGACGGTGGCCGAGGATCTGGGCGTCAGCGAATCAGCTGCCGGCGCCGGTGCGACAGGTCGGTGTGATGGTGGGCGCCGCGGTGGCAGTCGGGATCGGTGTGCACGGTTGCGCTCGTCAGCCGGGGCACGGCGTGGGTGAGCTGGTGTTCGGCGTCGGCCGCGATCTCGTGGGCGGCGACGAGGCTGAGGTGGGTATCCACGACCAGGTCGGCTTCGGCGTGGAGGCGGTGGCCGATCCAGCGGAGCCGGACCGTGGTGACGTCTCGGACGCCGTCGACGGCACGCAGCGTGGCTTCGGCCTGGTCGACGATGGCGGGGTCGACGGCGTCCATGAGGCGTCGGTAGACCTCGCGGGCGGCGTCCTTGAGGACGAAGCTGATGGCGACGGCGATGGCCAGGCCGACGACCGGGTCGGCCCACCGCCAGCCGAGGGCGGCCCCGCCGGCGGCGAGGAGCACCGCGAGGGAGGTGTAGCCGTCGGTGCGGGCGTGCAGGCCGTCTGCGACCAGGGCGGCGGAGCCGATACGGCGGCCGACGCGGATGCGGTAGCGGGCGACCAGCTCGTTGCCGACGAAGCCGACGAAGCCGGCGGCAGCCACCCAGGGCAGGTGGGTCACCTCGGCCGGGTGCAGCAACCGGGCGACGGCGGTCCAGGCGGCGGCGACGGCGGACGCGGCGATGACCGCGACGATGATGATGCCGGCGATGTCCTCGGCCCGGCCGTAACCGTAGGTGTAGGCGCGGGTGGCGGCACGCCGGCCGAGCACGAAGGCGATCGCCAGGGGTACGGCGGTCAGAGCGTCGGCGACGTTGTGCAGGGTGTCGCCGAGCAGCGCGACCGAGCCGGACAGCACGACGATGACGGCCTGGGCGACGGCGGTGATCCCGAGGCCGACGAGTGAGATCCACAGGGCGCGCAGGCCATCTCGGGAGGACTCCAACGCCGGGTCGACCTTCGCGCGGGAGTCGTGCGAGTGGGGGACGACCGCGTGGGTCAGCCGATGCCACCAGGCGGCGAGCCGACCCCCGTGATGGTGGCCGTGATCGTGCGGGTGGTCATGGCCCTGGTCGTGCTCATGATCGTGGTCGTGGTCGTGCTCGTGGTCGTTCACCGCGCCTCCCGACGTCCCGCACCGGATCGTGGACCGGCATTCCCGACGACGGCGATAATATGTGCTCATGTACGCACGCGACAATGTTGCAGGTGCCAATGACCTGCAACAACGCCTCCCTGCCGACAGCCAGGTCGAGGCAGCAACCGAGATGTTGCGGATGCTCGCCGACGGCACGCGGCTGCGGCTGATGTGGCTGCTCGCCGACGGCGAGCACGACGTGACCGGGCTGGTGGCGGCGCTGGGGGTGGCGCGGCCGGCGGTGTCGCAGCACCTGGGCAAGCTGCGGCTGGCAGGACTGGTCACGGTGCGGCGCGACGGCCGGCGCGCGTGGTACAGCGCCCGGGGAGGGCATGTGCGTCGGCTGGTGACCGAGGTCATGCACGCCGCGTCGCACCGGGTGGCGGGCATCCCCGAGCACGACTGACCGCGCCGGGCAGGGCACCACTCGACGGGCTTGGAGTGGGGGCCGGCGAACCACTCGCGGCCGGGCTGCGCTGAATACGTCGGCGACAGCGGAGAGCCGCTGACAGATCATGTGACGATGCCCGGTCAAGACGCCCTCGCCCGCCTCCAGGACGCCGCCGCCCTGTGGAGCGTCAACCCGGCCACGGCGGCCGACGTGATCGAGGCCGCCTGCGACTGCCTCATGGCGGGGGTCGACAGTCCGACCCTTCGGATCCTCGCCGGCGTCTCGCCCGAGAAGGGCAGCGAGAGCGACGAGCTGCGGCGTTGGCTCGAAGACGCTCTGGCGGAGCTCTCCCTGACCCACTACCGGGAGGGGAGTCGAGAGGGCGAGGAGGAGGCCCTCCGGGTCATGGCGCGGCGCGTGCTCGCGCACACCATCACGCCTCGCGACCTCGCGTCCTGGACGTACAGCTTCCTCGCCTGGGACGGCACCCCCCTGGCAGCCGAGCTGATCGCTCTTGAGGACGCCTACCTCTACGTGGATTCCGTCTACAACGGGCACCCGTACACGGGCACCACGACCGCGGACCTCGACGCGGACGTCGTGGCAGAAGCTCGGCGCCTGATCGGCGACACCACGGTCGAGAGCTGCTGAACCAGGGACGCTCATCCGAGCGCGTCGCCGATCTTGTCGTTCGTGGTGTCGTCTCCCCCGTCGACGCAGTCAGCGTCGACACGGGGCAGGACGGCGACGCCGTGGCCCAGGCGCCGGGCGCCCTCGGTCCGCGGGACACCCACGATCTACCCCGCGACCAGTCGTCGACGGCTGGGCTCAGCCGGACTCGGCCGGACAAACGACAACGGTCCCCGATCAGCATTCCTGCTGGTCAGGGGCCGTTGGCGCTCCTGGTGGCGGGTAGAGGATTCGACCCTCTGTACCTTCCGCGACGGATTTACAGGGCGTCTGCGATTTTTCCCCGGTCAGCGCCTCTGGGCTGCTGTTTCTCGCCGCCACACCGACACCGACCGATCAGCCGCCCACCATGTGCCCACGCCACGGAACGACGTCAGGATGGTGCCATATGTTCAGGCCGCTCTCCACTCGTCGGTCTCACACCCGACCTCGAAGCTCCACCAGCCCTCCGCCTTGCCTCGTAGCAGGGTCGCCTTGATCGCGGGGAGATCTGCACTCGCCGGTACGGTGAGAGCGACGAGAGGGAGTTCCTTGCTGAACGTCTCGCCGCCGAGGCCGAAGGGCGCTAACCGGTCGTAGACAGCTTGGGCGCTTGGTCCGAGTGGGCCGCGTGGCTTCGGCAGGACTCTAACGGTGCAGTTGCCCGACGCCTCGACCCGCCCGGTGGCCCAGCGAAGTCCGTCAGGACCCACTGCCGGCCCTCACACGGCTCGCATCTGCAACGTTCCGTTCCTTCAAGACGGCGTGGCTGAGGGAGACGTCGTGCGCTTCACAACACCCCACAGGCCCTCTTTGTCGTAGGGAAGCCACCCTTCCCGCGGAACGAACTTGAACCAGATCTTGATGAGCTGGTCTCCGGCAGGTAGGTCCCGGTCGGGTGCAGGTGAGGCCATGGCCGACATCATCCCCTGCGGGCAGGAAACGCCCACCTCACCTCGCCTCCCCGTCGATGCTGTGCGGACGATCGATCGCGTGCATCACCTGACGAGCGCCGAACTCCTCGAACGCGTCGACCCGCGCCATGCCCAGGGCTTCCAGGAGTCGGACCGAACGGGTGTTCGCCTCCTGAGTGACAGCGATCAGTCGGGCGGCGTGCGGGAACCGGTCGAAGGCCAATCCGATGGCCGCCGCACATGCCTCCCGGGCGTACCCCCTGCCCCACCACTCCGGCAGGAAGGCGTACGACAACTCAAGGTCACCCGTCCGGTACCGGCCCAGGTGGCACCTACCGACGACCTCCCCGGAGTGCGTCGCCACCATTAGTCCGCCCGCCTGGTCATATTTCCGCCGCTCGGCCACTTCCTCATCAGACACCGGGCCGCCGAGGTAACGCCGCATCACCGCGTCCCGCCACATTCGCTCAAGCACTGGCAGGTCGGACGATCGGACCTCGCGCAGCACGAGACGTTCCGTTGTGGTCAGCGCCTCGCCATGCTCGGTGCTCAACGGCTCATCCCCACAGTTTCGCGGTCATCCGCGTACGTCTCCGATCAGTCGTCCTTCGGCATCGGCCACACGTCCCGGGAGTCGTTGAAGGCCCCGGCCGGCGGTGGCTCGACGGTCAGGGACTTCAACGCACGCGGCAAGGAGTTGACCCCACGTCTCATCGACCGCAACAGCGACACGCCCAGGTACACCAGGGCGAAAACCGCAGCAGAGCCCAGCGCGAACAGCAGCACGAGGCCGACCATTCCTGTCATCACTCGCACATTCTGACCAGTCGCCCGATGCCTTCGCGTCCCGATGCCCGCCATTTGCGCACGCCCACACATCGCAATCCCTCAGTGGTCGGGCGGCATCGGCCACACATCGCGGGCA
Source organism: Micromonospora sp. NPDC023644 (assembly GCF_040640115.1). Classification (NCBI taxonomy): domain Bacteria; kingdom Bacillati; phylum Actinomycetota; class Actinomycetes; order Micromonosporales; family Micromonosporaceae; genus Micromonospora; species Micromonospora sp. NPDC023644. The sequence continues at coordinate 59,364 of NZ_JBFABA010000024.1, read as the reverse complement.
TCGTTGAAGGGCTCCCCCGGCACCGGGTCGACGGTCAGCCGGGTGGCACCACTTCGCAGCCGTTGAAGCACCGGCCGCTTCTTCCGCCCTCGGATCATCCGTCTCGCTGCACGTAGCCACTCCAACGGCGTGCCCTCGGGTGGGCGGACGGCAGCCCGAGCCAGCAGCACCGTCACTGCGATCACGGCGACCATGGCGGTGAAGATATTCACGAGGGCCAGAGTGCGCCGATCGGCAGTCAGACGGAAGTAAGACGAGCGTCATCCGAGCGCGTCGCCGATCTTGTCGTTCATGGTGTCGTCTCCCCCGTCGATGCAGTTGGCGTAGACGCGGAGCAGGACGGCGACGCCGTGGCCCAGGCGCCGGTCGACCTCGGTCGGCGGGACGCCGGCATTCAGCCAGAGCGAGGCCGCCGCGTGCCGTAGGTCGTAGGGCCGGCGTACGAGCGGCGAGGCGACCTGCGATTCGGTCAGGGCCTTCTCCCGGGCGAGCTTCCACCACCGGTCGTAGACCGACTCGGAGAGGGGCCCACCGTGCAGGCCGCGGAAGACCCGACCGTCCGGGCCGACGCCGTGGTTCTCGACGTGCGCGCACAGCAGCTCGACGAGCCGGGGCGGGATGGGGACGGTCCGGGTTTCCTGCCGGCCCCGGTGCTTGAGCCCGCGCCGCTCGTGGGAGCCGCCGTCATCGGTCCAGTGCGACCCGGCGCGCGGGGCGGTGCCGGCAAGCACCAGGCGGCCCCAGCGGTATTCGATCTTCTCGTGGTCGCAGGACCCGGAAGGCTTGACCGCCGCCAGGTCGTCGAAGTCGGCGCCGCAGCCGAGGCAGCATCAAGGCGCCGCGCTCCGCGCGGCGCGGGGGCGGTGAGCCGGCCGGCGGCAAGCCGCCCCGGCTGCTTTCGGCACCGGGGCGGAGAGCCGCCGACTGCTGCCGGACCGCCGCCCCCGAACTCAGCTGATGCACGAGAGCCGCATCAGCACGGCCAGGCGGTACGGAAGCCGAACGGGTCGACCTCGTCGAGGGGTCGGGGCTTCCGACTGCCGCGCCAGTCCAACCCCGGGACTGGCTTGCCCCCGGCCTGCCTCCCGTAGCCAGCGACACGCCAGCGCGGAGCCCTCAGCCGGTCCCTGCGCGCACTGCCCCCGCCAGCCCGGCAAGCGCCGCCAACACCAACAGGCGCAGCCCCAGAGGAGCGCTCAGCGGCAAGATCGACCCGCCCACGATCTACCCCGCGACCAGTCGTCGACGGCTGGGCTCAGCCGGACTCGGCCGGACAAACGACAACGGCCCCCGATCAGCATTCCTGCTGGTCAGGGGCCGTTGGTGCTCCTGGTGGCGGGTAGAGGATTCGAACCTCTGTAGCTTTCGCGACGGATTTACAAAGAGCGCGGGATCTTGGGTGCCGCACCTCCCATGACCAGCGGTTTTCCTCTGATCATGAGCGCCGAACCGTTCGTGTTCCCGTGATGTTCCCGCAGCGGGAACATCGTGCTCGTGAACGCCGGGCGCTTCTTATTCCTGGTGGGTATCGGTTTCGGCGGGCGCGTTGCGATTTTGGCGGCCGGTGTTGACCGCGAGGCCCGTGATGGCAGCCGCTACGACCAGCAGGACGGCGGCGGCAAGATAAGCGCTGCCGTAGCCGTGGCTGAGCGCCTGCGCCGCGCGCGCGGCGAGGTCGTCGTTGCCGCCGACGCGTGCCTGGTGCAGCGCCGTAGCCGCGTCCGGCAGGCGAGCGGCGGCGGCCGTGGTGGAGATGGTGGTCAGGACGGCCAGGCCAATCGCCGCGCCGATCTGCTGGGCGGTGTTCATCAGCGCGGAGGCGACCCCGGTCTCTCGTTGGTCGACGCCGTGCACGACGGTGAGCGTCATCGGCACGAACGCCAGGCCAAGGCCGGCGGAGGTAATGAACAGGGGGACCATCAGATCACCCCAGTAGCCGGCATTCGCCTCAAGCGCCGACAGCCAGTACATGCCGGCGGCGGCCACGAGCAGGCCGGGAGCGGCGATGGCGCGCGGTGGTAGGTGCTCGACGAGCTTGGAGGCCACGGCGGAGGCGAGAATGATGCCGAGGCCGAAGGGCAGCGCGGCGGCGCCGGCCCGCAAGGGGCCGAACTGAAGGACCTGCTGCATGAACAGGGTCGCAAGGTAGAAGGTGCCCATAAGTCCGGCGCCGATGAACAACACGGTGACGTAGGCGCCGGAGCGGTTGCGGTCGGCTAGCAGCCGCAGCGGAAGCAGGGGGGTGCGGCTGCGCGCCTGGAGCACAACGAACAGGACCAGGGCGACGACTGCGGCGGCGAAGGCGGCCAGCGTGACGGGGTCGGTCCAGCCGTGCTCACCAGCGCGGGTGACGCCGTAGGCAAGCGCGGTGAAGCCAGCGGTGCCGGTGACCGCTCCGAGGGTGTCGAGGCGTCCGGTGTTGCGCTCGTTCTCCGGCAGGACGCGGGTGCCGGCGAGGACGGCGAGCCCGATCGGGATGTTGATCAGCAGTACCCACCGCCAGCTCAACGCGCCGGTGAGGAGCCCACCCAGGAGCACCCCGCCGGTGATGCCGAGGGCGGACATGGCGCCGTAGACGGCCATCGCCTTGTTGCGTGGCTTCCCGCTCGGGAACGTGGTGGCGATCAGGGCGAGGGCGTTCGGAGCGACCAGGGCCGCGCCGATGCCCTGAACCCCACGCGCGGCGATCAGCAACTCATTGGTAGGGGCGAGCCCACCCGCCAGCGACGCGACGGTGAAGACAACCAGGCCCAGACGCAGCACCCGCAGCCGGCCGAACAGGTCGCCGACCCGGCCGCCAAACAGCAGTAGACCGCCGAAAGCCAGAACGTAGGCGTTGATCACCCACGGCAGCGCCGACCCGGACATGTCGAGGTCGGCCTGGATGCTTGGCAGCGCGACGTTGGCGACAGTGTCGTCCAACACCATCATCAGCTGCGCCGTGGCGATCACGAGCAGGGCCAGGCCCAGACGGCTGCCGGAAGCTGTTCCAGAGGTGGGTGGTGTGGTGCGTGACATCGCTTTTTCCTTGGTCAATCGGTCGGCGATACCCCCGGGGGGTACGGACGCTTGATGCTATACCCCCACCGGGTATTCGACCAGGTTGTTGCGAGTGCACGAGGCGGGGCTACCCACCGGGGACGCCATCAACCGCGTGTGGCGGCGCCGCCGCAGGGCGTTCCCGATCCGGCGGCTCACCCCGCCCTCTCCCCCGTCGATGCAGGTCGCGTATACCCGCAGCGCCCCAGGCAGCGGGCACTTCCGTCGCCGGGACACCTGCGTTGAGCCAGAGCGAGGCGGCAGCGTGACGCAGGTCGTAGGGCCGGCGGGCGAGCGGTGAGGCGACCTGCGCCGGGGTGAGCGCCGTTCTCGCGGGCGAGCTTCCACCAGCGGTCATAGGCCGGCCCAGGCAGCGGACCGCCATGCAGGCCCCGGAATAGCCGACCGTCAGGAGCGGTCCCGTGGTCGGTGATGTGCCGGTGCAGCAGCGTGACGAGCGGCGGCGGGATCGGCACGACTCGGGTGCCCTTGCGTGCCCGGTGCTTGAGGCCGCGCCGCTCATGTGCCTGTCCGTCATCGGTCCAGGCCGAGCCAGCGCGGGGAGCAGTGCCGGCGCCGGGGCGGAAAGTCAGCCAGCCCGCAACCACGCCCCGCCCCGTGCGTCACCCCTGGGTCAGTGAGGTCCCGGTGACGAGTCCCGGTGTGACTGGTGCCAGGCGGACACACCTTCACCCGCTCTCCGACGTTCCAGAGGCCCAGAGAGGGCCGGAGCCACCACGGGCAGGACGAGTTGCCGAACGCCTCGCACGAACACGTTGAGGCCCACAGGGAGGAAGGGGCAAGGGTGGTGGAGGGGGCGAGGGTGAGGAAGGGGGCGGGGTTAGAGATGCGCCTCCGGCGGGGGCCAGACGACTCCGGGATGGAGTTGCCGAACGGTTGCGGTGGGTGGGTGGTTGGGGGCTGCGGGGGCGGTGCCGGCGAGCCGCCGGAAGGCAAGATCATCTGTTCCCGCCATGTTCCCGCAACCAGTCACCGAGCGCCGGATTGGGCTGGACTGAACGAGAACAGCCCCGGAGCGCGTTTCCGCAGCTCCCGGGGCTGTTCGTGCACCTGGTGGCGGGTAGAGGATTCGAACCTCTGTAGCTTTCGCGACGGATTTACAGAGCGCCACGCTCGCGGCGCTGACCTGGTCAGACGGGTTATCTCGCCCTGCTGGCGACACAGATATGACACGACCTCACGCAGTAGGCAGGAGCAGCCCTTCCGGCGGACGCCCGTCAGGCCATTGATCGAACTTCGGCGGCACATCCAACCGCGCCTTCTCGAAGGAAACCACTCCGCCTGCGAACCGCGCCGAAACGAAGGACACCGGCCCGCCGCCGAACCTCGCCCCGCGGAAGACCACTCCGCCGCCGCTGAACGTCGCATTCTCGAAGGACACCAACCCGCCGCTGAAGGTCGCCCTAGCGAAGGACACTCGCCCGCCGCCGAACGTCACCACGTCGAAGAACACCGCCCCGCCGCTGAACGTCGCCCCGTCGAAGGTCACCCGCCCGCCACTGAAGGTCGCCCTAGCGAAGGACACCGTCCCGCCGCTGAAGGTCGCCCCTTCGAAGGACACCGTCCCCCCGGTGAATTTCGCCATGAAGAAGGACAGCCTCTCACCGATGAACGTCGCCCCGGCGAAGGACACTCGCCCGCCACTGAACGTCGCCGTGGAGAGGTCACCACCGTCGAGAACTGCCCCGGTGAGGTCGAAGTCGAAGCCGCGCCATGATGTCGCAGCCTCTTCGGGAAGACGCAAGTGCCTGCCGATGAGTCGAATGACGGTATGACGCACCTCCCGCTCCTCGCGAGCGATCCGAGCAGTCTCTGCCATCGCCATCGACGCTTCGTCGTCGGCCTGCGTCTGCGCCTCGCTTGAGGGCTGCGGCGGCGGGGTGTAGGGCATGCGGACGTAGGCGCAGAGGACGTCGATGCAGGTCTGCCGGCCATCTCGCCAGTCGTCTGCGAGCCCGGCCATGGCGTAGACCCCGGCCAACCGCACTGCCGCCTTATCCGAGCCGAGCTGTTCGGAAGCCTTGGCGAATCGCTCGTTAAACAGCCGGATGCCGTTACGGTCGGTTTCGACCGTGGCTCGGCCCTCGGCCGCCTCGGCGCGGAGGTCAGCGGCATGTGCCAACCGGTGCGCAAACTCGGCCAGCTCGTTTGCGTGCTCAGCGACGCGCTGCCGTCGGTACGCCACTACTAGAGCCGCGACGCCCCCGACGCCTGCCACCACAGCAAAGACCAGCTTCAAAAGGTCAAACAGGGTGCCCGCCGTGACGGTGCTGTCCCGACGGAGGCCCGGCCACCCGGCGTACCAGAGAGCTCCAGCAACCAGGGCTCCGACCACCAGCACCGCAGCCGCGATGACCACCGCCATCGACCGGCGGATGCTCCAGAGCCGGAGCTCCGGCACGGGACTATCCGCTGGCGAGACTGGTGGCACCCCGACGCTGGTGCTCGCCAGTGGCAGAGGTCGAACTTCGCGCTCCACAGGCCCCTTCCTAGTGGGTCCAGACAACTACTTTCAGCTCCAGCACGTCGACCGCGCCGTCGGGCCGCTACAGCGACAACCATGGTTGCCAGTCGACGGCCGAGCTGACACAGCCCGAGGCGCACCCGGCGTACTAGGCAGTGGAAGCAGTCGAGGTTGTAGCGGCAGCCAGAAGGCTCTGGGCGCCGACACGCGTACGGCCATACCACTCGGCGCCCTGCCGCCAGACGGCTTCGATACCTAAGGACACGATGAGATCCACCAGTGCCTCGCCCACGGGCTCGGAGAACAACGCCACCAGGGACGGGTCGGTGCGGGAGTTCTCCCGGTAGCAGAAGTGCCGGTAGGAGAAGAGCTGCCCGATCGCGTCTCGGACTGCGTGCTCCGCGTTTGCACCGACCGTCTTGACCTCGACTAGCCAGTGGTTGCCCTGGCCGGTGACCGTGAGGTCGCAGGGGTGAGCGTTGTTAGCCGGAACGAGCCCTGCTGCCTTGGCTTGCTTTGCGAAGTCGTTCAGCAGCGCCTCGTGGCGTGGCTTGCGATCTTGGACATACGCCTTCATCTGCGCGCGGTACTCCGCGGGCGTCTTAGGGCGGAACGCCGGCGGCTTGGGCTTGAACTTGGGCTTGGCCTTCTCAGAGCCGGCGGTTGTCTTGATGAGGCCTGGGTCGGTCGCCAAGATTTCGCTCTTGATCTCGACGCATGTCGCGTACAGCGCAAGGAAGCGGTTGAGGTCAGCTTGCAGTGCATCCTCGTCCGGCAGCTGCGCCGGGAAGTACTCGATCGCGGCAACGTTGCCCTCTTCATAGCCACACGGCAGGAAGCGATTTCGCGGCGCCCCAAGCTCGATAATCCCTTTCAAACCGGCCAACACCTCGTCGCTGAGGTGCTTGCGCAGCAGTGCAGTCTCCGCCCGAAGCTCGGCTAGGGCTGCCCGATCCTGCGCGACACCGGTTAGGCCCGCCTCGCCGGCGTTCCGCTGATGCTGCGTCGCACCCTGGTTCATGCTCAGGTAGACCCGCGAGAGATCCTGCCGATACAGGTAGACGACGTAGAGCCCCTCCTGCGCTGTCGTGGTCACATTGCTGTCGAGGACCGCGATCCACGGCACTACGGGCAAGCTCTGGCCGGCGCCGCTTGTGAGCACCTTCATGCCCGACGGCACGAGCGCTGGCAACTCACGCCGGACCGCCTGTAGGTGCTGCTGCGCAGGCTGGCCCCTCCCCTGCGAGTGGACATAGGCCTTCAACTGAACACCGCGGAGCGCTTCCCCCAAATCCATAGCTTGGGATCTTAGTCACGACTTACGACATTGCGGGTCGGCCGGGCGCCCACTATCGCAGCACGAACGGTTGCATCTGGTGCCCACAAGCGCTAAGGCGAGGCGATCTACAAGTCGGGCGATTGACAACCTACCCAAGACCCTTCCAGGGGCCTACAAGTTCACGTAACAACATCAGTAAGGCTGCTGGGAGGGGCCGGTGATTCCACGCGACCGAGCGGGAGCAAGCCGACTATCTAACCAACAGCGCGATGGAGCAGCCGATAATCATCAAGGCTCCATAGAAGGGGGCCACTGACCACGAGAGCCAAGCATTGCGACCAGGAAACCATCGCCCGATAAGCAACCGTACCTTCTGCCGACGCGTGGCTGCCGCCGGGATTGGATCATCGGCGTCAGAGGGGTCGAGAGAGAACAAGGGAACCTCTCTCGTTCCACGCGCAACCGCGTCATAGAGTCTTCGGTAAGCTTTTTCCTGCCGCAGGTAATTTGCATCAAGGAAGCCGAACAAGAGCACTGCTGCAACCCCGAGCAAGGCAACCGGACTCTGCTTCTTCGTCAGTGCGTACCCGTAAGTCGCAGTCACTACCGGAAGTAGCCAACTCTTCGCCGAAGAGGAGGCCGAGGACATACGCGTCACCACAGCCTGGATGTAATCCAGGTGCTTGCGCCGATCGTCGCCGCCAACGACGGCCCTCTCGATGGGATCGATCACTACACGCCCGCTTTTCTGCACTCGTATCGGATCCGTTCCCAGACCTCGTCCTTCTGCGTCTCCGAGTACGTAGTTTCCGGGGGCCAAATGCGCCCCAGTTCGTCATTTGACCAGCGTGGAACGATATGAACGTGCAAATGGAAAACGGTCTGCGTTGCGACCGCTCCGTTTGATTGGATGATGTTCAAACCCTCCGGCTGAGTTGCACGCCTCACCGCGTGTGACAACCTCAGGGTGACCCGAGCAAGGTGGGATGCCTTCTTCTCGTCGAGTGACCAAATATCCGGGATGTGTTCACGGGGCACCACCAGCGTATGGCCCAGGGTTGCTGGCTCTAGTGGAAAGAAGGCAACTGCACCTTCATCCCGGTAAACCTCTCGGACGTCCGGGGTTTCCCGCTGAACGATCTCGCAAAATGGGCAGTCAGATTGGACGTCGATCACGAACGCACCACGCCTTGCGCTGACCACTGCTCCAGGTTCTTTACGAGGTTGTTGAAGGTAGCCTGGGAGTCGGTTCGGCCGTAGGCGCCCTTAACGGTGGGGTCAAATACGGGGATACCAGCTGCTGCGCTGAAAGGGCTCGGCCCGGGCCGGTCAACCGAGCCGAACGAGGACAGACCATGAATTCGGATACCCAGCAACGGCCTCTTATCGGCCCACGCCTTGTTGATCTCATACTGCACCCATGGACGAGAGGCAGTTTCCTGACCGATCAGAACGATGACAGCCTTCTTGTAGGCCATCTGCTTCTGAATCCATGCTTCGATGGCCGGGTCGCCCTCGCGTCGAACCTTCTCCCATTCCTGAGCTTCCAGTAGCGGCTGCCCTTCCAAAGCGTTGATGTTCCACACGAGCTGCACCCGAGCAGCGTCGCGCTTGTAATGAAAGCTAAAGAACACCGACTTGGCCATAATGCCTCTATCCCCCGGCGTAAATATCGACGATTGGCTCGCCTGGACGGTCAACATCGTTGCACGAGGGTAAGACACTGACGGCCTCCCGTTCCATTCACAACTCGCCGGCCACCCAAACACAGGCCTATTCAGCGGTGCAAAAAGGGCCAAAACGCTCATCTCGACGGGCTGAGTCGTAAACATGACAGAGCCTGCCTAGCCGCCGGTACAGGCGCATGGCAAAGCCAGTCATTTCTGGATTAATGCCGTTGCCAACTCACTCATACTTGTAATCACTGCATCGGCCCCAGCCGATCCGAAGGCCTCAACCTTCGGTGGGCGGTTCGCATAGCCGACCACCCACACCCCTGCGGCCCTCGCTCCTTCGAGGTCTGAAAGCGAGTCACCGACGAGAACGCAGCGATCCGGGGACACGCCGAGTGCTCGGACGGCTTGCAGGATCGGTTCAGGGTTCGGCTTCATCTGCACCGGATCGGCATATGCTCGACCAACCACAGGCGATACATGGCCGGCGAGCCGGTGACTTGCCAAGTAGGCGCCAACCGCTCCCGGGGAGTTGTTGCTAACGACCGCCACAGGTAGTGCGGCCTGTCGGGCAGCCACGATGGCCTCCCGGCCATACGGGGTCGGCTCGGCAGTTTCGACGGCCCGGCGCTCGGCCGCGCAGAGCGCATCCTCCACCGCCCGCGTGATGCCGTGATCTCCAGCCGCACCGATCCGGCGTAGCACCTCAAGCGGGTCCGGCTCGCTGGCGAGGTCCGGCGGCACGTCGACCCCGTGCCGCCGGAGCACGTCGACCAGCTCGGCGGCCACCTTCGGTGCCGGGTACCTAGCGAAGATGCTGCACACCGGTCCGTCGAAGTCGAACAGCACGGCGCCGACCTCACCGATCAGTCGGCCGAGGCCGGCGCTCATCCGTCGTACCGGTAGGCGATGGTCGACCACACCGAGTCGAACCACTGGCGGGACGCCTCCACGAACTGCGTGCCGTGCGAGGCGTCGTCATCGGTCACCGCGTAGTGGAACAGCGGCACATCCTTGCCCATCAGGTCATAGATCGCCATCGGCTCGCCCTTGATCGAAACGGTCCGCTCCACAACCGGATAGAAGCCGTAGAAGACCTCTTCGCCGTTCAGGATGTAGAGCTTGAACAGCGGGGCCGCCCGATGCATTCGCACCTCAACCGTGGCCGACCGGATTAGGCCGAGGTCGCCCAGCTCGGTGACCTGATCGATGATGCCGTCCGCGGCCCGGCGGGTGATCCGCTCTGCGCGTTCGCGTACGGCCGGGTCGTCGGCCTGCGTTTCGGCCCGTGCGGGCAGCGCCATTGGCACGGTCATGTCGGAGATCAGGACTCGCACGGCGATCGTCTCCGGCGCGAGCCGGCCGACGCGCACCTTATCGAGTGCTTCGGCGAGCGCGTCGCGCAGCGTCTCGCCCGAGAAGCCGGCGAAGTCGATGCTGACGTGGGAGCGATCGAACGCGGCTTCGATGTGCGGACGCAGCTCGACGGCTCGCTGTGTCTGCGCCCGGACGAACGCGCCGCTACCCTGCCGGGACACGATCAGCCGTTCTGCCCGGAGCAGCTCCAAGGCTCGCTTGACCGTCTCCCGCGCCACGCCGTAGCGGGCGGCTAGCTCGGGCTGTGACGGCAGCTTGTCGCCCGGGGCGAGCCGCCGCGTGAGGATGGCCGCTCGCAGCTTGTTCGCAATCTGCTGCGACGCCTGTTTCGGGTCGTCGGGATCTAGCTGACCGAGGAAGTCAAGGTTCTCGCTCACAGGATCACACTACCGCTGACTAGCCAAGCCAGGGAAGTTCGCCGCATCCTCTTGACCTGACTAGCCAAGCCGCCCTACGGTCATCACGTCGGACCTGGCTAGCCAGGAAAGACAAGCCGAGCGGAAGCCGGGGAAGGTGGCGCACTGCGCTGCGCGCCCACGGGCCGGTCGTGCGGTCGTTCATTCACAACTTCACAGCAGAAGCGCCGCGTAGATCCGTCTGCGGCATCCCCGCCTTGAGCCACACGGTGGCCGACCCCGGTAGGTCCCGGGCGAGCGGGGCGAGTGGGCCGGATCTTGGCACGCGGTTTGGGCTTCTGCCTCCTGTTTCTGCTCGTCCCCGGGGTGCGGCCGGTCTGGTCGCGCCCCGGGGCTTTTCCCCACTTCATCGACTCCCCGGAGGTTTCCGTGCGAACGCACCTCGCCCCCGTCACCGCCGCGCCGACCGCAGCCGACCTGGACGCGATCGACACGGAGTGGCCGCTGATCGCGGCCGAACTGGACGTACTCGACGCCGAAATCACGATGCTCTACGCCGAGGACCACGGCGGGCCGACCGTCCTGGACTGGCGGCGGCTGCGCCGGGCCGAAGCCCGCGTCACCCGCGCCGCCGCCGAGCTGGCCGCCGGCACCCTCGCCGGCCCGCACCGCGCGGCCTGATGTCGCGCATCCGCGCCGCCTACTACGACCCGGAGGGCACGCGGTACGGCATCCCCACCTACTGGTGGCGCGGTGCCCCCGCTGGCTACGCCACCCGCCGTCAACTGACCGCCGCCGGCCTACGCCCCGGCGGTCAGCCGATCGCCGCTCAGGTGCTCTGGCAAGGGGTCGGCGGTACCCGCGCCGCCTACCTGTACCGGGTCGACCTGGCCCGACCCAAGCGCACCGCCACCCCCGCCCAGCTGCGGGCGGTCCGCGCCGCGCTGACCGCCCGCCGCACCTGCCGCATCTGCCGGCAGGTGCGCAGCTACTACATCCCGCGCTCGCTCGGCGAGTGCCTTGAATGCGCTTACCCGATGGAGGCCGCCGCATGATCCCCCGCACCTACACCCACCCGAGCGTTCTGGACGGCATCGCCGCCGGAGCGTCGTGGGCCGACCCGACCATGGACCCCACTGCCATCGACTGGACCGCCCGCCGCGCCGCCGCCGCGATCCCGTTCCCGCTGGTCGACGGACGCCCGGTCAACCCGTACGCCCCGACCGGTATCCGCTACGGCCGCAACCAGCTCGGCCACTGGGGCGAGGCCCTGGCCGCTGACGCGATCGTCACCGCCTCGGACCCCGACGGGTGGCGGTGGCTGCTGCTGATCGAGCGCGGCGACGGACACGGGTGGGCGCTGCCCGGCGGGCACGTCGACCCGGGGGAGAACCCCACCGCCGCCGCGTTCCGGGAGCTGGCCGAGGAAACCGGCCTGATCGCCACCCACACGGCCCCGTGGGCAAAGACGATGCCGGCCCGCTACGTGCCCGACCCGCGCGCCTCGGATGAGGCGTGGATGGTCACCGTTCCGGTCCGCATCGACCTCGGCCACGGATGGCGCGTCCTGCCCGACGTGACCGGCCGCGACGACGCCCGCCGGGCGGTGTGGGTGCCCGCCGTCGACTTCGACTGCGTGACTCGCCACCTGGCCGAGGTCTACGGCGGCGAGGTGTTCGCTGCCCACCGTGACCTGCTCGCCGACATTCTCAACGACTGACCGGAGGCCACCTGTCATGACTGCCCCCACCATCAACGGCACCCGCTACCCACAGCCCATCGACGAGCTGGTGCCCCGCGCGCTGGCATGGGCCGAGCAGGAGCGCAAGATTCCGTCGCGTAACGCCCTGATGCGGCAGTACCGCATCGGCGCGCCGAAGGCCGACGCGGTGCGGGCCGAGGTGGTCCGGCTGCTCGCCGGCACCGACCTGGCCGAGAAGCCGGACGCCACCCCCGCACCGCGGGACCTGACCGGCCTCAGCGACGCCGACATGCTCCGCACGGCCGTCGACATCGCCGACGAACGCGGCGAGGTTCCCACCGCCGCCGAGTACGTGGCCATGTTCGGCGTCAGGCCGGACCTGGCCCACCTGATGACCGTGCTGGTGCCTCTGGCCCGCCAGCGTCGGGACGCCGGCCTTCCCGTCGACATCTACAACGAACCGGCCGACGGGGCGAACCCGGTGCCGCTGGACTACGCCGAGCCGATCGGCCCGGACCCGGCACCGCCGGCACCGGCCGAGACGACGGAGCGGGCCGAGACGCTGCGCGCGGCGATGACCGCCCGGGGCGCGCTGCTGCCGCCCGCCGGCACGTCCTGGACGGACCCGGGCGTACCCGAGTCCGTGCCGGTCGCCGAGCCGGCCCCGACCCCCGCACCGGCGGCCCCCGTCGCCGAGGCGGCCGAGCAGGTCACGGTGGTCGGTCACCCGGGTCCCAACATCACCACCGCCCCGGCTGCTACCCGTTCGGCGGGGCGTGGGTGGGCGTACGTCGGGGTGATTCTCGGCGGGGTGGTGTCCATCGCGGCGAACGTGGCGCACACCTACCTGCCGAAGCCGCCCGAGGGCGCACCCGCCGGCTGGACCCCGGCCCCGGACTGGTCCCCCTCACCGCTGGCGGTGGCGTTCTCGGTGTTCTGGCCGGTCGCCCTGTTCGTCGCGGTCGAGATCCTGACCCGCATCCCGTGGGGCGAGGGCCTGCGCTGGTTCATGGCCCGCATCGTTGGCGTGCTGCCCGTCGCCCTGGTCGCCGCCGTCGTGTCCTACCGGCACCTCGCCGGACTCCTGGAGCACTTCGGCGAAGACCCCCTCACCGTCGCCATCGGCCCCCTGGCCATCGACGGCCTGATGGTCATGGCATCCGCCGCCCTGCTCGCCACCAACCGCCACCGCAACCGCACGTAGCCCCGCCCGGCGGCACAGCCCTACGGCCTGGAAACCAGTGCTGTGCCGCCGGCCCTCACCCCTCAGCCGATCCGACCTCGGGAGAGACCACCCATGTTCGCAGATCCCACTGGCCGCCACGCCGCCGCGTTCGCCGCCGTGTACGTCGCCCTCTACGTCGCCCACCAGGTCGGCGACCACTGGATCCAGACCCAGCACCAGGCCGACTGCAAGGGCCAGCCCGGCTGGCCCGGCCGTGTCGCCTGTGCCGTGCACGTCGCCACCTACACCCTTACCGCCCTGGTCGCGCTGCTGTTCCTGGTCGCCGGTACCGGCCTGCGGCTGGACCCGTGGGGCGTGGCGGTCGGTTTGACTATCTCGGCCGTATCGCACTACGTCGCCGACCGGCGCACCCCACTTAAGCGCATCGCCGCTGCCCTCGGCTCGGCCCGCTTCTACGCCCTCGGCGCACCTCGCCCCGGGCGCGACGACAACCCTTCGCTTGGCACCGGGGCCTACGCCCTCGACCAGTCGTGGCACATCGGGTGGCTGTTCATCGCCGCCCTGTTCTGCGCGGTCTGACCACCCCTGCGCTCCACCGCCCGGCCTCTGACGGTCGGTGGGGTGCGGAGGTTGCCAGACCCGCTGGCAGCCCGACAAGGAGGCATCCCCGTGGCGATCTCGTCCTGCAACCAGTGCGGCAAGGGCTTCAAGAGCGTGTCTGTCGACAGCACCGGCACCCTCGCCATCTGCACCGCCGGTCACTACAACTTCGACCCCGCCACTAGCGACAACGGCGGCACGGTGAGCACCGGCCGCGTGACGGTCACCAAGCAGTCCGCGATCGGCAACGGCGCAGCCGCCATCGGCAGCCGCAAGCCCCGGCGCTGACCGCTCCCGTCGTCACCGGCTCATCACCCGGTGATGTGCGGAAGCCGCCAGACCCGCTGACGGCCCAACCGAAGGAGCACCACCGCCATGGGCAAGCGCACCAACATCGCGTCCGGCGACGACCGCATCGCCGTGCAGGCCGGTCAGGTCACCGGCCGCCGCGACACCAGCAAGACCCCCAAGGACACCGACACCAAGCCGGGCCGGACCGAGAACACCGTCACCGGTAACGCCCGCGTCGGCATCCAGGCCGACACCGTGACCGGCCCCATCCGCATCCGCTTCTGACCCGGCCCGGCGGCACGGCACCTGGCCTAGACAACCTCGCCGTGCCGCCGGCCCTCATCCCCCGACCCTGACGGATCAGTTGGAGGAACCCCCATCATGACTGCCCCCCGAGATGACGACCGTTTCGACTGGCAGGCCGCAGAGCAAGACCTGACCGGCCCGGATGCTGAGGTGGTCGACCTGGACGCGGCCCGGCGCCGCAAGCCCGACGCGCGGGCGTTCGCGGTCGACCTGGACGACGAGGCCGACGACCTGGACGACGACACCCCGCCGCCGGTGGACCCGCCCGCGGTTTCCGAGCCGTCGGGTTTCGCGGCGGTGCTGGCCGGGCGGTCGGCGATGCGCCGGCCGATCGTGCCGGCGTGGTTGCGGTCGCGCGCCGAGCTGGTCACGGCGGCCCGGTGGGCGCTGTCGCACACCGCCCACGTCTCCGCGTACCACCTGACCCGCACCCCGAAGTACGCCGGTCGCCTGACGTGGCGTGCCCCGTTCGGCATCGCCCGGCTGTTGGGCGCGACCGTGCGGTGGGCGTCGGATGCCGAGGGCCTTCCCGTCCGCCTGGCCGCCGTGCGGCGCGAGGATGCCGAGCTGTACTTGAAGCTGTCGCGGCAGCGTGATGCGCGGGTGCGGTGGCGGTCGCTGGTGGTGTCGGCGGTGCTGCTGCTCGGCCTGCCCACGGTGGCGGTGCTGGCGGTGCTGGCCGGTTCGTGGCAACGCTGGCTGATGCTCGCCGCCGCCGTGGCGGTGTTCGGTCTGGCCGGGTCGCCGAAGGACAAGCCGTTGCTCGACGTGGCGGCGGTGACGCCCAGGGCGCGGCGGCTGTCGGCCGACGTGGTGACCCGCGCGTTCCTGGCCGCCGGGTTGTGCAAGCCCGATGACCTGATCGCGTTCCCCATGCCGATCATGCGCGACGGGCCGGGCTGGCGGGCCGTGGTCGATCTGCCGTTCGGCGTGACCGCTGACAAGGCCGTGAAGCGGCGTACCGAGCTGGCCGCCGGCCTGGACCTGGACGAGGTGCAGGTGTGGCCGGAACGGGTGCGCGGCACCACCGGGTCGGCGCGGCGGCTGTCGTTGTGGGTCGCCGATGAGGACCCCTACGCCAAGCCGTCCGGCCTGTGGCCGCTGATCGAGCGCGGCACGGTCGACATCTTCGCGCCGTTCCCGTTCGGTCAGGACCAGCGCGGGCGGATGGTGCCACTGCTGCTGATGTTCACGTCCCTGCTCGTCGGTGCGATCCCGCGCATGGGCAAGACGTTCGCCGCCCGCCTGCCGGTGCTGGCCGCCGCGCTGGACGCGTCGGTAGAGCTGCACATCTACGACGGCAAGGGCGGTCAGGACTGGCGGGCGTTCGAACGCATCGCCCACCGCGTCGGCTTCGGCGTCCGCGACGACGTGGTGCTCGGCCTGGTCGAAGACCTGCGGGCGCTGGTAGTCGACATGAACCGCCGCTACGACACCATGGCCACCCTCCCGCCGGACCTGTGCCCCGAGTCGAAAGTGACCCGGGAGATTGCCGACAAGCGGGCGTTGAAGCTGTGGCCGGTGCTGGTCGCGATCGATGAGTTCCAGCGCTACAGCGGGCACCCCGAGTACGGCAAAGAGATCGTGGAGCTGCTGACCGAGCTGTGCAAGGTCGGCCCCTCGGTCGGCATCATCATCCTGCTCGCCACGCAGAAGCCGGACGGCAAGGCCGTACCGACCGACCTGCGCGACAACATCGGCACCCGCTTCGCCCTCAAGACCATGACGTGGCAGTCGTCGGAGGCGGTGTTGGGTGCCGGGTCATACCCGGCCGGCTACGACTCGTCGCGGTTCCAGCGCGCCCACAAGGGAGTCGGCATTCTGCTCGGCGCGGACGACTCCGGCGCGGTCGAAGAGGCCGTCACCGTGCGAACCAACTTCGCCAAGACCGAGCACGTAGAGCAGGTCATCACCCGCGCTCACGCGCTGCGGCAGGCCGCCGGCACCCTTACCGGCCACGCCATCGGCCAGGCCCCCGAGATGGCCGGCGGCCCGGCAGACACCCTGCTTGACGACATCCTCACCGTTGTCCCGGCCAGCGAGCCGAAGGTGTGGTCGGAAACCGTCGTCGCGCGGTTGGCCGAGCTGCGGCCCGAGACGTACGGCGGGTGGGAGCCGGCGCAACTTGCGGCGGCGCTCAAGCCCTACCGGGTGCCGGTCGGTCGGCAGGTGTGGGGCACCGACCCGGCCACCGGCAAGGGTGCCAACCGCAAGGGCATCCACCGCGACGACATCACCACCGCTGTAACCGAACGTGATCGGAAGCGGAAGGCCGGATAGCCCATCGCGGGCCGCTAGGTCTAGCGCCTAGATCCGCTAGACCTAGCGGCACCGCTAGCCCCACACATCAATCCCCATCAGGACGCTAGCGATCTAGCGCCCTGGCTGCCCTGTACCCGAGAAACCGCCTGTGGAGGCACCTGTGGACTCCCTCGCCATGATCGCTAGCGCCCCCTGCCTCATCCTCGTCGTGGTCACACTCGGTTATCTCATCCGGTGCGCTGCCGACCCGTTCGGACCCTGCCGACGGTGCCGGGGCACCAGCCGCCTGCGCACCATCACCGGCCGCCGTGGCTCGCCCTGCCCCCGCTGCGACGCCACCGGCCGCCGCATCCGCCTCGCCGTCCACCTCTTCAACCGCATCCAAGACGAACACCGCCGAGGCACCCGATGAACCGCCGCACCGCCGGCCACACCGACTGGTGCGGACGCGACCACCGATGCGGCCTCGGCGAACACCGCTCCGACGAAATCGTGGTCGACGTCGCCGGCCACGGCCGGGCCGTGCTGGTGCGCGTGCGCACCGCCGCCGGCCGCGAGCACGCCGAGGTGCGCGTCAGGGTCGCCCTCGCCTCCGGCGAAATCGCGGCCCGCCGTCAGTTGGTCGGGCTGCTCGGAGACATGCGGCAGGCCGTGACCCGCGCCGCCATTGCCGCCCGGCCTCGGCCGAGGCGGGCCGAGCGGTGACCGCCGGGCGGTGCGGCCACTGGACCGGCACCGCCGCCCGCTACTGCCACACCGCCGAGGCCCTACGGCCCTACCTGCAAGGGCTGCGCTGCCCCGCCCACACGCCCTCAGCGCTCGCCGGGCGGCCCGAGCCCCCGTCGACACCACTGCACGCCCCGCCCCCACCGAAAGGGAGCACCATGCCTAACGCTGACCTGCTCGCCGCCGCGCTCGCCCATGCCGAACGAGGCTGGCACGTCTTTCCGCTACGCCCCGACGACAAGCGACCAGCGTTTCCCGACCACGCGGCCGACGACTGCACCGGCCGCGACCCGCGTTGCCGCACCGCCGGCCAGCACCTCGGGTGGGAGCCGCGCGCCACCTGCGACCCCGACCGCATCCGCCGGGCGTGGTTGACCCGCCCCTACGGCATCGGCCTCGCGTGCGGGCCGTCCCGGCTTGTCGTGGTCGACCTGGACGTGCCCAAGGGCAACGCGACCGGCGGCCCGACCGGGCTGGACACCCTCGCCGAGCTGGCCGCCGCGCACGCCACCGGCATCGACGCCACCTACACCGTGACCACCGGGCGCGGCGGCACCCACCTCTACTACCGGCACCCCGGCGACGGTCCGGCGCTGCGCAACACCGCCGGCACCCTCGGCCCGATGGTCGACACCCGCGCCCACGGCGGCTACGTCGTCGCCGCCGGCTCGACGGTCGCCGGCCGCCCGTACGTGGTCGACCTGGACACCGACCCGGCCCCACTGCCCGCGTGGCTGGCCGCCCTGCTCGCCCCGGCCCCGCTGCCGCCGCAGCGCCCGGTGGTGGTCGACCTGCCCACCGACCGCACCGGGGCGTACGTGCGGGCCGCGATCAACCGGGAGGCCGAGCGGGTGACCACCGCGCCAGACGGAGAGCGCAATCGGTCGCTCTACATCGCCGCCGTAGCCCTCGGCCAGCTTGCGGCCGGTGGGGCGCTCACGGAGGACGACGCCCGAGCAGTGCTGGAACAAGCCGCAGCGCGCGCCGGGCTCGGCCACGTCGAGACGGCACGCACCATCCGATCCGGGCTAGCCGCTGGCTCCCACCGTCCCCGAAAGGTGGCCGCATGACCGCCGCCCGCCTGCACCTCGTCACCGACCCGAACGACACCACCGGGCAGCAATCCGCGGGCGGCCCACTGTGGGATGTTCCAGTGCCCTTGACCGGCCCGAACACCGCACCGCCGCCGTTCCCGGCCGACGTGTTCCCCCGCTGGCTCGGCGACATGGTGACCGGCGTCGCCCGGTTCACCCAGACCGATCCGGCCATGGCCGGCACCCTCGCCGTGGCGGTGCTGTCCGCGTGCGCGGGTGGCCGCCTGGAGGTAGAGCCGGTCGCCGGGTGGCGAGAGCCGGTGAACATCTTCGCCGCCGTCATCGCCGGCCCCGGCGAACGCAAGTCGCCCGTTCACCGGGCGATGACCGCGCCATTGTTCTCCGCACAGTCGACGCTCGCCGAGGCGATGCGGCCCCGCATAGCCGAGGCCGCCGCGCTGCGCGACATCGCCGACCGGCAGGCCGAGCAAGCCAAAGCGACAGCGGCCAAGGCCAGCGACCCGGCCAAGCGCGATGAGGCATCGGCCGAGGCGGTGGCCGCCGCCATCGCGGCCGAGGCGATCACCGTGCCGGTCCTACCGAAACTGATCGTGGACGACGCCACCCCGGAAGCGTTGATCGGGCTGATGGCCGCCAACGGCGGGCGTATGGCGATCATCAGCGATGAGGGCGGCATCTTCGACACCCTTGCCGGCCGCTACTCCGGCGCACCCAACCTCGACCCCTACCTGAAAGGGCACGCGGGGCAGCCGATGAGCAACGAGCGGCAGACCCGCGAGGGTGCCTCGGTCGAGAAACCGGCGCTGACCGTGTGCGTGATGGCACAACCGACCGTGCTGCGCAAGTTCGGCGGCAACGCCGACCTCGCCGGCCGAGGGCTACCGGCCCGGTTCCTGTTCGCCCTGCCCCGGTCGCTGGCCGGGTATCGGGCGGTCGACACCGAGCCGGTGCCCGAGCAGGTAACCGCCGGCTACGCGCACCGCGTTCACGACCTGGCCGCCACCCTCGCCGAGTGGACCGACCCGGCGGTGGTCACCCTCACCGAGGACGCCGGACGGGTGCGGCGGGCCGCCGCCGAGCAGGTAGAGGCCGAGCTACGGCCCGGCGGCAGCCTCTACGACATGCGCGAGTGGGGCAACAAGCTCTCCGGCGCAACGCTGCGCCTGAGCGGGTTGCTGCACGTCGCGCACCACCCCGCCGACGCCTGGCGGCGGCCGGTCGACGCCGACCGGATGGCCGACGCGGTGCGGCTGGCGGAGTTCTTCGCCGCGCACTACCGGGCCGCGCTCACCGCGATCGGCACGGACACCGCGATGGAGAACGCCCGCTACGTGCTCGGGGTGCTCACCGCCAAGGGCATGACCACGTTCACCCGGCGAGAACTGCACCGCCGCGTCTCCCGCCGGCTCCCCAAGTCCGAGGAAGTGTCGGCGGTGCTCGCCGAGCTGGCCGCCCTCGGATGGGTCCGCCACGGGCCGGACGGCCGGTACGAACTGCACCCCCGCGCCGTGGCGGACGTGCCCGAAAGCGTTGACACGTTGACACCGGCCTCAAACGGCGACGTTTCCGCAGGTCAAGACACCCACGAGGGTGTCAACGGGCCGCGTTGACAGCCGTTGACAGGCGTTGACACCCCGCCCGCCGGGCCGCCCGGTGTCAACGGGTGTCAACGCCTGTCAACGGGGGGCGTTGACACCCCGAAACCCGCCTTCACCTGCGAAAACGTGCGCGTGTCGGCCGGTTGTCAACGTGTCAACGCTTCCCGACCCCCTCGCCCACCACCAGGCGACCCGCCGGCACCCGGAAACGACCCGCTGAGAGCCACGGAAACGGTTCGGCCCTATGCCCTTACCCCGACCTGCGCCGGATCTTGCGTCTACGGCGCTCTCATCGGGTCGCTCTATGCCGTTCTGCGGCGATGTCTACCTATCCCTCCACAGGTGACCCGCGCCGACCGAAAGGCCCTCACCGTGCGAATCGGACTGCCCAGCAACCCCGCTGAAACAGCCGCAGCGCTTGCCCCCGTCGCCCGAGTGCTGCGAATCCGCACCGCCTCCCGGCCGCACCCCGACCCCCGACCCCCGATGTTCCAGCGCATCTACCTCGACGCCACCCCGAGGGAGGACACCCGCCGATGACTACTCGCCGCACCCCGACCGGAAACCTGCTCACCCTCGCCGAAGTCCTGGACGAACTGCGCGTACCCCGGTCGACCTTCTTCCGCTGGAAGGCCACCGGCCGCGCACCCCGAACCATCAAGTACCCCAACGGCAGCCTGTACGTCCGCCGCCGCGACCTGGACGCCTGGCTCAACGACCACGAAGAGGCAGCATGAGCACCTACGACGTGCGTGTACACGGCATCCTCAAGAACCAACTCGCCAAGGGCTACTCCTACGTGGTCCGGTGGAAGGTCGCCGGCCACGCGTTCCGCAAGACGTTCGCGACCCGCGCCCTGGCCGAGAGCTACCGATCCAAGCTGGTCGTAGCCCAGCGGGAAGGCGTCGCGTTCGATGAGGCCAGCGGCCTACCCGAACCGATGGCGCGGGCGCTCAACACCCGGTCGTGGTACGAGCACGCCGTGGCCTACGTCGACATGAAGTGGCCCCGCGCGTCGGCCAAGCACCGCAAGGGCATCGCCGAGACGTTGGCGACCGTCACGCCAGCCCTGCTCGCGACGGACCGCGGCGTGCCCAGCGACAAGGCGCTACGCGCCGCGCTCTACGGGTGGGTGTTCAACAAGACCCGCCGCGACGCCGGAGAGCCGCCCGCCGACCTCGCCGCCGCTGTGCGGTGGCTCAAGGCCAACACCGTCGACCTGGCCGCGCTCGCCGATGCCGCGTTGGTCCGCAAAGCTCTCGACACGCTTGCGCTTCGGATGGACGGCGCGCCCGCGTCGCCCAGCACGATCGCCCGCAAGCGAGCCGTCTTCTCCGGCGCCCTCAAGTACGCGGTCGAGCTGCGGCTACTCGACGCACACCCGATGTCCCTGTTGAGCTGGACCGCCCCGAAGACGGCCGATGAGGTCGACAGGCGGGCGGTGGTCAACCCCGAGCAGGCACGGGCGCTGCTCGCCGAGGTGGGGCGCAACGTGCCCGAGCTAGAGGCGTTCTTCGGGTGCATGTACTACGCCGCGCTGCGGCCCGAGGAAGTGCTCCATCTCCGCGAAGACGAGTACGAGCGACCCGTCCAGCCTGGGGGATGGGGCGTGCTGCACCTGACCGGCTCGACGGTGGCCGTGGGCCGAGACTGGGGCGACGGGGACAACACCGCCGAGGACCGAGGGCTGAAACACCGGGCGAAGACGGCTACGCGTGATGTGCCAGTTCCGCCGCCGCTGGTGCGGCTGCTCGATCACCACATCAAGGAGTACCCGCCGGGATCGAACGGCAAGCTGTTCGTTACCCGGCGCGGCCCCGGCGGGCGGTACGTGCCCACCGCCGGGCAGCCGATCCCGAACAACACCTACGGGAAGGCATGGCGGGACGCGCGGGCCAAGGTGCTCACCCCGGCTCAACAGCGCTCTCCGCTGGCTCGCCGGCCGTACGACCTGCGGCACGCCGCCGTGTCACTCTGGCTCAATGCCGGGGTGCCGGCTACCCAGGTCGCCACGTGGGCCGGGCACAGCGTGCACGTGCTTATGCGGGTGTACGCGAAGTGCGTCTACGGCCAGGAGGAGGCCGCGCGCCGCCGAATC
Source organism: Micromonospora sp. NPDC023644 (assembly GCF_040640115.1). NCBI lineage: Bacteria > Bacillati > Actinomycetota > Actinomycetes > Micromonosporales > Micromonosporaceae > Micromonospora > Micromonospora sp. NPDC023644. Next base: position 37,331 of record NZ_JBFABA010000024.1, on the reverse strand, counting down.
GAGGCAGCCTTGACCACAGGATCAACCAGCGTCGAACCCACCCGGACGTCGGCACGTCCGATTCGGACTTGACAACGGCCCATATGGACGTGGATGCTGATAGGCGATACCACCCAAGATCGGAGACAAATGGCGATCTACGCGTTTTGGAACAACAAGGGCGGAACCGGGAAGACTAGCCTGTGCTTTCAATCCATCTGTTTCTATGCAGAAGAACACCCCGACGAGCGCATTCTCGCGATCGACGTTTGCCCTCAGGCCAACCTTTCGGAACTCTTCCTCGGAGGCCTGGCCAATGACGGCAGCGCAAAGCTGCTGGCTCGCCAGGGCGAGCTCCCCCGAGCGACCATCGGTGGCTACTTCCAGCGCCGCTTGCCCTCGCCCTACTCGCCGCCGGCCCTGAACCCGGCCGACTACATCACCCAGCCGTATCAGTTCAACTCGCTGGTGCCAGCGAACATCGACCTGATCTGCGGTGACCCGCTCCTGGAACTCCAGGCCAACGCGATCTCCACCTTGGCCAACAACCAGATCCCCGGGACCGATGCTTGGGTGGCGGTGGTGGACTGGCTCCGGGACCTGCTCGATCCGATCCGGGACGACTACGACGCGATCTTCATCGACTGCAACCCGAGCTTCTCGATCTACACGCAGATTGCCCTGTCGGCCGTTGAGCGACTGGTGCTGCCGGTCATGGCGGACGACTCCTCTCGTCGCGCGATCCAGAACGCCTTCTCTCTGGTCTACGGCCTGAAGCTGCCCTCCGACATCTATGCGACCTACGCCTTCGCCACACGCCTCCACCAGGCCGGACGCACGTTGCCGAAGGTGCACATGATCGCCAAGAATCGCCTCACGCAGTACATGGGCCCGGCCTCAGCCTATGCTGCCGTGCTGAGGTCGATCACGGTCGACGTCCAGAAGCTCATGGCGAGCCATCCGGACATCTTCACCTTCGAGGACGTCGATGAAGGCCTCGTCGACATCCGCGACTTCCAGACGACAGGCGTCGTCGCCTTCGCCCGCGGCTGCCCCCTCTACGCCCTGAGCTCCGGAAAGCTGGACGTCATGGGACACCGCGTCACCGTTCACGAGGAGTACCGGCAGAACTGCGTCGAAGCCATGGAGATGCTCACCACCAGGCTGTAGCCAAGGTGGGGAGCAATCCTCGGCGACACGTATGCGACACAACCGGTGAGATCAAGCGGGTCAGAGTAAGACTCAGCGGGACCAATAGAGAAGGGCCCCTGACCGGCGTTCACGCTGGTCAGGGGCCCTTCTCTGCACCTGGTGGCGGGTAGAGGATTCGAACCTCTGTAGCTTTCGCGACGGATTTACAGTCCGCTCCCATTGGCCGCTCGGGCAACCCGCCAGGGCACCCCACCGCGTCGTAACGCGGCAGCGGAAGCAAGGATAGCGGCTGCCCCCGGCATCTGCGCAACCGGGTACCGTCAGGGGGTCGTACCGCTGGTCAGCGGGGGACGAAGGACCACAAACCGCCGGACAGCAGGAGCATGAGCATGGCAGCGAACCCGTCGTTCGACATCGTGAGCAAGGTCGACCGCCAGGAGGTCGACAACGCTCTCCGCCAGGCGGAGAAGGAGCTCGCGACGCGGTTCGACTTCCGGGGCACCGGCGCCGAGATCTCCTGGTCGGGCGAGGAGGCCATCAGCCTCCAGGCGGAGACCGAGGAGCGGGTGCGGGCGGCGCTGGAGGTCTTCAAGGAGAAGGTGATCAAGCGGAACATCTCGCTGAAGTCGCTGGACGCCGGCGACCCGCGCGCGTCCGGCAAGATCTTCAAGATCGATTGCAAGGTGATCCAGGGCATCGACTCGGACAAGGCCAAGGCGATCAGCAAGAAGATCCGCGACGAGGGCCCCAAGGGCGTCCAGGCCCAGATCCAGGGCGACCAGCTGCGGGTCACCGGCAAGAAGAGGGACGACCTCCAGGCCGTCATCGCGCTGCTCAAGGGCGAGGACTTCGGCGTCGCCCTCCAGTTCACCAACTACCGGTAAGGGACCCCGAGCCTCACAGGTAAGGGGCTCGAACCGGCCCGATGACGCCTGGTCACCCGGGCACACGTCGTCGCCAGTAGTCGTCGTTGGTCGCTCCCGAGCGCCCTCCGACGGCCTGGCGGCGGCCTGCGCGGCCCTCGTCCCTGCGTCGGGCCCCGCACTCCCGTCCACTGCGGCCCCTCGCCCGCAAGCTCCGGCCGGCCCATCCGCCCCCGCGCCGGTGGGCATCGGCCACCCCGGGCAACCGTCCGCACGCCGCCGACCGGCTCTGCCCCCGTACGAGCGGGCCACTCTCAGCCGGCTTGCGGAACAGGTCCGGTCACCGGCGGGTGCCACGCCCTGATCCTCCGGTCCGGCAGGTTCCTCCTGGACGGCCACAGCTGCACCCGCCAGACGTCACCTGGCGTCGCGGACCCGGGCCAGCCGCGGTTGACGAAGCCCCGGCCGCAGATGCGGACGCCGTACCGCCCGTCGGGCACCTCGCAGGGCCGGCTTGCCAGCGTCGGCGAGCCGTACCACAGCTCGCCGCCGTCGACCGCCAGCGCGCACTCGAAGATCTCTTCCCAGTGCCCGAAGTCGCGGGGCGGCGGTGCGGCCCACACCTCGACGCGAAGCGGCATCCTGAAGTTGTTCTGGTGCGGCACGAGGACGAGCACCGTGTGATCAGTGCTGGCGATGTGCGCGTCGACGTGCGCGTCCTGGAGGATCGTCGTGAAGTCCGGGTCGTCGTCCAGGTTGCCGGAGAGCGTGAACTGCCCGTAGTCCAGAGCGACCGTCATGTCATGAGCCGTGACCGGCGCTGGCATCCCCACCTCGGCAGTGTGCCGCACCACCGGTCGTCCCGTCGCCCCGCGACATCCGCCCCGGCCGCAGGGATCGACAGCGCGAGCCCGCGTCGGGTCAGCGGGAGAAGACGAGTAGCAGGACCACCGTCAGGATCGCGCTGATCAGCAGGGAACCGAGGCAGCCCACCCGGTTCGAGAAGAAGACGAACATGACCGCGTGGTACCCCGCCAGCGCGGCGGGGAACCCCGGGCACGTCAGGCGGGCAGCAACTCCTCGGTGCGTACCGCCGTGGCCTCCGCGCGGGAGATCGGCCCGGCGGGCAGGGCCGCGACCCCGGCCCCGACGGCGACCGCGGCCCCGGCGAAGACGAACGCCCAGGGCACCCCGCCGGCGTGGTCGACGATCAGGCCGGCCACCGCGCCGCCGGCGGCGCTGGCGCCCACCGACATGGTGACCACCCAGGTGTACGCCTCGTTCAGCATGCTCGTCGGGGAGATCCGGCCGACCAGGGTGTTCTCCAGGGTGAGCGCGGGCGCGATCGTGGCGCCCCCGATCACCAGGGCGGTGCCCAGCGCCACCGGGGTGGGCATCACCGCGAAGACGGCGAAGCTGGCGGCCACCGCGCCGAGCAGCAGCGAGAACTGCCGGGTCATGTTCCGGGCCGGCTTGCGGACGCCGAACCAGAAACCACCCACGGCGCTGCCCACGCCCCAGACGGCCAGCAGCACCCCGGCGAGGCTGTCGGGATCGTCGGACGTGTAGGCGGTGGCGAACGCCGGCACGGTCACGCCGGCCGCGCCGAAGGCGATACCCAGGCTCGCGACGCAGAGCAGCAAGGCCGGGAAGCCGGGCACGCGCAGCGGGCCGAGCCCTCTGGTCTGGTGCTCGCGCGGGTGCGGCCGCCAGCCGCGCATCACCCGGCCGAGGGCCACCGCCATCGTGCCGACCAGGGTCACCACGGCTGAACCGACCAGGGCGGCCCCAGCGTCGGCGAACAGGATGAAGCCGGCGACCAGCAGTGGGCCGAGCACGAAGACGATCTCGAAGAGCGTGGTCTCGGCGGCGAGGGCGGTGTTGCGCAGGTGCCACCGGCCGGACGCCGGCGAGGTGAGGTCGTTCCAGGCGCCCCGGATCGCGGCGGTCAGCGGCGGGTAGGTGGCCCCGGCGACCCCGGAGGCCACGAAGACCAGCGTCAGGCTGCCGGCGTCGGAGCGGGCGGACCAGAGCAGGCCGAGCAGGGCGAACGGGTGGGCGACGGCGGTGCCGACGAGCACCGGAGTGGGACCGATCCGGTCGGCGATCCGGCCGGCCACGGGGCTGAGCGCGGCGCCGGAGAGGGCGTAGATGCCCCCGGCGACGGCCGCCAGCGAGTAGCGGCCGGTGACCTGCTCGACGACCAGCAGCAGCGCCAGCGGCGTCATGCCGATCCCGAGCCGACCGAGGATGCCGGTGAGCAGCAGCATCGGCGCTCCGGGGATCCGCCAGACGCCCAGGTACTGGCGCAGTGCGGCCACGGTCGACCTCCAGGGGATGTAACGGGTGGGGGACCTTTCGACCCTAACGCCGCCGGACGCGGGAAAGGAACGGTTAACGCGCTCACACGGCGTTCCGCCCGTGTCCGGCGGACCGGACACGGGCGGAAAGGTGATCAGCGCCTCAGCGCTGGAACTGCACGGGTCCGCTGTTCGCGGCCATCCGCTCCAGCCGGGCGACCCGCTCCTCCATCTTGGGGTGGGTGGAGAAGAGCGCGGCCACGCCGCCGCCCCGGAACGGGTTGTCGATCATCAGGTGGGCGGTGCTGGTGAGCTGCCCCTGGGCCGGCAACGGCCGGCGCTGGGTACCCATGTGGATCTTCTTGAGGGCGCTGGCCAGGGCCAGCGGGTCCTTCGTGAGCCGGGCGCCGGAGGCGTCCGCCTGGAACTCCCGGCTGCGGCTGATCGCCAGCTGGATGACGGTGGCCGCGATCGGCCCCAGGATGATGGTGAGCAGCAGCACGGCCGGGTTCGGGGAGTCCTCGTCGTCGCCCCCGCCCAGCGGGATGAACCAGGCGATGTTCGCCAGCATGGTGATGATGCCGGCCAGACCGGCCGCCACGCTGGAGATGAGGATGTCGCGGTTGTAGACGTGCGACAGCTCGTGCCCGATCACGCCCCGCAGCTCGCGGTAGTCGAGGATCTCGGTGATCCCCTGCGTGACGCAGACGGCCGCGTGCTGCGGGTTCCGCCCGGTGGCGAACGCGTTGGGCTGCGACGTCGGGCTCACGTACAAGCGCGGCATCGGCTGCCCCGCCTCGGTGGCCAGCTCGCGGACCATCCGGTACAGCTCGGGGAACTCCGCCTCGCTGACCGATTGCGCCCGCATCGAGCGCAGCGCGAGCTTGTCGGAGTAGAAGTAGGTGACGCCGTTCATGACCAGCGAGACGACGACGGCGATGACCAGGCCGCCACTGCCGCCGAACCAGTAGCCCACCGCCAGGATCAGCGAGGTGAGCAGGCCGAGCAGCGCGGCGGTCTTCAGACGGTTGTGGTGCACGATCACTCCTTCGGTGCAGCACGGATCACGCGGGATCCGCTGACCGGTTCAACAACCCGGTACCCGCCAACCATCCGTCTCATGGCTGTGAGTTGCCTGAGATGTCCGAAGTGCCCGTGGGGACTACCGCCCCCGAAGACGGGAAGACCGCCCGACGGGACCGCCGCCTCAGCGGGCGGCGACGTCGAGCACGAGCTGCGGGGCGAAGCCGAGCACCAGCGCCGCCGCCGTCGCCACGGCCAGCACCACGCCGACCGTCCGGGCCCGCACGGGGACCACGGCCGGCGCGCCGCCGGAGCCGACGACCGGGGCGTCCCCGCCCGGCGTGCCGGCCGGCCCGGCGGCTGGCGCGGCGGCTGGCGCGGCGGTCGGCGCGGCCCAGAGGGTGGCGGTGAGGCGCAGGTAGTAGGCGAGGCCGATCACCGCGTTCACGGCCACCACCACGGCGAGCCAGCCCGCGCCGCCGTCCAGCAGCGAACGGACCACGGTCACCTTGGCGAAGAGGCCGGCCAGGCCCGGCGGCAGGCCGGCGAGCCCGACCAGCGCCAGCCCGAGCGCCGCCGCCCGCCACGGGTGTCGCCGGGCCGCCCCGCGCAGGTCGTCGAGCGTGCCGCCGTCCGCGCCCGCCGGGCGCAGCGCCACCAGGGCCGCGAAGGCCGCCAGCTCCAGCACCACGAAGAAGACGGCGTACGCCACGGCGGCCGCGTACGCGGCGGTGCGGGCGTCGGCGGTGCGTCCGGCGGCCAGCGCCAGCGCGCCGAGCGGGGCGAGGATGTAGCCGGCCTGGGCCACCGAGGACCAGGCGAGCAGCCGGACCGTACGCCGCTGGCGCAGCGCCACCAGGTTGCCGACGGTCATCGTCAGCACCGCGAGCAGGGCGAGCACCGGGCCGGTCACGCCGGCCGGCAGCGCGTGCTGCACCACGGCGAGCAGGGCCACCACGCCGCCCAGCTTGGAGGCGGTGGACAGGTACGCCGCCACGGGCAGCGGCGCGCCGTCGTAGGTGGCCGGCGCCCAGGCGTGGAACGGCACGGCCGCCACCTTGAACGCCAGCCCCAGCACCACCAGCGCCACGGCGGCGGTGGTGAGCGGCAGGTCCAGCAGGTCCGGCCGGTCGGCGAGGATCGCGCCGATCCGGCCCAGGTGCAGCCCGCCGGTGGCCGCGTAGAGCAGCGCCGCCCCGAGCAGCGTCAGGGTGGTGGCGACCACGCTGACCACGAAGAAGGTGACGGCCGCCTCGGCGCTGGCCAGGCTGTCCCGGCGCAGCCCGACGAGCACGTAGAGCGGGAGGGTGAGCGTCTCCAGCGCCACGATCAGGGTGATCAGGTCGCCGGCCGCGCCGAGCACCACGCCGCCCGTCATCGAGCAGGCGAGCAGGAAGCAGTACTCCCCCGTCGGCGACTGCCCCGCCCGCAGCAGCGGGCCGGACAGCGCGAGCACGCCCAGGGTGAGCAGGGCGACGACGGCGGCGACCAGGGCGGCCCGGCCGCCGAAGACGTACGAGCAGTCGGGGCCGACGCAGAACGTGCGGCGCTCGTCCCCGCCGCCGACCAGGGCCGCGCCGAGAGCCGTGGCCGCCGCGCCGGCGGCGGCCGTCGCCAGCGTGACCCGGCTCCGGGCCACCAGCAGGTCGGCGAGCAGCACCAGCACGGCCGTCCCCGCGGCGAGGTACGCCGGAAGGAGCGCCACGTTGTCGACGCTCTGCACCACGCTCATGCTCATGCTGGCACTCCGTCACGTCCGTACCGCCGGCCCGGTTCGCTCACCGCAGCACCTCCACCAGGGCGTCGACGGGGGCCTCGGCGACGCCGAGCACCAGGGTCGGGGCCAGGCCGACCGCGAGGGCCAGCAGCACCAGCGGCGCCCACGCGACCAGCTCCACGCCGGCCAGGCCGGGGGTGAGCCGCCCGACCGCCGGGCTGGGCCGCCCGTGCGTCACCCGGCGCAGCAGCCGCAGGAGGTACGCCGCGGTGAGCGCCCCGCCGATCGCCGCCAGCACGCCCAGGGTGGTCCAGAGCGCCCCGCCGACCTCGACGGCGGCGACCACCGCGAACGCCTCGCCCCAGAAGCCGGCCAGCCCGGGCAGGCCGAGCGAGGCGACGGCGGCGAAGCCGAGCAGCCCGGCGAGCCGGGGGGCGGTCTCGCGCAGCCCGGACAGCTCGTCCAGCGACCCGGTGTGCGTACGGTCCTTGATCGCGCCGGCGAGGAAGAAGAGCAGGCCGGTGATCACCCCGTGCGCGACGTTGCCGATCAGGGCCGCCTGGATGCCGGTGGTGGTGAGCGTGGCGACGCCGAGCAGCACGAAGCCCATGTGCCCGACGCTGGAGTACGCGATCAGCCGCTTCAGCTCGCGCTGGGCGAGGCAGACCAGCGACCCGACCAGGATCGCCGCCACGGCCAGCGCGCCGAGCACCGGGGCCGCCCAGCGGGCGCCCTCCGGGGCCACCCCGACCGCGATCCGGATCAGCCCGTACGTGCCCATCTTGAGCAGCACCCCGGCCAGGACCACGCTGCCGACGGTGGGTGCCTGCGTGTGCGCGTCGGGCAGCCAGGAGTGCAGCGGCCAGAGCGGGCTCTTCACCGCGAAGGCCAGCGCGAGCAGCGTGAACGCCGCGAGCTGGGTGCCCCGGGACAGCCCCGTCCCGCCGGTCAGCGCCACCACGTCGGCCGTCCCGGCGGCGGCCACCACCACGTAGACGCCGACCAGCAGCAGCACCGAGCCCAGCAGGGTGTAGAGGGCGAACTTCGCCGCCGCCCGCCGCCGGTCCGCGCCGCCCCAGCCGGCGATGATCGCGTACATCGGGAGCAGGACGACCTCGAAGAAGACGAAGAAGAGCACGAGGTCGAGGGCGAGGAAGGTGCCGAGGATGCCGACCTCGACGACCAGCAGCAGGGCCACCAGCGCCCGCCCGCTGCCGCCGTCGGGGACCTTCCACAGCGTGTAGGCGCAGCAGAGCAGCGTGAGCAGGGCGGTCAGCACGACCAGCGGCCAGGAGATGCCGTCCACCCCGAGGTGGAAGCGCAGGTCGAGGCCGGGCACCCAGGGCAGGTCGAGCCGGTGCCACGGGCGCACCGCGGGCGCGTCGGTCCCGTAGGCCGACCAGGTCCGGTCGCCGAGGAACAGCAGCGCGGCGGCCACCAGGGTCAGCGCCGCGACGGCCGTGCCGACCGCCCGGGCCGCCCGGTCCCGCGGCGTCGCCGCCACCGCCAGCGCGCCGAGCGCCGGCAACGCCAGCACCGCCACCAGCAGGAACTCCCCCATGGTCACGGCATTACCTCGGTTCGCGACTGCGGGGCTCGCAACCCCGGCTCACTCCTCGCGCTCACGACGACCCTCCGATCAGGACGGCCGCCAGGCCGATCAGCAGCGCCCCGGCCAGCACGCCGGCCGCCGCGCGCGGCAGCGCCGCGCGGTGCAGCGCCGCCAGGCCGCCGCCGAGGCCGAACGCGGCCCGGCCGCTGCCCTCGACCGCGCCGTCCACCACCACCTCGTCGGCGGTACGCGTCGCGCGGGCCAGCGCCTTCGTCGGGCGTACGACCAGGGCGCGCTGGACGTCGTCGAGCCGGAACGCGGCGGCGAAGACCGGCCGCAGCGGGCCCAGAGCGGTCGCCGGGTCGGCGGCCGGGTCCCGCCGCCAGCGCAGCCAGGCGAGCCCCGCCCCGACGGCCAACAGCGCCAGCGGCAGCAGCAGTTCCGGGCCGACGTGGACCAGGAGTCGCTCGCCCGGCTCGCCCGCGGTTGGCGCGAGCAGCAGCTGGCGCGCGAAGGCCCAGTCGAAGCCGGCGAGGCCGAGCAGGGCGGCCGGCACGGCGAGCAGCAGCACCGGCCAGCGCATCACGGCGGGCGGGTCGTGCGGGTGCGCCAGCGGCATCCGCGCCTCGCCGAGGAAGGTGCGCAGCAGCAGGCGGGTGGCGTACCAGGCGGTGACGGCGACGCCGACGAGCCCGGCCAGCCAGACCAGCCAGCCCACCCAGGCCGGGGCGGGCCCGGCACCGTGCAGGGCGGCGTCCCCGGCGACGGTGAGCACGCCGTCCTTGCTCCAGAAGCCCGACAGCGGCGGCACCCCCGCCAGGGCGCCCAGCCCGACGACCGTGCACCAGAAGGTGACCGGCATGCCCCGACGCAGCCCGCCCATCCGCGACATCAGCGTGGTGCCGACGGCGTGGATCACCGCACCGGCGGCGAGGAAGAGCAGTGCCTTGAACGCGGCGTGGGTGAGCAGGTGGAACAGCGCGGCCGGCGTGGACCCGACCGCCAGCGCGCCGGTCATGTAGCCGATCTGGGAGACCGTCGACCAGGCCAGCACGCGCTTGAGGTCGTCCTGGGCGGTGGCGGCGAACGCGCCGAGCAGCAGGGTCACCGAGGCCATCACGCCGAGCACGGCCAGCGCGGTCGGCGTCACCTCGAACAGCGGGTAGAGGCGCGTGACGGCGTACACGCCGGCGGCGACCATGGTGGCGGCGTGGATCAGCGCCGAGATCGGCGTCGGGCCGGCCATCGCGTCGGGCAGCCAGGTGTGCAGCGGGAACTGGGCGCTCTTGCCGGCCACCCCGGCGAGCAGCAGCAGGCAGGCGGCGGTCAGCGTGCCGGTGGCGTGGTCTTGGGCGAGCACGTCGGCGATGCGGAAGCTGCCGGCCGAGACGCCGAGCAGCGCGATGCCGAGCAGGAAGCCGACGTCGCCGACCCGGGTCACCAGGAACGCCTTCATGGCGGCGGCCGGCGCCTCCGGCAGCCGGCGGTCGTGGGCGATGAGCAGGTAGGAGCAGATGCCCATCACCTCCCAGCCGACCAGGAGCAGGATCAGGTCGCCGGCGACCACCACCAGCAGCATGGCGGCGGTGAAGAGGCTGATCTGCGCCGCGTACGGCGGGTAGCGGTGGTCGGTGTCGACGTCGTCGTGCGGGCCCCGGCGCAGGTAGCCGACCGAGTAGACCTGCACGGCCAGGGCCACCGCGGCGACCGCGACGGCGACCAGCGCGGCGGCACCGTCCAGCCGCACCCCGAGGCTCACGGTCAGCCCGCCCAGGTCCACCCAGGTGGTGGACGCCTCGGCGGGACGGTCGAGGCTGACCAGCAGGGCGACGGCGAGCGCCAGCGCACCGGCCGCCCCGGCCACGCCGAGCGCTATCGCCGCCCGCCGGGAGCGGTCCCCGCCCGTCCCGGCGCCGGGCGGCGAGGGCGGCAGCAACAGGCCGAGCAGACCCGCGACCAGCGGTACGGCCGGCAGCAGCGCGCCGAGCAGGGTGGTCGTGCTCACCGCTCCCCCTCCGGGCGGTCGGCGGACCCGGGCCGGGCGGTCCCGGCGGCGGTGCCGGCGGTGGCGGTGGCCGGCTCGGCCGGAGGTCCGGTCGGCGCGCCCTCGGTCAGCGGCACCTCGTCGACGGCGACGGTGGCCCGCAGCCGGTAGAGCTGGAGCACGATCGCCAGGCCGACCCCGATCTCGGCGGCGGCCAGCACGATCACGAAGAGCGCGAAGACCTGCCCGCCGTGCGGCAGTTGCGCGCGCACGGTGGTGTCGGCGGTGACCAGGATCAGGTTGACCGCGTTGAGCATCAGCTCGACGGCCATCAGCACCAGCACCGCGTTGCGGCGGCGCAGCACGCCGTAGACGCCGAGGCCGAACAGCAGCGCGGCGGTGACGTACGGGATGACGGGTCTCACCGCGCCCGCCCTCCGTCGTCGCCCGGGTCCCCGCCGGCGACCGTTCTGCCGGACCGGTCGGGGCGGGACCGGTCCGCGTCGGGCCGGTCGACACCGGGCCCCTCGTCGCGTGGCCCCTGGGCCCTCGGCCGGCCGATGTCGGGGCGGGAGATCACGATGGCGCCGACCAGGGCGGCCAGCAGCAGCACCGAGAGCACCTCGAAGGGGAGCACCCAGCTGCGGAAGATCTGGTCGCCGAGGCGTTCCGCGGTGCCCGCCTCGGGCAGCTCCACGGCCGTCCAGCGGTACGCGTCGACCAGCAGGGCGGCCAGCCCGAGCCCGGTGCCGCCGCCGACCAGCGCCGCGGCCCAGCCGGGCCGGTCCAGGTCGTCCGAGGCACCGATCGGGGCGCGGGTGAGCATCACCGCGAAGAGCAGCAGCACCACCACCGCGCCGACGTAGATCAGCACCTGCACCCAGGCCACCAGCTCGGCGGTGAGCACCAGGTACGTCCCGGCCAGCGCGCCGAGGCAGACCACCAGGTAGAGGCCGGCCCGGACCAGGTGCCGCGTCGCCACCACCAGCACCCCCGAACCGACCGCCACCGCGCCGAGGGCGAGCAGCAGCACGTCCGCACCGGTCATGCGCCGGCCTCGGGCTCGGGGCGTACGGGCGGGGCGGCGGGACGGGCGGCGGGCGCGGCGGGGACCGCGGCCTTGCGCGCGGCGGCGGTCTCCTCCTTCGCCGGCTCACCGTTCGGGTCGTGCGCGGGCGGCGGCGGCACGGTGCCCATCCACTGCCCGAGGTGGTCCTTGTCGTGCAGCAGGTCCTTGATGTCGTACTCGGAGTATTCGAACTCCGGCGACCAGTAGAGGGCGTCGAAGGGGCAGACCTCCACACAGATGCCGCAGTACATGCAGAGCGAGAAGTCGATGTCGAACTTGTCGAGCACGTTGCGCTGGCGGGGGCGGGCGGCGCCGGGCACCGCCACCTCCTCCTTGTGCGAGTCGATGTAGATGCACCAGTCCGGACACTCCCGGGCGCACAGCATGCAGACCGTGCAGTTCTCCTCCAGCAGCGCGATCACCCCGCGCGAGCGGGGCGGCAGCTCGGGGGCGACGTCCGGGTACTGCTGGGTGGTCGAGCGGCGGGTCATCGTCTTCAACGTGACCGCGAGCCCCTTCACCAGTCCCGCGCCCGGCAGGCCACGGTCTCCGCCGGCGCCGCCCGGCTCGCTGCGCTCGCTGCGGTCGGTCATGCCGACCATCCTGCCCTGTGGCCGCGGCGCGCGCGACCACCACCCGGGGTCTGCCGGCGGTACGGTGAAGCGGGGAGAACGACGCACCGGAAAGGGCTCGCCATGACCGCCGCGCTGCAGGGCGACTATCCGCCGCCGGGCGGGTGGACGGTCGACGACCTCGACCGCCTGCCCGACGACGGCCGCCGCCACGAACTCCTGGACGGAAACCTCATCGTGTCGCCCTCCCCCACGCGACTCCACCAGTCCATCGCACTCATGCTCGGTGCGGCTCTGCAGGAGAGCTGCCCCGCCGACCTCGACGTCACGCAGGGCGTCGAGGTGCGGCTCTCCCGGACCCGGGCCTTCATCCCCGACGTGCTGGTCACGGAGCTGGACGCGGCCTCGCGCAACCCCTCGCACTACCGGCCCCACGAGGTGATGCTGGTGGTCGAGATCGTCTCCGAGGGCTCGCGGAGCATCGACCGGGTACTCAAGCCCGCGCTCTACGCCGAGGCGGACATCCCCTACTTCTGGCGGATCGAGACCGAGTCGGGGATCGTCGTGCACGCCCACAAGCTCGACCCGGCCAGGCGGGTCTACGTCGAGCAGGCCCGGATGACCGACGGCATCCTCGTCCCCGAGCCGTGGGAGATCGACATCCCGCTCGCCAGGATCACGCCCCGGTCCCGCTGAGCCCACCCGCCGCGGGCGGGAGCATCTCAACGCCGAGCTGCTGGAGGAGCTGGAACAGCTCGTTGCAGCTCCACACGTCGACGATCCGGCCCGCGTCGTCGAAGCGCAGGAAGCTCGCCCCCGAGTAGCTGACCACCTGCCCGGTCGGCGGCACCGGACCGAACGGCCCGGCCTGGGTGCCCGCGGCCCGCCAGTGCACCGCCACCCGGTCCCCGGCGGCCACCACGTCCACGATCTTGTAGCGCAGGTCCGGGAAGGCGGCGCGCCGTTCCCGGTGCCACGCCAGCGTCGCCTCCGGGCCGGCCCCGCCCAGCCCCGGGCACTCCGACGACACCAGCTCGTACGCCGACTCCTCCCGCCCGGCGTTCCACACGTCGGCGATGAAGCGTCGGGCCGCCGCCTCCACATCGATCATCGCGGCAGCCTAACCGCCGCCCCGCCCGGACCCGGCCCACCGCCTCCGGGCTCGACCTCATCGCGGAGGTCGGCACTCGGCGGGCCCGCGGGCGGCGCAGCCGCCATGATGGGACGAGCGACGGGCGACGGCGGAGGGCTGGCATGGGCGGCACGACCGAGGGCGGCACGACGGGCGGCGCGGCGACGGGCGGCGGCAGCGCCGACGACGTGCTCATGCGGACCGGCGGCAGGTACGTCGAGCCGGGCGGCGAGTTCACCCGGGACCAGCGCTACATCGCCACCCGGATCACCGCCGACGCCCGGGACGGCTGGCCGGTGGAGCCCGGCCGGTACCGGCTGGCGGTCAGCCGCGCCTGCCCCTGGGCGAACCGGCTGGTCATCGTCCGGCGGCTGCTCGGGCTGGAGGCCGCGATCTCGATGGCGGTGGCCGGCCCGACCCACGACAAGCGGAGCTGGACGTTCGACCTCGACCCGGGCGGGCGCGACCCGGTGCTCGGCATCGAGCGGCTGGCCGAGGCGTACTTCGCCCGGTTCCCCGGCTACGAGCGGGGCATCACCGTGCCGGCGATCGTGGACGTGCCGACCGGGCAGGTGGTCACCAACGACTTCGGGCGGATGAGCCTCGACCTCTCCACCGAGTGGACGGCGTACCACCGCGAGGGGGCGCCCGACCTCTACCCGGAGCGGCTGCGCGACGAGATCGACGAGGTCAGCGCGGTGCTGTTCCGGGACGTCAACAACGGCGTCTACCGGTGCGGCTTCGCCGGCGACCAGGCCGCGTACGAGAAGGCGTACCGCCGGCTGTTCGACCGGTTGGACTGGCTGGGCGAGCGGCTGGCCGGGCAGCGCTACCTGGTCGGGGACACCATCACCGAGGCGGACGTGCGGCTGTTCACCACGCTGGTCCGCTTCGACCCCGTCTACCACGGCCACTTCAAGTGCAACCGGAGCAAGCTGGCGGAGATGCCGGTGCTCTGGGCGTACGCCCGGGACCTGTTCCAGACGCCCGGCTTCGGCGACACGATCGACTTCGACCACATCAAGCGGCACTACTACGAGGTGCACCGCGACATCAATCCGACCGGCGTGGTGCCGCTCGGCCCCGACCTGGCGAACTGGCTCACCCCGCACGGCCGGGAGGCCCTCGGCGGCCGCCCCTTCGGCGACGGCACCCCGCCCCCGCCGCCCCCGCCCGCCGAGCGCGTCGACCCCGCCCACACCCCGCTGCGCTGACGACGCGCCCCGCAGCGCCGGCCGCCGCCACGGCACGTGCGCCGGCCCGCGGGGGTCGGAACGGGCCTACAGCGCCACGCGGACGGCGGCGGTGAGGACGAGCTGGCCCAGGGAGACGGGGACCAGGACGAGCCAGCAGAGGCGCTGGAGCTGGTCCTCGCGCAGCCGGGGGTAGGACACCCGGAGCCAGATGATCAGGAACGAGACGGCGAAGACCTTCAGCAGGGTCCACAGCCAGCCGAGCTGCGCGTCGGCGAACGGGCCCTGCCAGCCGCCGAGGAACAGCACGGTGGTGAGCGCGGCGATCACCACGATGCCGACGTACTCGGCGAGCAGGAAGAACGCGAACCGCAGGCCCGTGTACTCCGTCATGTAGCCGAAGACCAGCTCCGAGTCGGCGACCGGCATGTCGAACGGCGGGCGGCGGATCTCGGCGAGCCCGGCGAGGAAGAAGACGACCATGGCGGGGGCCTGCCAGAGCAGCCACCACGGCTGCCACGCCTCGACGATGCCGGAGAGGCTGAGCGTGCCGGCCGCCATCGCCACCGACGCGGCGGCCAGCACCAGCGGCAGCTCGTAGCCGAGCAGCTGGGCCGCCCCGCGCAGGCCGCCGAGGAGGCTGTACTTGTTGGCCGACGCCCAGGCCGACATCAGCACCGCCACGACGCCCACGCCCACGACGGCCAGCACGAAGAACAGGCCGATGTCCAGCGGCTGCCCGACCAGGTCGTTCGGGCCGAGCGGGATCACCAGCAGCACCAGCAGGTAGGGCACGAGGGCGACCGCCGGGGCGAGCCGGAAGACCGCCCGGTCGGCCTCCCGGGGCGTGACGTCCTCCTTCTGCACGAACTTCACGCCGTCGGCGACCAGCTGGGCCCAGCCGTGGAAGCCGCCCGCGTACATCGGGCCGAGCCGGCCCTGCATGTGCGCCATCACCTTGTGCTCGGCCTGCCCGACCAGCAGCGGCAGGGTGAGGAACGCGACGAGCACGCCCCCCACCCGGATGACCAGCTCCAACCACAGCGGCATCAGGGCGTACCTCCGTCGTCGCCGGACCGCTCCGACGCGGCTGGCCCCTGCGGTGCCGGCCGGTCCGCCGGGTCGGCCGGCGCCGGGCCGTCCGCGGTGGCGGCGGGCCTGGCGGTACGGGGTGGACGGGCCCCCGGGGCCGGCCGGGCGGGCCGCTCCCGGGCCGGGCGCGCCGGGGTGCCGCCGCGCGGCCCCTCCCCGACCCCGCCCGCACCGGCCGGCGTCGGCGTCGTCCCCCACTCCCCCGGCGCGGGCACGCCCGGCGGGCGGATCGGCCGGCGCCCGCCGCCGGCCTCGGACTCGCCCGGTTCCTTGGCGCCCGGCCAGGGCTTCGCCACCCGGGAGGCGAGCACGAACTCCTTGCGCAGCGGGTGACCCTCGAACTCGGGCGGCAGCAGCAGCGGCGCCAGCCCGGCGTGGCCGGGAAAGTCGATGCCGAACATCTCGTGCGTCTCCCGCTCGTGCCACCCGGCGCCCGGGTAGACGTCGACGACCGAGGCGACCGCCGGGGCCTCCCGGGGCACCCGGGTGCGCAGCAGGAGCCCGTGCCGGCGGGTGGTGGACCAGAGGTGCGCCACCACGTCGAAGCCACCGGCGAGCTCGTCGACGGCGGAGAGCCAGTCGAAGTAGTCGCAGGCCAGCTCGGCGTCGTCGCGGGCGGCACGGAGCGCGTCCGGCCAGTTCGCCGGCGGTACGTCGACGGTGGCGCGGGCGTGCGCCTGGCCGCCGGAGACCGACGGGGTCACCTCGGCGGGCGCGAGCAGCGCGACCATCCGCTGGCCGACCTCTTCCGGAGTCATGCCGCTGATCCTAGGTCCTGGCCCGCACCTCCCACCGAACCGAACGCCCCCACCCCCACCCCCGCGCCCCGACCCCCACTTCGTTGATCATGCAGTCGTGGTGCCCGGCTCACCCCGGTACGCGGCATCCGTCCCCCACCACAACTGCATGATCGCGGCGCGAGGAGGCCAGGGGGATCTGGGGCTTTGGCGGCGGGGGGACGGGCGGCGGGGAAGGATGAGGGCGTGCGCGCTGTGACTGTCACCCCGGGTGTCGCCGACTCCCTGCGGCTGGTCGAGGACCATCCGGAGCCGCCGCCCGAGGAGGGCGCGATCCTGGTCGAGGCACTGTCGGTGGGGATCTGCGGCACCGACCACGAGATCATCGCCGGCCAGTACGGCGAGGCGCCGCCCGGCGCGGACCGGCTGGTGCTGGGGCACGAGTCGCTGGGCCGGGTGCTGGAGGACCCGTCGGGCACCCTGCAACCCGGCGACCTGGTGGCGGGCGTCGTCCGGCACCCCGACCCGGTGCCCTGCCCGAACTGCGCGGTCGGCGAGTGGGACATGTGCCGCAACGGCCGGTTCACCGAGCACGGCATCAAGGCCCTGCCCGGCTTCGCCCGGGACCGCTGGCGGCTGCAACCCCGGTTCGCCGTGGGGCTGGACCGGGCCCTCGCCCCGGTCGGCATGCTGCTGGAGCCGACCAGCGTGGTGGCGAAGGCGTGGGAGCACATCGAGCGCATCGGCGCCCGCGCCGAGTGGCAGCCGCAGACCGTGCTGGTCACCGGGGCCGGGCCGATCGGCCTGCTGGCCGCGCTGCTGGCCACGCAGCGCGGCCTCGCCGTGCACGTGCTGGACCGCAACACCACCGGGCCGAAGCCGGACCTGGTCCGGGCGCTCGGGGCGAGCTACCACACCGTGCCCGTCGGCGAGCTGGACTTCGAGCCGGACGTGGTGCTGGAGTGCACCGGGGCGCCGGTCGTCGTCCTCGACGTGATGTACAAGGCCGCGCCGACCGGCATCGTCTGCCTGACCGGCGTCTCCAGCGGCGGGCGGACCATCGACCTCGACGCCGGGGCGCTCAACCGCGCCCTCGTACTGGAGAACAACGTGGTGTTCGGCTCGGTCAACGCCAACCGCCGGCACTGGGACCTCGCCGCCGCGGCGCTGGCCCGCGCCGACCGGTCGTGGCTCGACGCCCTGATCACCCGCCGGGTGCCGGTGGAGGCGTACGCCGGGGCGTACACCCCCGAGCCGGACGACATCAAGGTGGTGCTGGAGTTCGGCTCCTGACCGCCGCTCAGAGGCCGGGCAGCCGGCCGTTGCGGAACAGGTCGACGAAGAGCTGGTGGTCCTGTCGGGCGCGGACGCCGTACGCGTGGGCGAAGTCGACCAGGTGGGCCACGAAGCCCGCCTCGTCGGCGTCCACCGCCGCCACGATCGCCTCCTCCGTGGAGTAGTCGACGAGGTCGTGGCTGGACTCGTCGTCGGCCACCGAGTGCATCCGGGCGACCGCCCGGCCCAGGTCGGCCAGCACCCCGGCCAGCTCCTCCGGCTCGTTCACGTCGGCCCAGTCGAGGTCGGCCGCGTACGGGGAGACCTCGGCGACGAGCTGCCCGGCCCCGTCCAGCTCGGTGAAGCCCAGCCACGGGTCGGCGTGCGCCTGGAGGGCGCGCTGCGACTCGGCGGTGCGGTGCCCCTGGTGCTGGAAGTAGCCCGCGACCGACTCGTCGGCGATGTGCCGGGCCACCGCCGGCACCTGGGCCTGCTTCATGTAGATGACGACGTCGTTCTCCAGCGCCTGGGTGTGCCCCTCCAGCAGCAGGTTGTACGACGGCAGCCCGGCCGAGCCGATGCCCACCCCCTTGCGCAGCACCACGTCCTTGATGTGCGTGGCGACGGGACGGAACTGGGCGGAGGAGGCGGGCAGCGTGCCGAGGTAGTCCTCGAACGCGGCGCAGACCCGCTCCCGGGTCGCGGCGTCGACCTCGAAGACGCCGTCGCCCAGCGAGAAGCGGCGCTCGTAGTTGTCGATGGTGGTC
Organism: Micromonospora sp. NPDC023644; assembly: GCF_040640115.1. Classification (NCBI taxonomy): domain Bacteria; kingdom Bacillati; phylum Actinomycetota; class Actinomycetes; order Micromonosporales; family Micromonosporaceae; genus Micromonospora; species Micromonospora sp. NPDC023644. The sequence goes on along the minus strand of NZ_JBFABA010000024.1, from coordinate 18,924 downwards.
TGCGTGGCGAGCAGGTCGACCCGGGTGTTGAGCCGCGCCTGCTGGAGCACCCGGCGGAGCACCCCGTCGGCGTTGTCCAGGGTGATCGAGCCGATCGCGTCGTCGCCACCGGCGGCGATGGCCCGCAGCTCGGTCAGGTACGACGCCGCGAAGCCGGCGACCAGGTCGCTGATGGCCCGGTCGGAGAGCGCCTTGGCGTAGCCGAGCAGCGCCACGCTGGCCGCCAGCCGCTTCAGGTCCCAGCTGAACGGCCCCACGTACGCCTCGTCGAAGTCGTTGACGTTGAACACGAGCTGCCCGGAGGCGTTCATGTACGTGCCGAAGTTCTCCGCGTGCAGGTCGCCGTGGATCCACACCCGGCTGGTGCGGTCGTCGAGGAACCGGTCGTCGGCGAAGTCGCCGACCTGGTCGGCGTAGAAGAGCGAGGCGCTGCCCCGGTAGAAGGCGAACGGCGACGCGGCCATCTTGCGGAACTTGCGCCGGAAGGCTGCCGGGTCGAGAGCCATCGACGCGCCGAACTCCTCGGTGAGCACGTCGACGATGTGGGCGGAACGCTGGTCGGCGGAGTGGTTCATGGTGCGCAGGCTAGCCCCCGGCGGCCAACCCGGGCCCTCGTCCGACCGGACGGTACGGCTCGGGAGGTGGGCGGGCGGTGCGTCCTCAGGAGGTGGGCGGGCGGACCGGCGGGGCGGTCAGCGACTCCGCCGAGCGGGGCGGCACGCCGGTGGACCCGGCGTCGGCCGGCGGGGCGTCGACCGGCGAGGCGAGCGCGTCCGGCCGGGGCACGCCGCCGATCCCGGACTGCTCGGCGGCGATCTTCTCCTGGAGGCGCAGGATGCCGTGCAGCAGCGCCTCGGGGCGGGGCGGGCAGCCGGGCACGTAGACGTCGACCGGGATGAGCTGGTCGACGCCCTTGGTCACCGAGTACGAGTCCCAGTAGGGGCCGCCGCAGTTGGAGCAGGCGCCGAACGAGATGACGTACTTCGGCTCGGGCATCTGGTCGTAGAGCCGCTTGATGGCGGGGGCCATCTTGTCGGTGACGGTTCCGGAGACGACCATGAGGTCGGCCTGCCGGGGCCCGTGCGCGAACGGGATCACGCCGAGGCGCATGAAGTCGTGCCGGCCCATGCTGGTGGCGATGAACTCGATCGCGCAGCAGGCCAGGCCGAAGTTGAAGACCCAGAGCGAGTAGCGGCGGCCCCAGTTCAGCACGAACCGGATCGGCTCGCCGAGCACTCCCGGCACCTGCACGTCGGTCTCCCTTCCGCTTCCGGTGCCAGTCAACCACAGCGCCCGGCGTGGCCGTCCCGCCCGACCCGTCCGGACGGACCGCACACCGCTGGCCGGTTCCGGGGGCCGCACACCCCGATCGACGACTTTCGGTGTCGGGTTCGCGTCTCGCCGGCACCGCAACCCGCACCGGGTCACGGGGGTGTCTGACATGTCGTCCCGACCGGAGGCGACCCACGGGGAAACAGGAGGACACCATGACCACGATCACCCGCCGCGGCCTCGCCGCCGTCGGCCTGACCGCCGCTCTGCTGGCACCCGCCGTCCCGGCCGCCGCCGCGCCGACGACCACCGGCCGAGCCGTCGCCGAGGTCGGCCGCCTGGTGCTGGAGCCGTCCGCGCGCGGCTACCAGGGCACGCTGCCCATCACGGTCACCAACGACACCGCCCAGCCGGTGTCGCACGTGCTGGTCACCGAGCCGGTCGCCGGTTCCTGGCGGGGCACCCTCGCCAACGAGTTCTGCACCGTGGTGGTGCCGAAGCAGTTCGTCCGGACGTACGACTGCGCGGTGCCCGTCGCCGCCGGCCAGAGCTACACCTTCTCGGCCCGGTTCGAGGTGCTGACCCGCACCCGGCCGTACCCGATGTACACGCGGGGCGGGCAGGTCGCGGTGCAGGTGGGCTACGACGCGCCGGTGACCACGGTGACGCCGTTCCGCACCCTCTTCCGTTCGACCTCCGGCAGCCTGGCCGGGGCGCGTCCGTACCGTCAGGACAGGACGGCGGACGCGTCCCTCACCGTCGGGGAGGCCCGGCTCACCCGGCAGGAGGACGGTCGCTGGGCCGGCTGGCTGCCGGTGACCATCCGGTACGGCGGCGACGCGCCGCACAACGACCTGTACGTGGCGGCGAGCCTGCCGGACGGGATGGACATCCCCGGCACCGACCCGGCGTCGGAGGTGCCCACGTTCGCCGGCGGCTTCCTCGTGCCGGGCGGCGAGTTCATGGCCGGTGAGCAGCGCGTGGTGCGGGTCAGCCTGACCGCCCCGGCCGATGCCGACCCGGGTGTCCTCGGCACCGGGACGTTCGCGTCGGAGGTCGTCTACGAGGGTGGTCCGGTCGACGACCGGTTCCCCGCGGACAACGTCGTGTCCTTCCCGGTGACCCTGCTCGACGGCGTCTGACCGCGGCGCGGCCCGGCCGGGCCGCCACGCGAGGAACGGACGGCCCGGTCGGGGTGACCCCGGCCGGGCCGCCACGCGAGGGCGCACCGGGTCACCGGCGAGCGGGGACTACTCCCAGCTCGGGCGCTGGAGCAGGCTGACGAACTCGACGAGCAACCGCTCCCGCAGGCCCGCCGGGGCCGCGTCGAGCAGCGTGTTCACCAGCGCCATCCGGTCGGGCGCCGGCCCCGCGCCCGGGGCGCCGAGGCCGAGCCCGGCGGCCAGCCCGGCGACCGTCTCCGCGGTGAGCGTCTCCGGGGTGAGCGTGCCGGCGAGGGCGAGCAGCTCGGCGGGGAGCGCGACCGGCCCGGCGGCCCGGGTGGCGGCCACGGCGTCGGCCAGGTCCGGGCCGAACTCGGCCACCCGGGGCGCCACCGCGGCGGTCACCGTCAGGTGCACGCTCGGCGGCAGGTCGGCGTACGACAGCTGGGGCTGGGTGTGCCAGCCGCGCGCGGCCAGCTCGTCGACCAGCACGAAGAGGTCGAGGCCCGGATCGGTGGCGGTGAAGCAGACGACGGTCGACTCCGGCTCGGCCATCAGCCGCAGCCCGTCGACCGCGCGGACGGCGTCGGCCAGGCCGGCGACGGCGTCCCGCGTGGCCGCCGCGAGCCGCAGGTACCCGTCGTCGCCGAGGTGCCGCAGGGTGGCGTACGCGGCGGCGATCGGGCCGCCGGAGCGGGTGGAGGCGATGACCGGGTTGACCATCGTGTAGCCGGGCCAGTCCGCGTACGCGAAGTACTGCGGGGCGCGCAGCGCCGGATCGCGATGCAGCAGCACCGAGACGCCCTTCGGGGCGTACGCGTACTTGTGCAGGTCCACCGAGATCGAGGTGACCCCCGCGACGGCGAAGTCGAACGGTGGCACGTCCGCCCCGAGCCGGCGCAGGTACGGCAGGGTCCAACCGCCGAAGCAGGCGTCCACGTGGCAGCGCACCCCGGCCGCGGCGGCCGCCTCGGCGATCTCGGCGACGGGGTCGACGACGCCGTGCGCGTACGAGGGGGCGGAGCAGGCCACCAGCACGGTCTCCGGGCCGATGGCGGCGGCCACGTCGGCGGCGGCCGGCCGCAGCGTCGACGCCGACACGGGCACCGTGTCCACGGCGACCCGCAGGTAGTGCGCCGCCTTGGCGAACGCGGCGTGCGCGCTCGCGGGGACCACGATCCGGGGTGCCGCGATCTCCGGGTGGGCGTCCCGGGCGGCCTTCACGGCCAGGATCAGCGACTCGGTGCCGCCGCTGGTGACGCTGCCGACCACGTCCGGGGCGGTGCTGCCGGGGCCGCCGCCGAGCAGCCGGGCGGCCGCGCCGACGAGCGCGTTCTCCATCGCCAGCAGCGACGGGAAGGCGGTCGGGTCGAGCCCGTTGACGTGGGCGCTGCCGGCGTACGCGGCGGCGGCCAGCTCGTCCAGCCCCGGCACCGCCGGGTCGTAGACGTACGCGAACAGCCGCCCCCCGTGGGTGGGCCGGTCGGCGTCGCGCAGGGCGCGCACCTCCGCCAGCACCCGCTCGGCGGGCAACCCGTTGCCGGGCAGCGCCCGTCGGTCAGCGTCGTCGTCGATCATGGAGTTGTGGTGCCCTTTCCATGGGGTTCAGCGGCTTTCCTCCCCCACCACAACCGCATGATCGGCGGGGTGGGTACGGGGGGTGGGGTCCGCCTTGGCGGCCGCTAGGCGGGACGGGGTCAGGTCGTAGGGGCGCAGGGCGAGGACCGCCAGGCCCACCAGGAGGGCGGGGAGGACCGTGAAGCCGATCAGGATGCCCAGTCGGGCGGTGTCGGACTGGGCGGCCGCCGTGCCGGTGTCGGAGGAGACGTAGCCGCTGAGCTGGAGCACCAGGCCGAAGATGCCCGGCCCGAGGGCCAGCCCGAAGGTCTCGCCGGCCGTCCAGAGCCCGGTGAAGACGCCGGCCTGCCGCCGGCCGGTGCGCGCCGTGTCGTAGGCGATGCAGTCCGGGAGCATGGCGAGGGCGAACACCTGCTGCCCGGCGTAGCCGACGCCGATCAGCGCGACCAGCAGGTAGACCGCCGGCGCCGGCAGCACCGGGGCGGCGACCAGGGCCAGCGCGCCCGCCGCGAAGATCAGCGACGCGGCGACCAGGGCGGCGAGCTTGCCGATCCGCGCCCCGGTCCGGGTCCAGAGCGGCATCACCAGCAGGGCCGGCCCGACGAAGCAGACGAACAGGACGGTCGGCCCGCCGTCGGGATCGCGCAGGACCTGGTCGGCGAAGTAGTTGACCCCGGCGAGGACGGTGGCCACCCCGGCGGACTGCACCACGAAGCAGACCAGCAACGCCCGGAACGGCCGGTTGCGGGCGGCGACGGCGAGCTGGGCGCGCAGCGTCGGCTCGCTCTCCCCCACCGTGCCGCCGGGCGCGGAGCGGGTGCCGAGGAACGCGCCGAGCGCGCCGAGCACGATCAGCCCGGCGACGAAGAGCCCCATCCAGCGGTGCCCGGCCACGCCTCCGCCGCCGGCGTCGCGCACCAGCGGGGCGACCGCACCGGAGACCAGGATGGCCAGCGCCAGCACGGCGATCCGCCAGCTCATCAGCCGGGTACGTTCGGCGTAGTCGCCGGTCAGCTCCGCCGGCATCGCCACGTACGGCACCTGGAAGAAGGCGAACGCGGTGGCGGTGGCGAGGAAGGCGACCGCCACGTACGCCCCGGCGGCCGGCCCGGCGCCGAACGGCGCGGCGAAGATGGCGGCGAAGAGCACGCCGAGGGCGAGCCCGGCGCCCAGCAGGTACGGCCGGCGGGCGCCCCAGCGCGACCGGGTGCGGTCGGAGATCCGGCCGGCGACGGGATTGACCAGCACGTCCCACGCCTTCGGCAGGAGCACCAGCAGGGCCGCCGCGCCCGCCGCGACGCCGAGGGTGTCGGTCAGGTACGGCAGCAGGAGCAGGCCGGGCACGGTGCCGAACGCGCCGGTGGAGAGCGATCCGAGCGCGTAACCCGCGTGCACCCGGCGCGGCAGCACGCCAGCGACCGGACCAGCTCCACCCGACGGCGCGTCCATGACGCCGAATGTTACTCACGTTATGGCGCGGGTCACATCCCCTCCTCGGGGGACCAGCTAGCCCTCATGTCCACCCCGGCGCCGCGCAGCGGCGTCCCCTCGGCGCGCAGCCGGGCCCGCGCCTCCCGTTCGTGACCGGGCGGCAGGCGGCCGGCCGCGTTCACCACCCGGTGCCAGGGCACTCCCCCGCCGTGCCGAGCCATGATCGAGCCGACCAGCCGGGCCGAGGCCCGCCCGGAGCGTTCGGCCAGCGCGTCGGCGACCGCCCCGTACGACATCACCCGCCCGGGCGGGATCCGCTCGACCAGTTCCAGCACCGCCTCGACGTACTCGTCAGGTCTCACGACCGGCCACGATATGGGAACGCGCCGGGGCGGGCCGGGACCGACCGCGCAGAATGGGCGGGTGCGCGACGAAGTCACGGCGGCCCGGCGGGTCGTCGTCAAGATCGGATCCTCCTCGTTGACCACCGCCGCCGGCGGGCTGGACGACGAGCGGGTCGACGCGCTCGTCGGCACCCTGGGCACGCTCGCCGCCGGGGGCCGGGAGGTCGTGCTGGTCAGCTCCGGCGCGATCGCCGCCGGCCTCGCGCCGCTGGGGCTCTCCCGGCGTCCGCGCGACCTGGCCACCCAGCAGGCCGCCGCCAGCGTCGGGCAGGGCCTGCTGATCGGCCGGTACGCCGCCGCCTTCGCCCGGCACGGGCTGACCGTCGGACAGGTCCTGCTCACCGTCGACGACGTGACCCGGCGGGCGCACTACCGCAACGCGTACCGCACCCTGCGCAAGCTGCTCGACCTGCGGGCGGTGCCGATCGTCAACGAGAACGACACGGTCGCCACCGAGGAGATCCGGTTCGGCGACAACGACCGGCTGGCCGCCCTCGTCGCCGCCCTGGTCCACGCCGACCTGCTGGTGCTCCTCTCCGACGTGGACGCCCTCTGGACGGGCGACCCCACCCGCCCGGGCTCCAGCCGGATCAGCGAGGTGCACGACGAGCGGGACCTGACCGGGATCGACATCGGCGGCGCCGGCCGGGCCGGGGTGGGCACCGGCGGCATGGTGACGAAGGTGGAGGCGGCCCGGATCGCCACCGGCTTCGGCATCCCGGTGGTGCTGACCGCCGCGCCGCTGGCCGCCCCGGTGCTGGCCGGCGAGGGTGTCGGCACCCTGTTCCACCCGAGCCGGCGGCGCCCGGCGGCCCGGCTCTTCTGGCTGGCCCACGCCACCTCCCCCCGGGGGCGGCTGCACCTCGACCCGGGCGCGGTCGCGGCGGTGGTGGGCCGGCGCAAGTCGCTGCTGCCCGCCGGGATCACGGCCGTGGACGGGGCGTTCACCGCCGGCGACCCGGTCGACCTGGTGGACGCCGAGGGCGCGCCGGTCGCCCGGGGACTGGTCAACTACGACGCGGTCGAGCTGCCCGGGCTGCTCGGCCGGTCCACCACGGAACTCGCCGCGGCGCTCGGCCCGGCGTACGAACGGGAGGTCGTCCACCGCGACGACCTGGTACTGCTGTGACGACCGAGGAGTGGGTACGGCGATGAGCGTGAGCGAGCAGGCCCGGCGGGCGCGTACGGCGGCGGAGGCGCTGGCCGTCGCCACGCGTGCGGCCAAGGACGCCGCGCTGGTGGCGATGGCCGACGCGCTGGTGGCGCGTACGCCCGAGATCCTGGCCGCGAACGCCACGGACCTGGCGGCCGGGCGCGAGGCCGGGCTGAGCGCGGCCGTGCTGGACCGGCTCGCCCTCGACGCGGGGCGGGTGGCCGGCATCGCCGACGCGCTGCGGCAGATGGCCGCGCTGCCGGACCCGGTGGGCGAGGTGGTCCGGGGCTCGACCCTGCCCAACGGACTGGAGCTGCGCCAGATCCGGGTGCCGTTCGGCGTGGTGGGCATCATCTACGAGGCCCGGCCGAACGTGACGGTCGACGCCGCCGGCATCTGCCTGAAGTCCGGCAACGCGGCGCTGCTGCGCGGCTCCTCGTCGGCGGCCAGCTCCAACGCCGCCCTGGTCGCCGTGCTGCGGGACGCGGTGGCCGACGCCGGCCTGCCGGCCGACGCGGTGCAGCTGCTCGACGCCAGCAGCCGCGACTCGGTCAAGGAGCTGATGCGCGCCCGGGGCCTGGTCGACGTGCTGATCCCGCGCGGCGGCGCGTCCCTGATCCGCACGGTGGTGGAGGAGTCCACCGTGCCGGTGATCGAGACCGGGGTGGGCAACTGCCACGTCTACGTCGACGCCGCCGCCGACCTCGCCAAGGCCGTCGCGATCACGCTGAACGCGAAGACCCAGCGGCTCTCCACCTGCAACACCGCCGAGTCGCTGCTCGTACACGCGGCGGTCGCCGACGCCTTCCTGCCGCCGGTGCTGGCCGCGTTCGCCGAGGCCGGCGTCACCGTGCACGGCGACGAGCGGGTCGCCGCCCACTCCGCCGCGGTGCGGCCCGCCACCGACGAGGACTTCGCCACCGAGTACCTCTCCGCCGACATCTCGGTCGCCGTCGTCGACTCGCTCGACGCGGCGGTCGCGCACATCCGGCGGTACGGCACCGGGCACACCGAGGCGATCGTCACCGACTCGACCGGCGCCGCCCGGGAGTTCGTGGCCCGGGTGGACGCGGCGGCCGTGATGGTCAACGCCTCGACCCGGTTCACCGACGGCGGCGAGTTCGGCTTCGGCGCCGAGATCGGCATCTCCACGCAGAAGCTGCACGCCCGCGGCCCGATGGGCCTGCCCGAGCTGACCTCCACCAAGTACGTGGTCACCGGCGACGGCCACCTGCGCGGCTGACCGCCCCCGGGCGGCGGCGGGGGCACCGCCGGATGGCGGGTGACCGTTAGTCTGGGGCGGGTTCGGCACGGCTTGTCTTGGGGAGGCGGCATGCTGGGCGAGAGTGCCCTGGAACAGCAACTGGCGCAGGCACGCGCCGCGCTGCGCGAGGTGGGCGGCGCGGCCGCACCCCGGGAGCGGGCGGAGTCGGTGGCCGAGGCCGCCGACGGCCGGATCCGGGTCACCCTCGGCACCGACGGCCGGGTCAGCGCCGTCGACATCGACCCCCGGCTGCTCCGGGAGGGCTCGGAACACCTCGCCGCCGAGCTGCGCCAGGCGGTCAACGCGGCGCTCGACGGTCAGGACGACGGGACCGCCACCACCGAACCGATGCCCGATCTCGCCGCGATGACCGCCACCATCGAGCGCCTCCAGGACCAGGGCCTGCGGCAGATGCGGGAGATCAGCCAGACCGTCAGCGAGACCATGCGGAAACTGCACAGGAGCTGAGCGTGGAGAACCTCGACGTCGACATCGACGCGCTGGGCCGCGGCGCGGACGAGCTGGAACGGGCCAAGGAGTCGGTCCGCCAGGTCTTCGAGGGCTTCCAGGCGTCGGTCGACGGCTACGCCGCGGCCTTCGGCGGCGACGACATCGGCTCGCTGCTCGGCATCGCCCACCAGGCGTGCGTGGACGCGCTGGCCGAGTGCCTCGACACCAACATCACCGAGCTGGAGAGCTACGTCGACGGGCTGCGCGGGATGGCCGAGAGCTACCGCGCCGTCGAGGACGACGTGGCCGCGTCCTTCCGCTCGATGCTCGGCTCGCTGGGCGGCTGAGCCGCCGCCCGGCCTAGGAAAGGAGTCGCGGTGGGCCTGACGCTCCCGGGCGAACTCGCCTCCCTGCTCTCGATGCTCGGCTACGACTGGCCCCAGTCGGACGAGACGGCCATCTTCCAGCTGGCCGGCGAGTGGACCGGCATGGCCGGCCGGATCTCCGGGTCGGTCGCGCAGCTGGAGTCGGCGGCGCGCACCGTGCTCGACAACAACCGGGGCGAGAGCTTCACCGCCTTCGCGGGTGAGTGGAACGACGGCGAGTCGGCCGCGCGCAACATCGCGGACGTCGCCCGCCCGGCCACCGTCATCGGCGTCGGGCTGATGGTCGCGGCGGGCGTGGTGCTGGCCCTGAAGATCCAGGTGATCGTCCAGCTGGCACTGCTGGCGATCCAGATCGCACAGGCGATCGCGACGGCGGCGGTCACCTTCGGCGCGTCCCTCCTCCAGATCCCGATCTTCAAGATGATCACGGGGCTGATCATCGACCAGCTCATCGGGATGGCCGTGGACACGGTGCTCAATGCCTAGGCAGCGGACCGCCCCGCCCCGGCAGACCCAGGCCAAGGGCGCGAAGCTCGTCTCGGCCTACCTGGAGAACGCGGACGTCTTCCGGACGGCCAAGGGAGGCAAGCCCAAGGGCCCCGCCGTCCTGGTGCTGCGCAACCGCAAGGACTTCGTCAAGAAGGACTTCGACCGCAAGGCGGCGGACCTGGTGCGGCTCGGCCAGGAGGGCAAGCTGGTCAAGACCAAGCCGAGACGCAAGCAGGTCGAACACAAGGACCCGAAGAAGCCGGGCACGCGAAAGCTGACCACGGTCTACCGGGACCGCGTGATCCGCCAGCTCAACAAGGGCCAGAACTACATGAGCAACAAGGAGCTGGTCCAGAGCCTCTACCGGGGCAAGAAGCCCGACAAGTACCCGGTGACCGGTCCCGGCGTGACACTCGACCCCGACCACGTGCACGAGCTGCAACTGGGCGGCGAGGATTCGTACGATAACCTCCGGTTGATGGACGCCTGGACCAACCGCGAGATCGGCCGGGAGATCGGCCAGGCGCTCAAGGACGTGCCCGAGGGGACCCCGGTCATAGTGAAGGTGATCCCGTGACGAGTGACGCGACGGCGGCCAGGCTCGACCGGATCCGCACCAGGTTCGCGCGGCTCAAGGAGCTGGAGGCGGAGCACGGGTTCGGCGTCGTCCTCGTCGACGGGGTTCCGCTGGAGCCCTTCCCCGGCGTGCCCGAGGGCGCGTTCGAGGTATTCCGCATCATCGGCAAGATCGAGGGCAGCCACTTCCGGTTCGAACAGCCGGCCGAGATCGGCAGCCCGGCCGCCCTCCAGGCCCGGCCGGACAACCCGCACGACCCGCTCGGCCCCGCCGTGTCGATCGGCTGCGAGCTGCACAGCGTGCCGCCGCGGCTGCGCGACGAGATCGACGGCGGTGAGAGCGTCTCGCTCGACCTCGAAGAGGGCGACGTCTACCACATCGACCCGGACGACTACGTCTTCCTCTACGAGCACCCGGACGAGGAGGTCGACATCCACGTCTTCGCCCCCGACATCGTCACGTTCTTCGACGAGTACGTGCTGGGCGACAAGTACCCGCAGGTGGTCGACACGATCCTGGGGCCCGGCGTGCGGGAGCAACGGGTACGCAAGGGCCGGTTCCAGGGGCAGTACGCGGACACCTGGCTGCGCCTGCTGGTGACCGCGGGCATCGTCTCCTGACCCGTACCGTCCCGCCGAGAATGCAGAGGACCAACGATGGCCGCTGACCCCCGGTTCCGCTCACTGTGGAGCGAGGACGAGCTCATCCCGTACCCGCGCGAGGCGTGGCTGGAGGGTGGCTTCGGCCCCGACATGCTGCCGGCCGGCGACGAGATCCCGCTCGACGTGGCGGTCGTCTACACCGCCTTCCTCGAAGGCGACATCGAGCTGTTCGACACGATCCAGCTGAGCACCGAGGACGGCTCGCTGGACATCCGGCTGATCGTGGTGGGCGCGGTCGCCGACAACGCCGACCTGCTCTACGTGCTCGACCCGAAGACCGGCGAGATCCTCCAGTTCGACCTGGAACAGCAGGACGTCCAGGCGGTCAACAGCAACTTCCGCACCTTCGTCGAGTTCCTCTACCAGTTCGCGCTCTTCGTGGAGGCCGACGAGGGCAAGCCGGGCCGGGCCGAGCGGGCGGAGGCGCTGCGCACCGTCCTGGAGAGCATCGACCGCGCCGCGTTCGCCCCGGACGCCTGGTGGCCCCTGGTGATCAGCCAGCTCGAGTGAGGCCGGCCGGTCCGGCGCGCGGCTGACGGATCGAGGCTCAGCGGCAGGCCCGGATCGCGCTCAGCGTGGTGTGCACGTCGAACTGGTGCCCGTCGTCGCTCTCCCACCCGCCGTCGCTGCGCTGGGTCTCGGCCAGCCGCCGCCGCGCCCGCGCCAGCAGCCAGTCCTCCCCCTCGATGCCGATGCGCCGCAGCGTCGCGGCCAGCCAGGCCACGTCGCCCGGGGACAACTCCGGCATCCGCTCGGCGAGGATCACCTGGATCCGCGCCGCCTCGTGGAACATCTCCTGCCGGTACAGGACCGCCGCGCTGAGCCAGCCGGCGGGTAGGAAGGACGGCCAACTGCCGTCCGGGCGCAGCCGGGCGACGAGCGACTGCGCGGCGGCGTGCACGACGCCCGCGTACGCCCCGCCGACCCGGTGGTCGAGCGGCCCCGCCGCCCGCGCGTCCAGGCCGGCGACGGTCAGCCAGAAGCCGGCGTTCGCGGTCAGGTGGAACCCCGCCTCGGGGTCGCCCGGCCGGGCCCACTCGGGGGCGACGTCGGCCAGCGCCGCGTCCTCCTCCCAGCCGCCGTCGGGCAACTGCCGCGCGGCCAGCCAGTCCAGCGCCCGGCGGGCGGCCGGCCGGCCGAGCGCGCCGAGATCGTCCAGCTCGGACAGGCGGAAGCAGGTGGCGTCCACGGAGGAGACCTCCCCGTCCAGCGTCGCCGGCCAGCCGCCGTCGGGCGCCTGGCCGACCTCCGCGTCGTCGAGCAGTTCGGCAGAAGGCGGCGCGCCGGTGCGCAGCCGGGACAGCCGGGCGCGGTCCACCGCGTCCCCGTGTGCCACGACGAACCCGACCGCCGCATCGATGTCGACCACGGCGGCAACGCTACCTGCGCAAACGCGATCCCGCCTCGGTGGATCGGCCGAGGCCGCGCCCGGCCGGGACGGCCCGGTGCGACCTCGGCCGACGCCGGTCAGTACGCGGGCAGCGACGGGTCGATCTGCTTGATCCAGGAGAGCACGCCGCCCTGCACGTGCACGGCGTCGCGGAAACCGGCCGCCTTGAGCGCGGCGAGCGCCTCCGCCGAGCGGACCCCGGACTTGCAGTGCAGCACGATCTGCCGGTCCTGCGGCAGCTTGGCGAGCGCCTCACCCGAGATGATCTCGCCCTTGGGGATCAGCGTCGCGCCGGGGATCCGGACGATCTCGTACTCGGCGGGCTCGCGGACGTCGACGAGGAAGATGTCCTTGCCCGCGTCCTGCCACTCCTTGAGCTCCAGCGCGGTGATGGTCGCGTCGACCACCGCCTCCTGGGCCTCCACCGACACGGCGCCGCAGAAGTCCTCGTAGTCCTCGAGCAGGTCGGTGACCGTGGGGTTCTCGCCGCAGAGCACGCAGTTCGGGTCCTTGCGGACCTTGATCTTGCGGTAGCTCATCTCCAGGGCGTCGTAGACCATCAGCCGGCCGACCAGCGGCTCCCCGATGCCGGCGAGCAGCTTGATCGCCTCGTTGACCTGGATGGAGCCGATCGACGCGCAGAGCACGCCGAGCACGCCGCCCTCGGCGCAGGAGGGGACCATCCCGGGCGGCGGGGGCTCCGGGTAGAGGCAGCGGTAGCAGGGGCCGTGCTCGGCCCAGAACACCGACGCCTGGCCGTCGAACCGGTAGATCGACCCCCAGACGTACGGCTTGCCGAGCAGCACCGCCGCGTCGTTGACCATGTAGCGGGTGGCGAAGTTGTCGGTGCCGTCGACGATCAGGTCGTAGCGGGAGAAGATGTCCCGCACGTTCTCCCGGTCCAGCGCCGTGTTGTGGATCTCCACCTGCACCAGCGGGTTGATCTCGCGGATCGAGGCGGCGGCCGACTCGGCCTTGGAGCGGCCGATGTCGGAGACGCCGTGGATGATCTGGCGCTGGAGGTTGGACTCGTCGACGGTGTCGAAGTCGATGATGCCGAGCGTGCCGACCCCGGCGGCGGCGAGGTACATCAGGGCCGGCGAGCCGAGCCCGCCGGCACCGACACAGAGCACCCGGGCGTTCTTCAGCCGCTTCTGCCCCTCGACCCCGACGTCCGGGATGATCAGGTGGCGCGAGTAGCGGCGGATCTCGTCAACGGTCAGCTCGGCGGCGGGCTCGACGAGCGGGGGCAACGACACGGTGGACTCCCCGGAATCGGCTGAAGGCGAACCGGGCCATTGTCGCTCGTACCCGGGTCGATCGGCCATGAGGAGTGACACGTCGCCCGAACTGCGGGAAGGGGAATAACTCAGGTGCCGGGAACGACCTCGCCGTCGTAGCGCGAGCCGTCGACGTACGGCCAGGCGTTGGCGGCGCAGCCGTCCAGGCCGTACGTCTGCTGCTGCATCACCGGCGCCGGTTCGCCGGGCCCCGGGCAGGCCTGGTGTTCCTCGCCGAGCTCGTGGCCCACCTCGTGGTTGACCACGTAGGCGCGGTAGATCTCCAGCGGCGCCCCGTAGTCGGGGACCGCCTCCAGCCAGCGCGCCAGGTTGATGATCACCTGCCCGGGGAGCCGGCAGGAGGTGTAGCCCTCGGTGCTCAGCCCGCCCTCGGCGCACATCCGCTCCGAGGTGCCCGGCGTGGCCAGGTAGACGGTGAAGTCCGCGTCGGCCCCCTCCGCCACCCGCCGCATCCGCAGTTCCGCCGAGGCGATCCAGCCGCGGGGGTCGGCCAGCACCTCGTCGACGGTGGCGGCGAAGGCGGCGACGTCCTGGCCGGTGCCCTGCTCCACGGCCACCCGGTAGTGCAGGACCGGCCCGTCGGTGCCCCGCACCGGGGAGTCGCCGGGCGCGGCGGTGAAGTCGCCCGTGCCCGTGCGGGGGTAGCTGGGCGGCCGTTCCCGCTCGTCCGCCCTCGCGGCGTACGACTGCCGGGCCCGGTCGGTGGCCGGGGCGGTCGCGGGGCCGCCGGCGCGGGGCAGCGTCACGGCGGCGGTCGCCGTTAGCAGCAGGAGCACGCCGAGCCCCAGCACCCGCCGGTCCCGCAGCGGGGCCGGCGGTCGCCACCACCGCGCCGACCGGGATGACGACGACCGGGATGGCGTCGGACGGCGTGCCGGGTCAGGCGGGTCGTAAGGGGACGACGACGTCATGAGCCGAGCGTCCCACACCAATCGGGCATTACGCCGGGTAAAACCCGAACAGGGCTCATCCCCCGGAAACGCCCCCGGACCGCTCCCTCCGAGCCGCGCGGGACGCCCGATCGTCGCCGGTCAGAGCCGTGGGCCCGCGTACCGGCGACCGTCGCGGTATGGCCACGGGTTGGCCATGCAGCCGTTGAGGAAGAGCGTCTGCTGCATCATCACCGGCGCCACCCGACCCCTGCCGGGGCAGCGCTCGTGCCGGTACCCGAGCTGGTGCCCGACCTCGTGGTTCACCACGTACGTCCGGTAGACCGAGAGCGGCACCTTCGCGCTGACGAAGTGCGGCACCGAGAGCCGCCAGCGGTCCAGGTTGATGATCACCTTGCCGGGCGCGCGGCACGACGTGTAGGGCCGCCCGCCCACCCGGATGTCCACCCCTCCAGCGGCACACATCCGGCCCGCCGTCTTCGCCGTGGCGAGGTAGACCGTGAAGTCGTGCCGGGAGCCTGCGGTCACCTGCTGCAACCGCAGCCCGCCGTCGACCCAGCTCCCCGGCCCGGCGAGCGCCCGCTCGACGGCGGCGGCGAACTCGCCCGCGTCCTCGTCGGCGCCCGACTCCACCGCGACCCGGTAGCGGCGCAGCGTGCCCGCGTCCCCCAGCACCGGGCCCGCCCGGTCGTCGTAGCCGAAGCTGCCGCGCCCCGCCGACGGCACCGGGCCGGGCAGGCGGAGCACGGCCGGCGGAGGCTCGACGGACGAGGGCGTCGCGGCGGGCGACGACGGCAGCGGCGAGGCCGCCCCCGGCGCGAGCATCGGCGCGGGAGCCAGTTCCTCGGCGGTGAGCGTCTCCGCCCCGACGTCGCCGCCCCGCCGGTCGGCGATCACCGCCACCGCCGCGCCGATGGCGAGCACCAGCGCGACCAGCTCCACGAGACGCCGCCGACGCGCCGGACGGCGGTGCCGCGGGCGGGTCAGGTCCACGCCGCCGTCCCGTGGCGGCGACCCGGCCGGGGCACGACGGCGGCCCTCGGCGGGAGCCGGGACGTGACGGGCCGGGGTGGGGTGACGGGCGGGGGACATCCCGGTCAGCCTGCCATGTCGGACTGCCGGGCGGTGTCCCCCGTATCGGTGAGCAGGCCCAGCACGGCCCGGGCGACCAGGCGCGGGACCTCCAGTTGCGCCACGTGGCCGACCCCGTCGAGCATCAGCAGCCGGCTGTCCGGGACGACGCGGGCCGTCTGCGGGGCCACCCGCACGTCCACCAGCCGGTCGGCCCGCCCCCCGACGACCAGGGTGGGCGCCGCGACGGTCGCGGCGAGCCGCCACAGCGACCCCGACCCCGGCAGGTACGACCGCAGGAAGCTGGAGACCAGCCCCCGGAACGTCCGGACGTACGCGGCGGCGTAGTGCGCGGCCTCGTGCCGCACCCGGATCTCCTCCAGCGCCTCCTGCCGGCGCTGGTCGCAGATCCGGGTGAGGTCGGCGACGCACGCCTCCATCACCTGCTGGGCCATCACCTCGGGCGCGATCTGGGCCAGCCGCCAGGCGGCCAGGCGCTCGCCCCGGGGGACCGCGAGCAGCGGCAGCATCCGACCCTGCAACGAGCGCCGGAAGTCCAGGAACGGCAGCGCGGGCGAGATCAGGGTCAGGCTCCGGACCAGGTCCGGCCGCACCCCCGCCACGTGCACCGAGACCGCCCCACCCAGCGAGTTGCCGAACAGGTGCACCGGCCCCCGGCCGGAGTGCTCGATCCAGCGGATCACCCGGTCGGCGAAGGCCGGGACGGTGTACCGGCGACCCGGCTCGCTGCGGCCGAACCCCGGCAGGTCGATGGCCTGCCCGTCGAGGTGGTCGGCGAGCAGGTACGCCAGGTCGGTCCAGTTCTGCGACGAGCCGCCGAGCCCGTGCACGTAGAGCGCCGGCTCCGCGCCGGGCGCGGTGGCCGGCGTGTCCCGGACGTACGTCACCGTGCCGTCGAGGCGTACCTCCCGCCCCGGCCAGGGCGGTGGCACGGAGGGCTCGGGAAGGAGATGGTCCGGCCGCAGGGTGGCGCTCTTCATGACTCCAGTCTGCCCGGGGTCGCGCCGAGCGGCAGCGCTCAGGCCAGCAGCGCCTCGAGCCGGCGGTTGACTGCGGCCAGGGTGGCCCGGACGACCGCCTGCCGGGGGTCGCCGGCGACCAGCGCGGAGCCGACGAGCTGCTCCACCCAGCCGTCACAGACCAGCAGCACCACCACCGTGGCCACGTCGCAGTTGCCGAAGGGCACCACGGCCGCGTGCTCGACGAAGCAGCGCCCACGGTCGGGGCCGGCCTCGGGGCCGGGCTCGCCGCCGCGCAGCAGCTCGTCCACGGCCGCGGCGGCGGCCACCGCGCACAGTCGCAGCACGTAGCCGTCGACGGCCGGCCCGGTCGAGTAGCCGGCGGCGCTCTCCCCACCGGCGAGCAGGCGTACCTCCACGGTGGCGTCGAGGCCGAAGGTGCTCACCTGGACGTGGTCGATCACCACCCGGGGGCCCACCGCGCCGCCGGTGTCCAGCGGCCGGGACGGCGCCGTCTCCGTCGTCGTCACCTGCCCACCGGAGTACGACGTGCCGACGGTCGCCGGGGCACCGGCCGGGCTCCCGGCCGGGGCGGCGGAGACCGAGCCCGGCTCCTCCACCGTGGCCCGGCCCCGGTGCGGGGCGGCGGGCTGCCGGCGTCGGCGCGGGGTCTCGGGCACCGCCTCGGGACGCTGGTCCGGGCGGGTCGGCGGGGCCTCCGCGGGGCTGCCGGCCACCCTGCCGCCGGGCACCCGGGGCTCGGCGGCGGACGACTCGGCGAGGCGCGCTGCGGAGCCCGGTGACCTGGGGTCGAGGCCGCGCGGCTCCGCCGACCGGCGGCGCACCGGCGGGGCGGACGCGGCCGGCATTCCGGGCAGGTTCTGCGGCGCGGCGGCCAGCCCCATCCGGTCCTGGAGCAGGCGGGCGACCTGCCGGCTCACCTCGGCCGGGTCGGCCCCGTCGGCGAGGTCGAGCCGCAGGCTGTGCGCGCCGGCCGGGGTACGGCGCAGCGCCGCGTCGCGGACTCCGGCCACGCCACGGACGGCGTCGAGGATGGCGTTGACGTCGAAGCCCTCCGGGCGCTCCCGCAGCGGGGCGGGCTCGTCGTCGCGGCGCAGGTGGGTGGCGATGCGGGCGAGTTCGGGGGTTTCGGCGGGTGGGTCCACGGCTGGCGGCTCCGGCACGACGGGCACGTCCGGCTCGGCGGGGACGCGCTGCGGCAACACCGCCGATGCGGGGTCCGGCGCCTGGTCGGCGGCGGCCGGTGGGGCCGGCGGCGCCGGCTCGGGGGCGGATCGGCGGGCCGCGTAGGGCGGTGCGCTCGTCGGGGCGGGCGTGGTGGCAGGGGTGCGGTCCCGTCGCCCGAACCCGCCGGTGGCGGCCTCGGCGGCGGTCGGCGGGGCGCCGGTCGGCCTCGGGGCCGGCTCCGGGGTCTCCGGCCGGAGTCGGAACGGTCGGGTGACCCGCTCCGGGGCGTCCTCGGCGCGGGGCGTCGCAGCGGCCTCCGGGGCGTACGCGAGCGGGGGCGCGCCCGCCGGCGCGGGGACCGACCCGCCAGCCGCCCAGGCCGGTCGCTCGACCGGGGTCGACGGTTCGGCCTCGGGCCCGCCCGGCCGGTCGACGGGGGCGGACGGTCGCTCGTACGACGAGCGGGGCACCGACGCGGGCTGGCCGACGTCGTAGGGGCGGCCGGACTCGCGGGGCTGGTCGTAGGGCCGGGAGGGCTCGACGCGCGGCGGCTCGTACGGCCGATGCGGCTCACCGGCCCAGGCCGGCTGCTGTTCCTCGCGGGAGCGGCGACCGACGGGCTCGGGCTCCTCCCGGGACCGGCGGCCGACGGGCTCGGGCTCCTCGCGCGACCGGCGACCCACGGGCTCGGACTCCTCGCGGGAGCGGCGCCCCGTCGGCTCGGGCTCGTCCCGGGCCCAGGGCGGCGCCCACGCGGCGCCCCAGCTCGGGCGGTTCCAGTTCGGACCGGTCCAGTCCGGTTCGGTCGTCGGTGGCCACTCGGCGGCCGACTGTCGCGGGCCGACCGGTTCGGGGTCGGTCGACGGTTCCCGGTCGGCGCCCGGAGCGTGCGTCGCCGGGTCGGCGGCCGGCGACCGGTCCGCGCCCGGGCGCGGGTCCGCGCCGAAGCCACGCCCGGCCGGTTCGTGTCCGGCGGCGCTCGGCGCGCGGTCCTGGCCGAACCCGCCCGCCGCGCGGGCCTGGTCGAACCCGCCCGCCATGCGGTCCTGGTCGAACCCGCCCGCCGCCCGCTCCTGGCCGGCGGCGCCCGGCGTCCGCTCCGCGCGAAGGCCGCCCGCGGCCCGATCCTGGCCCAACCCGCCGGACGGGCGGTCCTGGCCCGGCTCCCCTGCCGCGCTCTCCGTGCCGGCGGCGACCGGGTCGGGGCCCCGGTCCTCGCGGAAGGCGCGATCCGCGCCCAGCGCGCGGTCGACGCCGGCGACCCGGTCGCCGGCA
>NZ_JBFABA010000023.1:0-84086 GCF_040640115.1 Micromonospora sp. NPDC023644 | reverse complement strand
CCGGCCGGGTGCGGGCGGCGGTCGGCGCCGGGATCACCGGGCTGCCCGCGTTGCAGGGCGCCCTGGCCGCACGCGCCGGGGCCGGGCTGCTGGGGCTCGCGGTGGCGGCCGCCGCGCCGCTCGGCGGCCGGCTGGCCCGGAAGGTCTCCCCGACGTGACCGCCCCGCCGCCCCCCGCACCGGCCCGCCGGATCCCGACGGCCAACCCGGGCGGGTCCGCGCCCGCGCCGGCCGGATCCGGCGCCGTCGGCGTGGGTGGCGACGGGCCGCGGTTCGGCTACGGGACCAACGGGTTCGCCAACCACCGGCTGGCCGACGCGCTCGCCGTCCTCGCCGACCTGGGCTACCAGGGCGTCGCGCTCACCCTGGACCACGACCACCTCGACCCGTTCGCGCCCGGGCTGGCCCGGCGGGTGGCCGCCGTGGCCCGCCGGCTCGCGGCGCTCGACCTCGCCGTGGTCGTCGAGACGGGCGCCCGCTACCTGCTCGACCCGTGGCACAAGCACGCGCCGACGCTGCTGCACGACGACCCGGCGCGGCGGATCGAGTTCCTGCGCCGGGCCGTGCGGATCGGCGCCGACCTGGGCGCGGAGGCCGTCTCCCTCTGGTCCGGCGTACGCCCCGA
Source organism: Micromonospora sp. NPDC023644 (assembly GCF_040640115.1). Taxonomy (NCBI): domain Bacteria; kingdom Bacillati; phylum Actinomycetota; class Actinomycetes; order Micromonosporales; family Micromonosporaceae; genus Micromonospora; species Micromonospora sp. NPDC023644. The sequence continues at coordinate 83,462 of NZ_JBFABA010000023.1, read as the reverse complement.
GACGGTTCCGCCCGCGACCGCCTGGGATCGGCTGGTCGCCGGCTGCGCGACGGTGCTCGACGCCGCCGAGGCGGCCGGGACGACCCTCGGCTTCGAGCCGGAGCCCGGCATGCTGGTCGAGGACATCGCCGGCTGGCGTCGGCTGCGCGCCGCGCTCGGCGACCCGGCCCGTTTCGGCATCACCCTCGACATCGGGCACTGCCGCTGCCTGGAGCCGCGCCCGGTCCCCGACTGCGTGCGCGAGGTGGGCGCGTACCTGGTCAACGTGCAGATCGACGACATGCGTCGGGGCGTGCACGAGCACCTGGAGTTCGGCGCCGGCGAGATCGACTTCCCGCCCGTGCTGCGCGCCCTGGACGACGCCGGCTACCGGGGCCTGGTCGCCGTGGAGCTGCCCCGGCACTCGCACGCCGCCCCCGCCGTCGCGGCCCGCTCGCTCGACTTCCTGCGCGCCGCCACGAAGGAAGCGGCGCGACGGGAACGGTGACGGGCCACGGCGGCAGCACGAGAGAGGAGACGGGGATGACACCGGATTCACTGCGGGCCGCGCTGCGGGGCGTACCCGATCCCGACTGGCTCGACGCGGCGCTGCGGCGGGTGGCGGCCGAACCGGCGGCGATCGACCGGTTCTTCCCGGCCGCCGGGCGGCGCTGCGGCCGGGCGCCGCTGGCCGGGGCCCCCGGCTGGAGCGCCGACGAGGCGGCCCGGGCCCTGCTGCTGACCGCGCTGCGGACCGACCACGCCACCCACGCCGAGTCGCGCTACCGGCAGGGCGACGCCGCCGAGAAGCGGGCCGTGCTCAAGGCCCTGCCGCTGCTGCCGATCGGCGCGGCCGGGACGCCGCTGCTGCACGACGCGATCCGCACCAACGACACCCGGCTGCTGGCTGCCGCCCTCGGCCCGTACGCCCGGCACCTCGACCCGGCCGCCTGGCGGCAGGCGGTGCTCAAGTGCGTCTTCACCGGCGTGCCGCTGGCCGTGGTGCACGACCTCGACGCCCGCGCCGACGGCGAACTCGCCGCGATGCTCGCGGGGCTGGCCGCCGAGCGGCAGGCCGCCGGGCGCGCCCTGCCGGCGGACGCGATCGACCTGCTCACCCGGCTGCGCGCGAACCAGGAGGCGTGATGCGCATCTTCGACCCGCACATCCACATGACCTCGCGGACCACCGACGACTACGAGCGGATGGCCGCCGCCGGCGTCCGCGCGGTGGTGGAGCCGGCGTTCTGGCTCGGCCAGCCCCGCACCAGCGCCGCCTCCTTCGCCGACTACTTCGACTCGCTGATCGGCTGGGAGCCGTTCCGGGCCGGGCAGTTCGGGATCCGCCACCATGCCACGGTGGCGCTGAACCCGAAGGAGGCCAACGACCCGCGCTGCCGCCCGGTGCTCGACCTGCTGCCGCGCTACCTCGACAAGGACGGCGTGGTGGCGGTCGGCGAGATCGGCTACGACTCGATGACCCCCGAGGAGGACGAGGCGTTCGCCGCCCAGCTCGCCCTGGCCGTGGCCCACGACCTGCCGGCGCTGGTGCACACCCCGCACCGGGACAAGGCCCGCGGCGTCGCGCGCAGCCTCGCCGTGGTCGCCGAGTCGGGCGTCGAGCCGGGCCGGGTGGTGCTCGACCACCTCAACGAGGTGACCGTGGGGCTGGTCCGGGACACCGGCTGCTGGCTGGGCTTCTCCATCTATCCCGACACCAAGATGTCCCCGCCCCGGATGGTGGAGCTGCTGCGGGCGTACGGGACCGAGCGGGTGCTGGTCAACTCGGCGGCCGACTGGGGCCGCTCGGACCCGCTGCTCACCCGGGCCACCGGGGAGGCGATGCTGCTGGCCGGCTTCACCGACGACGACGTGGACCGGGTGCTGTGGCGCAACCCGGTCGAGTTCTACGGCCAGTCCGGGCGGCTCGACCTGACGGACCTGGACCCGGCCGTCGACACGGCGAGCGGCACCTGGGCCGGCAACTCGATCCTGCGCGGCGGCAGCTGATGCGGCTGCGGCACGCCGGCGGCGACACCGTCCACCTCGGCTACTGCACCAACGTGCACCCCGCCGAGGACCTCGCCGGCATCCTCCGCCAGTTGGACACCCACGCCGTGCCCGTCCGCGAGGCGCTCGGCGCCGACCTGCTCGGCCTCGGCCTGTGGCTGGCCGCCCCGGTCGCCGCCGAGCTGGCCGCCGACCCGGCCGCCCGTCGCCGGCTGCGCGCCGAGCTGACCGCCCGGGGGCTGGAGGTGGTCACCCTCAACGGCTTCCCGTACGCGGCCTTCCAGGCGCCCGTGGTCAAGGGCGACGTCTACCAGCCGGACTGGACCACGCCCGGGCGGCTCGCGTACACCCTGGACCTGGCCCGGGTGCTCGCCGACCTGCTGCCCGACGACGCGGCCCGGGGCTCGGTCTCCACCCTGCCGCTGGCCTGGCGGCGGCCCTGGGACGCCGCCCGCGCGGACGCCGCCCGCCGCCGGCTCGACCAGCTCGCGGCCGGTCTCGCCGCCGTCGAGCGGGAGACCGGCCGGCCGGTGCGGGTCGGCTTCGAGCCGGAGCCGGGCTGCGTGGTGGAGAGCACCGGCCAGGCCGTCGCAACCCTGTCCGGCCTGGACACCGACCGCCTCGGCGTCTGCCTGGACCTCGCCCACCTCGCCTGCGCCTGGGAGGAGCCGGCCGACGCGCTTGGCCGGCTGCGCGCGGCCGGCCTGCCGGTGGTGAAGGTGCAGGTGTCGGCCGCCATCGAGGCGCCCGCCGGGGCGACGCCGGAGCTGCGCCGCTGGGTGGAGCCGCGCTTCCTGCACCAGACCCGCGCCGCCGGCTGCGCGGGCGCGGCGGACCCGGCCGACCCCGCCCACGCCGCCGACGACCTGGACGCCGCCCTGCACGCGCGGCTGCCCGGGGCGTGGCGGGTGCACTACCACGTGCCGCTGCACGCCCCGCCCGAGCCGCCGCTCGGCTCGACGCTGCCGGTGCTGCGCGCCGCGCTGGCCGCGCTCTACGCCGGGCCCGGGGCGGGCTGCGACCACCTCGACGTCGAGACGTACACCTGGGGGGTGCTGCCGGCCGCGCGGCGCCCGCGCACCGACGCGGAGCTGGCCGTCGGCATCGCCGCGGAGCTGGCCTTCGCCCGCGCGGAGCTGGTGGCCCTGGGCCTGACGCCGGCGGGCCGGCGGGTGCCCGCATGAGCCGCCGGCTGGTGGTGCTGGACGTGGTGGGGCTGACCCCCCGCCTGCTGGCGCACATGCCCCGGCTGCGCGCGGTCGCCGACGCCGGCTTCCGCGCGGAGCTGGGCACGGTGCTGCCCGCGCTGACCTGCCCGGTGCAGTCCACGTTCCTCACCGGGGAACTCCCGGCCGGGCACGGGATCGTCGGCAACGGGTGGTACTTCCGGGACCTCGGGGAGGTGCTGCTCTGGCGGCAGCACCACGCCCTGGTCGGCGGGGAGAAGCTGTGGCAGGCGGCCCGCCGCGTCGAGCCGGGCTGGACGGTGGCCAACGTCTGCTGGTGGTACGCGATGGGCGCCGACGTGGACTGGACGGTCACCCCGCGCCCCGTCTACCGGGCCGACGGGCGCAAGGAGCCGGACTGCTACACCAACCCGCCGGAGCTGCACGACGCCCTCACCGACCGGCTCGGCACGTTCCCGCTGTTCAACTACTGGGGGCCGGGCGCCGGGCTGGCCTCGTCGACGTGGATCTGCCGGGCCGCCGAGCGGATCCTCGCCGACGAGTCCCCGGACCTGACCCTGGTCTACGTCCCCCACCTCGACTACGACCTGCAACGCTTCGGCCCCTCGTCGCCCCGGGCCGCCGCGGCGGCGGCCGAGCTGGACGGGGTGCTCGGGCCGCTGCTGGACGCCGCCCGCGCCCGGGACGCCACCGTGGTGGTGCTCTCCGAGTACGGCATCACCGACGTCTCCCGCCCGGTCGACGTCAACCGGCTGCTGCGCGCCGAAGGGCTGCTGCGGGTGCACACCCAGGCCGGGATGGAGTACCTGGACCCGTGGACCTCGCGGGCCTTCGCGGTGGCCGACCACCAGGTGGCGCACGTCTATGTCCGCGACCCGGCCGACGTGCCGGCGGTGGCGACGCTCTGCGCCGCGCTGCCGGGGGTTGCCGAGGTGCTCGACGCCGACGGCCGGGCCGCGCACGGGCTGGACCATCCGCGCGCCGGCGAGCTGGTCCTCGTCGCCGAGCCGGACGCCTGGTTCACCTACTACTACTGGCTCGACGACGCCCGCGCGCCCGACTTCGCCAGGCTGGTGGAGATCCATCGGAAGCCGGGTTACGACCCCGCCGAGCTGTTCCTCGACCCGGCCGCCCCGGGCGCGGCGAAGCGGCGGGCCGCCGTGGCGCTGGCCCGCAAGAGGCTCGGGCTGCGCTACCTGATGGGCGTGGTGGGGCTGGACGCCGGCGCCCGGGCGGTGCGCGGGTCGCACGGCCGGCTCCCCGCCGACCCGGCCGACGGCCCGGTGCTGCTCTGCTCCGACCCGTCCGCCGCCCGGGAGCGGGTCGCCGCGACCGAGGTCAAGGCCCTGCTGCTGGAGCTGGCAGGGCTGGCGCCGCCGGCGACCCCCGACGCGCCCCCGCCGCCGCGCCGGGCCGCGCCGCCACCGCCGACCGGGCGGCCCGGGGAGGGATCGTGACCGCCGTCGTCGCCCCGACCGACACCAGCGGGCTGCGGGCCCGGTTCGACGCCGCGCTCGCCGCGTTCCTCGACCGGCAGGGCCGGGACTGGCCGGACGGTGCGCCCCGGGGCGTCTTCACCGCGCTGCACCGGTTCGTGCTGGCCGGCGGCAAGCGGCTGCGCCCGCTCTTCTGCTACTGGGGATGGCGGGGCGCGGGCGGCGCCGACGGCGCCCCGATCGTGGCGGCCGCCGCCGCGCTGGAGCTGTTCCACGCGTTCGCGCTGATCCACGACGACATCCTCGACGGCAGCGACCGCCGCCGGGGCGGGCCGTCGGTGCACCGGCTCTTCGCCGACCTGCACGCCCGCTCGTCCTGGCGCGGCGACCCCGAGGCGTACGGGCGCGACACCGCCCTGCTCTGCGGCGACCTCTGCGCCGCCTGGTCCGACCAGATGTTCCACGAGTGCGGCCTGGGCCCGGGGCGGGTGCACCGGGGGTACGCGGTCTTCGCGCTGATGCGCACCGAGGTGATCGCGGGGGAGTACCTGGACCTGGTCTCCGGGGTGGGCGACGGGTCGGTGGCGAGCGCGCTGACCGTGGTCCGGATGAAGGCGGCCCGCTACACGGTCACCCGGCCGTTGCAGATCGGGGCGACGCTGGCCGGGGCCGGACCGGAGCTCGTCGCCGCGCTGGCCGAGTTCGGCGACCCGCTCGGCGACGCGTTCCAGCTGCGCGACGATGTGCTGGGGGTCTTCGGCGACCCGACCGTCACCGGCAAGTCCGTCTTGGACGACCTGCGGGAGGGCAAGCCGACGGTGATGATGGCGCTGGCCCGCGGCGCCGCCGACCGGGCGCAGGCCGCGCGGCTGCGGGAGCTGTTCGGCAACCCGGCGCTGGACGGCGACGGCGCCGCCGAGCTGCGGAAGATCATCGAGGCCACCGGTGCCCGCGAGCGGATCGAGGAGATGATCCGGGTGCGCGCTGACGGCGCGCTGGCGGCCCTGGGGTCCGCCCCCGTGACCGCCGAGGCCCGCGCCGCCCTGACCGCCCTCGCCGCGCAGGCCGTCGACCGCCCACGCTGAGCCGGGCGGCCCGGGCGGCCGGGCGGCGGACTTTTGGCGGGATCGACGAAAGTTCACGCCGAATCGGCGGAAGGTATGGACACATCGATGTGCGCCATTTAATGTCGGGCCATCACGAATGTGTTTCGTCGAGGTGAACCGGCGGCGCGGGAACCCATCGACTGGTGACCTCCGAACGATGGGGTCCGCCCCATCCCTCGCAGGTCGCGGCCGGCCGGGCACGGCACCCGGCGGGCCGACCGCACCCCCGCTACGGCATCCGGCGCGACGGCGCGCGCCCGCCCTGGCAGTCACTCGTCAGGAAGGGACGGCTCAACCGATGTCCAACAAGGACGCCCCCACCCACCGGACCCGACGCCGGTTCTCCGCCGCATCGGCGCTGCTGCTGGTCGCCACGGCCGGCACGGTCGCCCTCGGCACCGGCCCGGCCGCGCTGGGCGGCCCCACCCCGGCCCAGGCCCACCCCATCGTCGGCACCGACTTCCAGCAGGTCACCCTCGCCAAGGGCGTCGCCGAGGTCGGCGAGCCCATGACGATCGCGGTGCTGCCGGACCGGTCTGTCCTGCACACCGCCCGCAACGGCACCGTCCGGCGTACGGACTCCGCCGGCACCACCTCCGTGATCGGCACGCTGCCGGTCTACACCCACGACGAGGAGGGGTTGCAGGGCGTCGGGGCCGACCCGAACTTCGCCACCAACCGGCACATCTACCTCTACTACGCGCCGCCGCTGGCCACCCCGGCCGGCGACGCCCCGGCGACCGGCAGCGACTTCTCGGCCTGGCAGGGCGTCAACCGGCTCTCCCGGTTCACCCTGAACGCCGACTTCACGATCAACACCGGCAGCAAGGTCGACATCCTCGACGTGCCCGCCGACCGGGGCATCTGCTGCCACGTCGGCGGCGACATCGACTTCGACGCCGCCGGCAACCTCTACCTCTCCACCGGCGACGACACCAACCCGTTCGACTCGGCCGGGTACGCGCCGATCGACGAGCGCACCAACCGCAACCCCGCGTACGACGCGCAGCGCAGCGCGGCCAACACCAACGACCTGCGCGGCAAGATCCTGCGGATCAAGGTGAACGCCAACGGCACGTACTCGATCCCGGCGGGCAACATGTTCGTCGACTCGGACCCGAGGACCCGCCCCGAGATCTACGCGATGGGCTTCCGCAACCCGTTCCGGATGAGCGTCGACCGGGCCACCGGCATCGTCCACGTCGGCGACTACGGCCCCGACGCCGGCACCACCAGCGCCCGGGGCCCGAGCGGCCAGGTCGAGTTCAACCGGGTCACCGGGCCTGGCAACTACGGCTGGCCGTACTGCACCGGCACCAACACCGCCACCGAGACGTACGCCGAGTGGGACTTCGCCGCCGGGACCGCCGGGGCGAAGTTCAACTGCGCCGGCGGGCCGACCAACAACTCGTTCCGCAACACCGGCCTGCCCACCCTGCCCGGGGCGAAGCCGGCCTGGATCCGGTACGCCGGCGACGCAGGCACCCCGCCGGAGTTCGGCGGCGGCTCCGAGTCGCCGATGGCCGGCCCCGTCTACCGGTACGACGCCGCGCTGAACTCCACCACCAAGTTCCCGCAGTCCTTCGACGGGCAGTTCTTCGCCGGCGAACTCGGCCGGGGCTGGGTCAAGCCGATCCACCTCAACGCCGACGGCAGCCCGGGAACCATCGACACGTTCCCGTGGAACGGCAAGCAGATCATGGACATGGCGTTCGGGCCCGAGGGGGCGCTCTACATCCTCGACTACGGCACCGGCTACTTCAACGGCGACGCCAACTCGGCGCTCTACCGCTACGATTACATCGCCGGCGGCAACCGGGCGCCGACCGCCGTCGCCGCGGCCGACAAGACCTCCGGCGCGGCCCCGCTGACCGTGAGCTTCTCCTCGGCCGGCTCCAGCGACCCGGAGGGCGGGGCGCTGACGTACTCCTGGGCCTTCGGCGACGGCACCAGCTCGACGGCGGCCAACCCCAGCAAGACGTACACCGCCAACGGCACCTACCAGGTCACGCTGACCGTCCGCGACCCCCAGGGCGCCACCGGCACGGCGAACGTGCAGATCGGCGTCGGCAACACCGCGCCCACGGTCACCATCAACAGCCCGGCCAACGGCCAGCTGTTCAGCTACGGCGACACCGTGCCGTTCAGCATCACCGTGACCGACCCGGAGGACGCCGCCATCGACTGCACCAAGGTCAAGATGACGTACGTGCTGGGCCACGACAGCCACGGCCACCAGATCACCTCGAAGAACGGCTGCTCGGGCTCCATCACCATCCCCGTCGACGGCGAACACGACGACGCGGCGAACATCTTCGCCGTCTTCGACGCCGAGTACACCGACGCGGGCGGGCTGACCACGCACAAGCAGCACACCCTCCAGCCGCGCAAGCGCCAGGCGGAGCACTTCAAGACCTCCTCCGGCGTGGGGACCTTCGACAAGGCCACCGCCGAGGGCGGCAAGACCGTCGGCGACATCAACAACGGCGACTGGATCGCGTTCGAGCCGTACCGGATCGACAACGCGACCTCGTTCAGCGCCCGGGTCTCCTCGGCCGGAGCCGGCGGCACCCTCCAGGTGCGGGCCGGCTCGCCCACCGGCACCGTGCTCGGCTTCGCGACCGTCCCGGTCACCGGCGCCTGGGACACGTTCACCACGGTCAGCGGCAGCATCTCCGGGGCGCCGGCCAGCACCGGCACGCTCTACCTCACGTTCGCCGGCACGGGCACCGGCGCGCTCTACGACGTGGACACGTTCGCCTTCACCACCGGCGCGGCGGTCCGCACCGGCCCGGTCGTCGGGCTCGGCGGCAAGTGCCTGGACGTGCGCAACGCGGCCACGGCCGACGGCACCCAGATCCAGATCTACGGCTGCAACGGCACCGCGGCGCAGACGTGGACGGTGACGCCGAACTCGACGGTGAAGGCGCTGGGCAAGTGCCTGGACGTCTCCGGCGGCGCCTCGGCCGACGGGACGAAGATCCAGCTGTACGGCTGCAACGGCACCGGCGCGCAGAACTGGTCGGCCCAGGCGGACGGCACCCTGAAGAACCCGCAGACCGGCAAGTGCCTGGACGTGTCGGGCAACAACCCGGCCGACGGTCAGGCCGTGCACCTGTGGACCTGCCACACCGGCGCCAACCAGAAGTGGACCCTGCCCTGACCTGAGGCGGGGAGGGGCCGCCGCGCCCCTCCCCGCCCCGGCAGGCCCTCGACAGCCCCGGCATTGGAGAGCGACATGCGCAGACTCCTCCGACCCCTCCTCGGCGCGGCCACCGCCGTCCTCGCCGTCCTCGCCTGCACCACCCCGGCCACCTCGGCCAGCGCCGCCGACGCCCCGTACGACGTGCTGGTCTTCTCGAAGACCGCCGGCTTCCGGCACGACTCCATCGCGGTCGGCACCCAGGCGATCCGCGACCTCGGCGCTGCCAACAACTTCACCGTCACCGCCACCGAGGACGCCGCCCAGTTCACCACCGCCAACCTGTCCCGCTTCGAGGCGGTGGTCTTCCTCAACACCACCGGCGACGTGCTCGACGCCACCCAGCAGAGCGCCTTCGAGTCGTACATCGGCTCCGGCGGCGGCTTCGTGGGCGTGCACGCCGCCGCCGACACCGAGTACGGCTGGTCCTTCTACGGCAACCTGGTCGGGGCGTACTTCGCCTCGCACCCGCACATCCAGCAGGCGAACGTGAAGGTGGAGCACCGGGCGCACGCGGCCACCGCGCACCTGCCGCAGACCTGGACCCGCACCGACGAGTGGTACAACTACCAGACCAACGCCCGCTCCACCGCCCGCGTGCTGGCCACCCTCGACGAGTCCTCCTACACGGGCGGCTCGATGGGCGCCGACCACCCGCACTCCTGGTGCAAGACCCACAGCGGGGGCCGGGCCTTCTACACCGGCGGCGGGCACACCCAGTCGTCGTACGCCGAGCCGGCGTTCCGCGCCCACCTGCTCGGCGGCATCCGGTACGCGGCCGGCCGGGCCAAGGCCGACTGCCGGCCCGAGACCGGCTACACGCCGATCTACAACGGCTCCACCACCGGCTGGTCCCAGGCCGGGCCGGGCAGCTTCAGCAACGCCGACGCCACCCTGACCTCGGTCGGCGGCATGGGCCTGTACTGGTACAGCGCGAAGCAGTTCACCAACTACTCGCTCAAGCTGGACTGGCGGCTCGCCGGCGACGACAACTCCGGCGTGTTCATCGGTTTCCCGCCCTCCAGCGATCCCTGGTCGGCGGTCAACAACGGCTACGAGGTCCAGATCGACGCCACCGACGCGGCCGACCGCACCACCGGCGCGGTCTACACCTTCAAGTCCGCCGACATCGCCGCCCGGGACGCGGCGCTGAACCCGCCGGGGGAGTGGAACACCTACGAACTGCTCGTCGAGGGCGAGCGCCTCCAGGTCTTCCTGAACGGGGTGAAGATCAACGACTTCACCAACACCGACCCGGCCCGCTCGCTCGCCGGTCACGTCGGGCTCCAGAACCACGGCACCGGCGACGACGCCTCGTTCCGCAACATCCGGATCAAGGAGCTCGGCGTCACCCCGCCGGGCGGGAACACCACCGTCCAGGCGGAGGCGTTCAGCTCGGCCGGCGGGGTCGCCCCGTTCGCCAAGGCCGGCGCCAACGGCGGCCAGACCCTCGGGCACATCGACCCGGGCGACTGGGCCGCGTACGCCGGGGTCGACCTGACCGGGGCGACGTCGCTGCGGGCGCGGGTGGTCTCCGGCGGGCCGGGCGGCACCCTCCAGGTGCGCACCGGATCCACGACCGGCACCGTGCTCGGCTCGGTCGCCGTGCCGAACACGGGCAGCTGGACCACCTTCGCCGACGTCACGACCACCCTGTCCGGCGTGCCGTCCGGCACCCGGGACCTCTACCTGACCTTCACCGGGTCGGGCACGGGCCTCTTCGACGTGGACGACTTCACCCTGGTCAGGTCCGGCGGCAGCGGTGGCGTCGGCCCGATCCGGGGCCTGGGCGGCAAGTGCCTGGACGTGCGCAACGGCGCCACGGCCGACGGCACCCAGATCCAGATCCAGACCTGCAACGGTTCCGCGGCGCAGACGTGGACGGTGACGCCGAACTCGACGGTGAAGGCGCTGGGCAAGTGCCTGGACGTCTCGGGCGGCGCCTCGGCCGACGGGACGAAGATCCAGCTGTGGACGTGCAACGGCACGGGCGCGCAGAACTGGTCGGCCCAGGCGGACGGCACCCTGAAGAACCCGCAGACCGGCAAGTGCCTGGACGTGTCGGGCAACACCCCGGCCGACGGTCAGGCCGTGCACTTGTGGACCTGCCACACCGGCGCCAACCAGAAGTGGACCCTGCCCTGACCCCTCCCCTCCCACCCCGGCGTGGGTGGCGACCGTCGGGCCGCCACCCACGCCGTCGGAGCCCGGGCCGACCTTCCCGGCCCGGCGGGCGGCGCCGACCCGGCGACCGCCCCGCGATCCCGCCGTCCGTGCCCGGCGTCCGGACGAAGGCCCGGGGGCGGGCAGTGCGAGGTCGCGGGGGAGGGGCGGGGGTTTTCGTGGGGGCGCGGCGGTTCTAGAGTGGGGGCGGCGACCGTGGCGGTCGCCGGTGACCGGCGGGAGGCGCAACCCGGCCGGTTCAGGTGCGCTCGCGCACCCACCGGTGCTCCGCCGTGGCCCGTCGCGCACCGGCCCCGGCCGGTCACCCTCGCCCCGGTCACGCACCCACGGAATCCCCATCACCACAAGGGGAGAAGCACCATGGCGCGACCCATCACGCTCTTCACCGGCCAGTGGGCCGACCTTCCGTTCGACGAGGTCTGCCGGCTCGCCGCCGAGTGGGGCTACGACGGGCTGGAAATCGCCTGCTGGGGCGACCACTTCGAGGTCGACAAGGCGCTCGCGGACGACTCGTACGTCGAGCGGAAGCGGGAGACCCTGGCGAAGCACAACCTCGACGTCTTCGCGATCTCCAACCACCTGGTCGGCCAGGCCGTCTGCGACCACCCGATCGACGAGCGGCACCAGGGCATCCTGCCCGCCCGGATCTGGGGCGACGGCGAACCCGAGGGGGTACGCCGCCGCGCCGCCGAGGAGATCAAGGACACCGCCCGGGCGGCGGCGAAGCTGGGGGTGGACACCGTCGTCGGCTTCACCGGCTCGTCGATCTGGCACACGCTGGCGATGTTCCCGCCGGTGCCGCCGTCGATGATCGAGCGCGGCTACCAGGACTTCGCCGACCGGTGGAACCCGATCCTCGACGTCTTCGACGAGACGGGGGTGCGCTTCGCCCACGAGGTGCACCCGAGCGAGATCGCGTACGACTACTGGACGACGAAGCGGACGCTGGAGGCGGTGGGGCACCGGCCCGCGTTCGGGCTGAACTGGGACCCGTCGCACTTCGTCTGGCAGGAGCTGGACCCGGTGAACTTCATCTTCGACTTCGCCGACCGGATCTACCACGTCGACTGCAAGGACGCGAAGGTGCGCACCGGGGACGGGCGGCGGGGCCGGCTCGCCTCGCACCTGCCGTGGGCGGACATGCGGCGCGGCTGGGACTTCGTCTCCACGGGCCACGGCGACGTGCCCTGGGAGGACTGCTTCCGGGCGCTGAACGCGATCGGCTACGCCGGCCCGATCTCGATCGAGTGGGAGGACGCCGGGATGGACCGCCTCGTCGGCGCCCCGGAGGCGTTGCAGTTCGTCCGCCGGCTCGCCTTCGACGCCCCGGCCGCGGCCTTCGACGCCGCGTTCACCAGCAAGGACTGACCGACCCGGGGCGCACCCGAGCCGGCCGGCGTCGGGGCACGCACACTAGCGGGCCGGTCGTCCGAAGGCGACCGGCCCGCTCGAAGGTGCGATCAGAGGGTGCTGCCGTTGGTGCCCGAGCTGGACGGCTTGCTACGGGGCGTGGCGGTGGCCGACGTCGACCCGGGGGTCGAGGTCGACGACCCGGTGGCGCTCTTCGCGCCGACCGTGGCCGGCGTGCCGGCGAACGCGTCGTCGGCGGCGGTCAGCTCCTGCTTCTGGCCGTTGCTGCTCAGCTTCTCGCCCAGCTTCGACTGGCCGAGCTTGTCCTTGCCCTCACTGTAGAGGCGGGTCGCCTGGGCCTGCGCGACACCGGCCGCCTCCTGGACGGTCGGGTGGTCGAGCACCTTGCGGCCCCGGATCACCAGCTCCTCGTACTTCTCCCGACCGGCACGGGCGCCCAGGACGAATCCCGCAGCCAGCCCGCCAAGGAACATCATCTTTCCGCGCATGGCGGCTCCTTCCGTACCTGACGCGCCGTCGTCCGGCGGTTACCCCGCCGGAGGCGACCAAATCGCGCCTGCCTTCTCTGTCCGCAGCTAACTACCCATCCTGCTCTCCGCTCATGCCTCCTTGTGCCGTGATGACGATTTGTCTGGGTTTATTGTCGTGTGGCGCGGGCATCGGTCGCGGGGGTAACCCCCTGGACCAACACCCCCGGGAATCCTGTACTCTTGTCTCCGTCGCACGGCGCAGCGAGATCGGCGCCGGACGACGCAACGGTCCCCCGTAGCTCAATTGGCAGAGCAGCCGGCTGTTAACCGGCAGGTTTTTGGTTCGAGTCCAAACGGGGGAGCTTCCACACCAGACGCCCGTCGGCCACGCCGGCGGGCGTTCGCCGTTCCTGCCGCCGGTGCCGTACGCCGCCGGTGCCGCGTGCTCGTCGGCCGCCCGTTCCCGTCGTGCCGGTGAACGTGCCCGGCCGGCCGGACCGCCGGCGACCGTGCCCGGCTGGCCCGGACGAACCGTTTCCCCCACCCCGGGCCCGCTCGCCCGGCAGGATGGTCGCTGTCGACTGGTACTCCCGCTGCGTCGAATGGCACGTCGATCCATGGGGTGGGGCGGATGCCCGGAAGAGGTGGCCACGGCAGGATCACGCTCGTCGCCGTGGCGGTCGTGGTGGCGTGGCTGGTCGTCGGGGCGGTCGCCGGGCCGTTCTCCGGCAGGCTCAGCGAGGTCGCCACCAACGACAACGCCTCCTTCCTGCCCGCCGAGGCCGAGGCCACCCGGGCGCAGGAGCTCTCCGCCCGGTTCGTCGAGCGGCAGACCACCCCCGCCCTGGTGGTCTACGAACGCGCCGCCGGCATCACCGACGCCGACACCCGACGGGTGGCCGCCGACGCCGCCCGGTTCGCCCTGGTGCCCGGCGTGGTCGGCCCGCTGCCGCCGCCCATCCCCAGCGAGGACGGGCAGGCCCTCCAGGTCGTCGTGCCGGTCGATGCCGCCGACGGCGAACGGATCGGCACCGTCGTCGAGGAACTGCGTGCCATCGCCGGCGGCGACCGCGACGGGCTGACCGTGGCCGTGGCCGGACCCGCCGGCCTGCTCGCCGACCTGATCGAGGTCTTCTCCGCCATCGACGGCACCCTGCTGGTCGTCACCCTCTGCGTGGTGCTGGTCATCCTGCTCGTCGTCTACCGCAGCCCGGTCCTGTGGATCTTCCCCCTGCTCGCCGCCGGGATGTCCTTCGCACTGGCCGCGGTCTTCGTGTACCTGCTCGCCGACGCCGACGTGATCAAGCTCAACGGGCAGGCGCAGGGCATCCTCACCGTGCTCGTCTTCGGCGCGGGCACCGACTACGCGCTGCTGCTGGTCGCCCGCTACCGGGAGGAACTGCACCGGCACGAGCGCCCGTCAGACGCCATGCGGACCGCCTGGAAGGGGGCCGCGCCGGCGATCGTCGCCTCCGGCGGCACGGTCATCGTGAGCCTGCTCTGCCTGCTGCTGTCCAGCCTGAACTCCAACCGGGCGCTCGGCCCGGTCGCCGCCATCGGCATCGGCGCCACCCTGCTGGTGATGCTGACCTTCCTGCCCGCCCTGCTGGTGCTGGGCGGGCGGTGGGCGTTCTGGCCGCGCCGTCCCCCGTACGACCGCGCCGACCCCCGGGCGGAGCACGGCGTCTGGAGCCGGATCGCGGGCTTCGTGGCCCGGCGGGCGCGACCCGTCTGGCTGCTCACCACCCTCGCGATGGCCGCGCTCGCGCTCGGCCTGACGCAGCTCGGCGCGACCACGCTCGGCCAGTCCGACCTGTTCACCGAGCGGACCGACTCGGTCGCCGGGCAGGAGGTGATCGCCCGGCACTACCCGGCCGGCACCGGCAGCCCGGCCACCATCTTCACCACGCGGGAGACCGCCCAGCAGGTCGCCCGGGTGGCCCAGGGCGTGCCGGGGATCGTCGCGGTCCGACCCGTCACCGCCGACCGGACCGGCCCGCCCGACCCGAACGCGCCCCCCACCGTCGTCGACGACACCGTGCAGTTGGAGGCGACGCTCGCCGGCCCGCCGGACAGTGACGGCGCCGAGCGGGCCGTCCGCGCGCTGCGGGCGGCGGTGCACGGCGTACCCGGCTCCGAGGCGGTGGTCGGCGGATTCACCGCGATCAACGTGGACACCTCCGACGCCTCGACGCGGGACCGGAACGTGATCATCCCCGTCGTGCTGGTGGTGATCGCGATCATCCTGGCCCTGCTGCTGCGGGCGCTCCTCGCACCGCTCCTGCTGATCGCGACCGTGCTGCTGAGCTTCGCCGCCACGCTCGGCCTCTGCGCGTTGATCTTCCGGCACGTCCTCGACTTCCCCGGCGTGGACGCCTCGTTCCCGCTCTTCGCCTTCGTCTTCCTGGTCGCCCTCGGCATCGACTACAACATCTTCCTGATGAGCCGCGTCCGCGAGGAGTCCGTCAGGCGGGGCACCCGGGCCGGCGTGCTGACCGGGCTCGCCGTCACCGGCGGCGTGATCACCTCCGCCGGGATCGTGCTCGCCGCGACCTTCTCCGCGCTGGCCGTACTGCCGCTGGTGGTGCTGGTCGAGCTGGGCGTCGCGGTCGCGGTCGGGGTGCTGCTCGACACCGTCGTCGTCCGCTCGCTGCTGGTGCCCGCGCTGGCGTACGACATCGGGCCGAAGATCTGGTGGCCGGGCCGGCTGTCCCGGGCGAACGGAGAGCGGGAGGCGCGCGATGCTCGCTGAGACCGACGTGGTCGTGGTCGGCGGCGGCCTGGCCGGGCTGGCCGCGGCCCGGCGGCTGCACCGCGCGGGCGTGCCGTGGCGGCTGCTGGAGGCCGGCGGCCGGCTCGGCGGCCGGGTCGCCACCGACGCGGTCGACGGCTACCTGCTGGACCGGGGCTTCCAGGTGCTCAACACCGCCTACCCTCGGGTGGGCGCCCTGGTCGACGTCGACCGGTTGCGCCTCGGACACTTCACCTCCGGCGTGCTGGTGCGCCGGGGCGAGCGGCTGACGCGCCTGGTGAACCCGCTGCGCGAACCCACCGGCGCGCCCGGCACGGCGCTGGCCGGCGTCGGCTCGCTGCTCGACCGGCTGCGCCTCGCCGCGCTCGTCACGGGCTGCGCCACCCTGCCGAAGGGCCGGCTGCTCGCCGCCCCGGAGACCACCACCGAGACCGCGCTGCGCCGCGCCGGCCTCTCCGACGCGATCATCGAGGAACTGCTGCGGCCGTTCCTGTCCGGCGTCCTCGTCGACCGGGAACTGGAGACCTCCAGCCACGTGCTGGCGATGGTGCTGCGCTCCTTCGCCCGGGGCCGGATCGGCCTGCCCGCCGAGGGGATGGCCGCGCTGCCCCGTGCCGTCGCCGACCCGCTCCCGGCGGAGCTGATCGACCTGGACACCCCGGTCGCCGAGGTGGCGCCCGGCCGGGTCCGCACCCAGGCCGGCGACCTCCGCTGCCGCGCCGTCGTGGTCGCCGTGGACCCGCCCGCGGCGGCCACGCTCCTGCCGGGCCTGCCGGCGGTACGCACGCACAGCTACACGACCTACTACCACGGCACCTAGGAGCCGCCGCTGGACGAGCCGATCCTGCTCGTCGACGGCGACCGGCGGGAGGTCGTCGCCAACACGGTGGTGGTCAGCCGGGCCGCGCCCACGTACGCGCCGGCCGGGTGGCACCTGGTCGCCACCTCGGTGGTCGGCCCGTCGGCCCCGCCCGAGCCGATGGTGCGGGCGGAACTCACCCGCCTCTATGGGCGGTCCACAGTGGACTGGACCCACCTCAGCACGGTGTCCATCCCCGACGCGCTGCCCGCCGCGCCCCCGCCGCAGGGGCGGCTGCGCAAGCCGGTGGCGCTGGGGGAGGGCCTCTTCGTGGCCGGGGACCACCGCGACAGCCCCTCCATCCAGGGCGCCCTGGCCAGCGGCTGGCGCGCCGCCGGGGCCGTCCTGTCGGAGTTGCGTACCGGCTGAACGGAGGGTCACGCCCCGTTGATGATCACTTATGCTCCTCGCCATGCCCGCACCCCTTCCGCCGCCCGACTTCGACGCCGCGGCGGCGTACCCCCAGGTCGGTCAGGTGCGCGCGGCCCTCGCGGCGCGCGACTGGCCGGCGCTGCGCGCGGTCGTCGACGGGCAGGACCCGCACGGCCGGACCTTCCTCGTCGGCGAGGCCGGCGAGGCCGAAGGCATCGAGGAGTTCCTCCGGGGGGTGCTGGCCCAGCGGCCCGACGACGCGCTCGCCGGCGCCCTGCTCGGGGCGCACCTGATCCGGGCCGGCTGGCGGATCCGATCGTCCTACCGCGCCCAGCACGTCAGCCGCGAGCAGTTCGCCCAGTTCCACGCCCACCTGCGGCGCGCCGAGCAGGTGCTGATCGACGTCACCGCCCGGCACCCGGACGACGCGGCGGCGTGGACGCAGCGGATCACCAACGCGCGGGGTCTCGAGCTCGGCCAGGCCGAGGCCCGCCGCCGCTACGACCAGCTCGCCAAGCACCACCCCCACCACCTGCCGGCCCAGGCGTCGCTGCTGCAACAGTTCTGCCCCAAGTGGAGCGGAACCTGGGAACGGGCACACGGCTTCGCCCGGGAGTGCGCCGACGCCGCCCCGCCCGGCGCCCCGAACGCGGTGCTGGTGGTCGAGGCCCACCTGGAGGAGGCGCTGGACCACGACACCGTCGGCAAGGCGAGCGCCCACCTGCGCAGCCCGCACGTGCGGCGCGAGATCCACCAGGCGGCGCAGCAGTCGGTCTGGCACCCCGAGTTCCGTGACGGCTGGGGCTGGGTCTGGGTGCGCAGCACCTTCGCGATGGCCTTCTGCCTCCTGGAGGAGTACCCGGCGGCGGCGCAGCAGTTCGCGGCCATGGGGCCGCTCGGCGACGAGGCGATGTTCGGCTACATCGCCGGCGACTCGGCCAAGCAGTTCCAGCGGTTCCGCGACAAGGCGTACGCGAAGGGCGGGCAGGCATGATCCAGGAACTGGACGTGGACGGGGTGCCCACGCTGCTGGCCCCCACCGGCGGGCCGATGCGCGCGGGGCTGACCTTCCGGGTCGGCACCGCCGACGAGACGCTCGCCCGCAGCGGCATCACCCACCTGTTGGAACACCTCGCGCTGGCCCCCCTCGGGCTGGCCGACTACCACGTCAACGGCGCCACCGCGCCGGTGTTCACCACGTTCCACATGCAGGGCTCCGCACAGGACATCGCCACCTTCCTCACCTCGGTCTGCGCCAACCTGACCGAGCTGCCGACCGGCCGGCTGGACGTGGAGAAGGAGATCCTGCGCACCGAGCACAGCAGCCGGGGCGCGGCCGCCGTCGACGACATCCCGCTGTGGCGGCACGGCGCCCGCGACTTCGGCATCACCAGCTACCCGGAGTGGGGGCTGTCCGCGCTCACCGCCGACGACCTGCGGCAGTGGGCGGCCCGCTGGTTCACCCGCGAGAACGCGGTGCTCTGGATCGCCGGGAAGGCCGTGCCTGCCGGGCTGCGGCTGGCGCTGCCCGCGGGCGTACGGCAGCCGGTGCCGGCGGCGTCGTCGGCGCTGCCGCAGACCCCCGCGTACTTCGTCGGCGGCTCGCGGGCGGTGGTGCTGGACGCCGTCGTGCGGCGCCGGACCGCCGCGAGCGTCTTCGCCGGGGTGCTGGAGCGCGAGCTGTACCGGGCGCTGCGCCAGGACGGCGGGCTCTCCTACCAGACGACCGCCGGCTACGAGCCGCGCGGCGACGGCCACGCGACGCTGCGGGCGCTGGCCGACGCGCTGCCGGAGAAGCAGGACGCCGTGCTCGGCGGCTTCGTCGACACGCTCGCCAAGCTGCGCGTCGGCCGGATCGAACAGGCCGACCTCGACGCCGTCGTGGCGAAGCGGGAGGACTTCCTCGGCACCGCCGAGGTGGACGCGGCGCGGCTGCCGTCGTACGCCTTCAACGTGCTCACCGGGGAGCGCAACCTCACGGTCGACGAGCACCGGGCCGAGCTGAAGGCCGTCAGCACCGACGACGTGCACGAGGTGGCCCGCGAGGCGCTGGCCGGCGCGCTGCTGATGGTGCCCGAGGGGCACCGGGCCGACTGGGCCGGCTTCGCCGCGGCGCCCACCCGCTCGGCCGACACGGTCGCCGGCACCGCCTACCGGGAGAAGGAGGGCGACGGCGAACTGCACGTCGGCGTCGACGGGGTGAGCTGGCTCGGCCACGGCGGCCCGCTCACCGTGAGGTACGCCGAATGCGCCCTGATGCTCGCCTGGCCCGACGGCGCCCGGCAGCTCATCGGCGACGACGCCATCTCCATGCGCATCGAACCGACCATGTTCGACCTGCACCCCGGCGCGATCAGGGTGATCGACTGCCAGGTGCCGGCCGACCGGCAGGTCGCCATGCCGGCCCGCGACCCGGACCGCATCCCGCAGCCACGGGCCGCCGGCGGCGCCGAGCGGCGGGAGCCGGCGAAGCGCTCCTGGTGGGAGATCCCGCTGATGGTCGTCAGCGGTCTCGCCGCGCTGGTGATCGGCGGGGGGACCTTCCTGCTGACCCTCGGCATGTTCATCACCGAGACCGCCGAGAGCGACGAGGGCTGGCTGTGGGGCGTCATCGCGGTGGGGTGGCTGCTCACTGTTATCCTCGCGTTGCCCATCGTGCTGCTACGCCGACGACGCCGATGAGCGACTGCGCCGTTTCGTGCTGGCCGGTGATCCACCGGGCGGGATAGGATCCGGCGCGGTATTTGGGGCGGTAGCTCAGCCGGTTAGAGCAGGGGACTCATAATCCCTCGGTCGCGGGTTCGAGTCCCGCCCGCCCCACCTCGGAAAACCCCCGGCTACGTGTCCACCGCAGCGCCAAGGGGCTGGGCCCGCGCCCGTCGGTCCATTCGGAGTGCCCCAGCAGCACGGGCTGCCGCGAGGTGAGGCGGTCCGGCGAGGGCGCTCGCCTGGCGGGACTGCGGCTCCGCCTGTGGAGAGGCTCTCCGCGCGGTGTCGAGCTGCCCCACGTGTGAGGTTCTTGCCGGCTCTGCAACCTCTTCCGGATGGCGCGGCCCTAACCCGCCCGCTCCGGCCGTGACCCCCTCGCACATCGGCCATCGAGCCTGTTCACTTTGATGTTCCTGACTGGTAGCGTCCTGGAAACATTGCAAGGAATTGCATTGATCGATGGTCGGTGGACGGGCCCGCTACCGACCTCCTCGCCCCACACCCCGCCCCCGCGAGGAGGTCTTTCGCATGAACCCCCAATCGCGCTCCGAACCGCTCACCGCAACCACGCAGCCGAGGACGACCACCCGACCCGCACCACGACGTCTCGCCCTGGTCGTCGCGATGCTGCTCGGCCTGACCGGCGTACTGCCCTCGGGCCTGGTCACCGCACCGGTGGCCCAGGCCGCGATCGACGGGCAGACGCTGGGCGCGCGCTACAACGGGACCGCCAGCGACATCACCTTCCGCGTCCGCTCGGCGACGGCCACCCGGATCGCGGTCTACCTCTACAGCGCCGCCACCGGCGCGCAGGAACGGGTCAGCTACGTGCTGACCGGCAGCGGCGGCATCTTCGCCAAGACGGTCAGCGTGGCCGAACTGAACGGCCTCGGCATCACCGGCACGGTCTACTACGGCTACCGCGCCTGGGGGCCGAACTGGCCGTACCACGCCGGCTGGACGAAGGGGTCGACGGCGGGATTCATCTCCGACGTCGACGCCGCCGGCAACCGGTTCAACCCCAACAAGCTGCTGATCGACCCGTACGCGCGGGAGATCAGCCACGACCCGCAGACCCCGAGCCGTCCCGACTTGGCCGGCTACCGCAGCGGTGCCAACCGCGCGGTCGACACCGGTACCTTCGCCCCCAAGGGCATCGTTTTCACGCCGACGGCCGGCGGATTCGGCACCAAACCCACCCGGGCGCTCAAGGACGACATCGTGTACGAGGTGCACGTGCGCGGACTGACCAGGAACGACCCCACGATCGCGTCGGCGTACCGCGGCACCTACCGGGGCGCCGGACTCAAGGCCCCCTACCTCGCGTCGCTGGGTGTGACGGCGGTGGAGTTCCTGCCCCTTCAGGAGACGCAGAACGACACCCACGACGTCGACCCCACCAGCACCGCCGGCGACAACTACTGGGGTTACATGACGCTCAACTACTTCGCCCCCGACCGGCGCTACGCCTACGACAAGTCCCCCGGGGGTCCCACCGCCGAGTTCAAGGCCATGGTGAAGGCGTTCCACGACGCCGGGATCAAGGTGCTCGTGGACGTGGTCTACAACCACACCGGCGAGGACGGGCCACAGGGCGACAAGAACACCTACAACGTGTTCTCCTGGCGCGGCCTGGACAACTCCACCTACTACTCGCTGACCGGCGACCGGCAGAGCCCCTGGGACAACACGGGCGTCGGCGGCAACTACAACACCTTCAACCCCGCCGCGCAGAACCTCATCGTCGACTCCGTCGCCTACTGGAAGAACACGCTCGGCGTCGACGGCTTCCGGTTCGACCTGGCGTCCGTGCTGGGCAACACCTGCCAGCACGGCTGCTTCAACTACAGCCGGACGAATTCCGGCACCGCCCTCAACCGCCTGGTCGCCGAGATGCCCGCGCGCCCGGCCGGCGGTGGGTCCGGTGTCGACTGGATCGCCGAACCGTGGGCCATCGGCGGCAACAGCTACCAGGTCGGCAACTTCCCGACCGGCTGGTCGGAATGGAACGGCATCTACCGCGACACCCTGCGCCGCGACCAGAACAAGATGGGCGTCGACGCGGTCACCCCGGCCAACCTCGCCGACCGGTTCGCCGGGTCGTCCGACCTCTACGGCGACGACGGCAGGCGCCCGTGGAACTCGGTCAACTTCATGGTCGCCCACGACGGGTTCACCCTGCGGGACCTCTACGCCTGCAACAGCAAGAACAACAACCAACCATGGCCGTACGGTCCGTCCGACGGCGGCTCCGACGACAACATCTCCTGGGACCAGGGCGGCGTGGCCGCCGACCAACGCAGGGCGGCCCGCAACGGCCACGCGATCCTCATGCTGTCGGCGGGCACTCCGATGATGACCGGCGGCGACGAGTACCTGCGCACCATCAACTGCAACAACAACCCCTACAACCTGGACTCCAACGCCAACTGGCTGGACTGGACCCCGGACGCCGACCAGACGACCTTCGCGGCCTTCACCAGCCGGCTGCTCGCCTTCCGCAAGGCACATCCCGCCCTGCGACCGGCGAACTTCTACACCGCCGCCGACACCAACGGCAACGGACTGGGCCAGCTCGAATGGTTCACCCCGGCGGGCACGTCACCGGACGGCGCGTACTGGGGCAACGCGAACAACCACGCGCTGGCCTGGCGCATCGACGGCAGCGAGTTCGGCGACTCGGGTCTCTACGCCGCCTACAACGGCTGGTCCGGCAACGTGACCTTCACCCTGCCCGCCCCGCCTCCGGGCAGGCAGTGGTACCGGGTCACCGACACCTCGACCTGGGCCGAAGGACCCGACCAGGTGGCCAGCCCCGGCAGCGAGGCCTGGATCGGTGGCGCCTCCACCACGTACGTGCTGGGTGGGCGGGCACTGCTGCTGCTCATCGCCCGGTAGTCGCCAGTCGTGGAGGGCGGGGACCTCCCGTCCTCCACGACGGATCGACCCGTGGCGCCGAGCGCTCACCTCACCTCAGGTGTGGCCGGTGGGGTTGTCTCACCGCCGGTGCGGCGGAGCCGGGTGAGGACGTCGGCGATATCCTGGGTCTCTTCGTGGTCCGGCCCGTAGACCAGCGAGAGGTCCTCGTGCAGCGGCACCAGCTCGGCCACCGCCTGTACGACATTGCCTTCGGCGAGCAGAAGCATGCTGATGTCGCGGCGTAGCTCCAGGGCGTCGGAGGACACGTCCCCCTCGGCGGCGCGGACGTGGGCGAGCACCTGCCGGAACTGGCGCAGCGCGACGGTGGCCTGGCCCAGTTCCGCCCGGCAGTGCGCCGCCTGGCGTAGGCAGGCCAGCGCATCGTCACCGGTCGGGCCTCCGGTGCGCGCGAAGGCCGAGTGCAGGAATTCGAACTCCGGCAGGGCTTGGCGGAAGTCGCCGCCGATGACGAGGATGGCTGCTCGCCGCTGGCGGAGGGCAAGGACCCGAGGACTTTCGACGCCGAGCGCGGCTGCTGCGGGGTCGATGATCTGTTGCAGCGCTTCCGCCGCCTGCGTGTACCGCTCCTCGGCGAGCAGGTCGTTGGAGCGCGACAGCGCGCTGTGGATGGCTGCCCGCAGGTCCGTCCGAGGGGCATCGCCCGACGACTGCGACGGGATGAGGCGGTCACGCGGATCCGGCCCGCGCGGGCTTTCCGGGCGTGACCGCGGCGCGTTGGGGCGGCGGTACAGCAGCGTGGGGTCAGGCACACCGGTCGGAAGGTGCTGGGCCGCCGGAGGCGGTGATCCCACCGCGGGGAGGAACGGCAGCAGCCGTTCGTAGACGTCGTACGCGTCCCGGGGGCGATGCTCGGGCACCTTGGCCGTGAGTTCGAGAACCAGCTGCTCCAGGGCTTCCGGTACGTCCGCCCGCAGCTTGCGCAGTGGCAAGGGCGTCTCGGAGACGTGCTGCCGCATCAGCTCGAACTCGTTGCCGCCGTCGAAGACGGTCCTGCCGACGAGCAACTCGTGCAGCACGCAGCCGAGGGCGTACAGGTCACTCTGCGGGGTGATCTGCGCGCCCTGGATCTGCTCCGGTGGCATGTAGTGGTGCGTGCCGATGACGCTGCCGGTGGCGGTGAGGCGGGTGACGTCGGTGCGGAGGATGGCGGCGATGCCGAAGTCGAGCACCTTGACCGCACCGGTGTCGGAGACCAGGACGTTGTCGGGCTTCATATCCCGGTGCACGACGGGGACGGCGTGGGCGTGGGATAGGACGGTGCAGATCTGCGCGGCGACCGCCGCCGCCCACTCGACTGGCAGCGGTCGGAGGGGGTCGACGTAGGCGCGCAGGGAGGTGCCGCGCACGTACTCCATGACCAGGTAGAGGCGGTCGTAGGAGCTGTCGAGCACCGCGTCGTACACCTGGGGGACGCCGTGGTGTTGGATGCGGGCGGTGACGCGGGCCTCGCGGCGGAAGCGCTTGGCGAACTCCTCGGCCTGCTCGGCGGAGGCGATGACGTCCGGGCGGATCAGCTTGATGGCGACCTCGCGGTCGAGGACGGCGTCGTAGCCGCGCCAGACCTGCCCCATCCCGCCGGAGTTGATCTCGTCGACCAGTTCGTACCGGTCGGCGATCGGCCCTGCCCGCACCGTCACCCCCGCACGTTGGGCTGCCCTCAACGGTGCCAGTGTCCCGGGTGGAGGGTCACCCGTCCAGGGTTACCGGGTCACCCAAGGTGAGCCGGCCCTGGGCGGCGGCTCGTCAGGCGACGTCGTCCACCACGCCTTCCTGCCGGCGGATCATCTGCCAGGCGGCGCTGCGGGCGCTGCGGTTGAGCGAGCTGCGGAAGTTCTGTTGCGGGTCGAAATACTTGCGTCCCATCTCGGCGGTGGTGTCGAAGTGGTCCATCATCTTGTCCTCGAAGACGGGGTCGAAGACGTGGCCGAAGTTCTCCTCGTCGTTGGCGACGGCGGCCAGCCGCACCTTCGGGTCGGCGAGCGCCTCGTTGAAGGGTTTGATGACGTCCTGCTCGGTGAACTCGGTGCCGTGCTTCGCGTTGAACCGGTCGATGAGCTCCGACAGCAACGACTTCTCGGACTCCTTGGCGCCGCCGGATACGTCGCCGAAGCCCTTCATGTCGGCCGGCCCTTCGGGGAGGAGGCTGACGTCGTGCTCACCGGTCTTCTCCACCCGTAGGTGGCTGAGGTCGACCTCGCCGATGTCCACGCCGCCGTCGTCGCGGCGGGGCAGCCGGTTGAGCAGGTGCCTCCCGTAGAGGTAGAGGCGTTCCAACTCGGCGTCGGCGTAGGGGACGATCCCGGAGAGAAAGCTGTACTTGCGGACGTAGTCGTTCAGGTCGGCGCGGAAGGTCTCGGCCGTCTCCTGGTCCTCTTCGTCGTCGCTGTCGAGCAGCTCGGTGAAGCGGGTGACCGCCGGATCGAGGTGTCGGTACAGCTCGGCGTGCAGCTTCTCCCACTTCGCCGTGTTGCCGGCGGCCTGTTCGTCGGCGTCCAGCCAGGCCGCCGCGAAGGCGGCCATCTCGTCGTCGACGAGGAGCGCCGCGGACATCACCCTGCTCTGGGCGGTGTAGAGCAGGTTGGGGTCCGAGGGCAGGGTGGCGGCTTCCTCGAAGTACGGGCGGAAGGCATCCTTGATGTTCTCCGCGTCGTTGACGAAGTCCAGCACGGCCAGGTCGGACTGGCTCTTGCGGTCGGCGGTGCGGTTGAGCCGGGAAAGGGTCTGCACGGCGGCGATGCCGGTCAGCGTCTTGTTGACGTACATCGTGGTGAGCAGCGGCTGGTCGAAGCCGGTCTGGTACTTCTCCGCCACGACCAGGATCCGGTATTCACGCTGTCCGGCGCCGCCGGCCTGGGCGGCCTTGTCGTCGGCGCGCGTGTACGCGAACGCCTTCGGCAGCGCGCTTTCCGCCAGCCCGTTCTCCTTCGCCTCGGTGATCTCCTCGCCGTCGTAGGTGAGGGTGCCGGAGAAGGCCACCAGGACCCCCGGGTCGGGGTAGCCGAGGTCGCCGAGGTACTTCTTGATCGACCGGGCCATCTGCACGGCCTGCTGCCTGCCCGCAGTGACCACCATCGCCTTCGCCCGTCCGCCGAGCCTTCCGGCGGTGTGCGTCCGGAAGTGCTCGACGATCACCTGCGCGTGCTGGGCGACGGTCGAGTCGTGGGTGAGCGCGAACCGGGCCAGCAGCGGGTTCGCCTTGGCCCGGTCGACCTTCCGTTCGTCGGGGTTGCCGTTGACGAGCTTCCAGTAGGTGTCGTAGGTGACGTAGTTGCGCAGCGGATCGAGGATGAACTCTTCCTCGATGGCCTGCCGCATCGAGTACGTGTGGAACGGGTGGTACTTCCCGTCCTCACCCAGGGTGCCGAAGTCCAGGAGTGTCTTGTGCTTGGGGGTGGCGGTGAACGCGAAGTAGGAGAGGTTGGCGGCGCGGTGCCGCCTGCGCGCCTTGGCCTTCAGCTTGGCCTCGGTGTCGGCCGGCGCGGGAGCACTGGTTGCTCCCGGGTCGTCGGAGTCGGCGTCGAGGCCCAGGTCACGCAGCACTTCCCGGACGGAGCCGGCGGCTTCGCCGGACTGGGAGGAGTGCGCCTCGTCGATGACGATCGCGAAGCGCCTGCCCTGGATCTCGGTGGGGTTGCGCTTGAGGTAGTCCACCAGGGCTGGGAACGTGTGCAGCGTGACGGTGACGATCTTGCCCGTCGCGTGGGAGAGCACCTTGGCGAGCTGCTCGGACTTCGAGCCCTGGCTCTCGTCGATCGGCACCACCAGGCCGGCGGTCTGCTCGAAGCTGCCGACCGTCGCCCGCAGCTGGGCGTCGAGGTTCCGGCGGTCGGTGATGATGATGACCTTGTCGAAGACGGGGGAGCCCGGCTTGAGGCCGGCCTCGACCGCCGCCGGGTCCAACCCGGCCAGGTCGCTGTGGGCGTGCAGGGACGACAGGCGGTGGCTGAGCCAGGCGATGGTGTTCGACTTGCCCGACCCCGCCGAGGCCATGATCAGGTAGTTGTGCCCCGCACCGTGCCGCGCCGCGTGCGCCGTCAGCTTCTGCACGGCATGCCACTGGTGGTAGCGGGGGAAGATGAGGGACCTTCGGGTACGCCCGTCCGCACCCTTCTCCTTGTGCAGGTGGACGAAGCGCTCCAGCAGATCGAGCCAGTTGTCGCGCTGCCAGATCTCCTCCCACAGGTAGGAGGTGGCGTACTTCCCGTATTCGGTGGCCGGCGGGTTGCCCCTGCCGCCCGGCTGGCCCGGACCCGCCGAGCCGGTGTTGAACGGCAGGAACCGGGTCGGCTTGCCGCGCAGCTGGGTGGTGACGAAGACCAGGTCGGGGTCGACGGCGAAGTTGGCGATCACCCGCCGCGAGAAGATCAGCTCGGTCGGGTCCCGGTCGGTGCGGTACTGCTCCTTGGCGTGCTCGACGCCCGAGCCGGTGAGCGGGTTCTTCAGCTCCGCCGTGGCCACCGGGATGCCGTTGAGGAACAGCGTGAGGTCGAGGCGGTTGCCCCGGTCGGCCTGTTTGGTGGCGTACGCCAACTCCCGCACGACGGCGAGCCGGTTGCGCCGGTAGTCGGCGAGGATCTCGTCGGACTCCACGAAGGACGGCTTGAAGTAGGCGACCCGAATGCGCACGCCCTGGTCCTTCACGCCCTTGCGGAGCACCTCGAGCAGCCCTTCGTCGGCGATGGCCCTGTCGAGTCGCTTGACGAAGCCGCGCTGCGCGGCGGCCTGTTCGCCGCCGTAGAAGGTGACCAGGTCCTCCCATTCGGCGGCCTGTGTGGCGCCGATGAAGGTGAAGAGCTGGGCGGTGTCCAGGCCGAGTTCGGGGCGGTAGTCGGCGTTGTCGCCGCGCTCCCAGCCGTTGGCGAGGAGGGCGGCGACGATCGCATCACCGAACACGGACTCGTGGTGCACCGCCATGTCGCCTCCGCAACAGACCCGGGTGTCGGGCCGAACCCTCCGCAGGAGCCTACTGAGACCTATCGCACTATGCGGGCGTCGCCCCATACCACCGTGCGGGTCCAGCAGCCCCCTTCCGTGACGAGGAGTTTCAAGCGGAGCACGTCATCGATCGCGACGTCGAGGGACACCGGCGCGCCTGGGCGGACCGTCGCACGTTCGAGAACCGTGCCCGCTTCGTTTATGACCTGCACTTCTGCTTCAAAAGCGTCTTCGGTGTCGTCAGCGATTCCGACAACGGCCCGAAAGTATTTATACTGACGTTTGACAAGATACTCGCGGTAAAGGTCGTAACCGCACGTCGAGGTGGTCATGGCTCGCTTGTAGGCGACATCGTTGACGGTTGCTGGTGCATCGGTCCACTTGCCCCACCAGGAATACTCCTTGACCGGCTCCAAGGTCGTCAGGTGCTTCGTCTCGCGTGCCACGAATGAGGGCTGCGTCGACGGTTCCGTCTTGGCGGTCGACGGTTTCAGACTGGACGAGCCGGTCGCGGCCGGTGCTGACTCGGCAGGCGGACTGCCCTTGACTTCATCTTCTGGTGAGCGCAATCGCGCCCATCCCCATGTGCCGCAGGCGACGAGCAGCGTGATCACGGCGCAGGCACCCGACGCGACCTGCCAGAACGCCACGGACCGGTCGTCAAGCAGACGCCTGACCACGGAGGGCTTCGAAGGCGATCCACCATCCACTGTGGGCATGCACCGCATCGTAATGCACCCGTGGTAACGAAGCATGAGCAGGCGCTTCCGGTCCTGGCGACCTGACCTCATTTCCCAAAGCCTGCCTTGCCGGCTCTTCATAAGTCCAACAAATGTAGTCGCGACTCCGGGCCCCGCTCAACCGCCCAACGACTACCCAGCAGGCCTGGGGCCGAGATCAGTCTCCTCGCCGCCGCCGGTGACCTTATCGAACAGGCCATCGATCTCGACTGTCGTCGCGTCCACGAGCGGGGTGGGCTCCGCAGCGTCGTTCACCGACGTCGGCTCGATGATCCATTCCTCCCACGACAGCCCGTGCTTCTCAGCCAGATAGCGGGCCCGGTAGAGCCGCGTCGCGTCGTCGATAGCGGAATGAAGCATGTGGAAGCTGAGCCCCGCAGCAAAGATGGTGCCGGCGATCGGCACGACGTTGGCGAGCCGCGCCCTGGTGAGCCGCAGTCCGAGTAATTTGAAGATCTGCTGGATGACCTGTATGAGGGGCTCCTTGCCCAACTGGTTCCATGTTGCGCGGCGCATCATCTTCTGGGTGAGGCGGGACAGGCTCGCGAGTGCAGCCGCCTTGCTCGTGGACGATGAGGCCATGCTGTAGTTCAGGACCCCCATCAGGAACAACTCCTCTTCGGGCTCCCGAGGGTCGTAGCCATAGTGGACAGCGACATCGGCCACAGCGCGACCGAGGAGAGCCAACGAGGCCACCGTGTCTGACGCCACCGCCACGACCGCGACTGCTGCCGTGGTGCCACCACTGACAGTCGTGCTGACCGTTGCTCCGGTGACCGCGACGGAGGCGACACTGGATTCGAGTACCCCGATGAACGGGATGGTCAACGCCGGCCGTCCTTTGTCGAGGTCCTTGAGGTCAAGCGACTTGAACGGCGACTCCGTACCCAGATCCTGGTGCTTGCGACGCAGCTTCTTGACCCGCTTGTCCAACGATGCTGAACGCACCGCGGGCAAGAAGATGGCCTTGAAGCCGCCCTCGAGCGCCTTGGTGATGGTCTCATCACCAAGTTCCATGGCTTTGTCCGCGCCGGGGACCTTCCTGATCCGCTCACCGGCACGCTTGGTGACGAGTGCCACCTTGCTGGACGCGCGTGCTCTCAAGCTGCCTCGACGCTTCCGTTCGTTGTCGAGCAAGGTGGACCAGGCCCGGGTCTCGTAGTCGGACATGTCTTCCCGCATCTGCGCTCCTACATAGCCTATGGAAGCTGCCCAAGTCCACCATCGGAAACCCGCTCACGTCCATTACAGAATCGCTGAACGGAAGTGTCGGATTGCCGCGAGCCGAGGTTGCGCTGATGACCGCCATCGACCGAGTTGGTGGGGGGCTGGTCAGGGCTGTCCGGCCAGACCGACGGTGGCGGCCAGGCGGGTCACGTCGGCGGCGGGGGAGCCAGCGCGGAGCACGGCGGTCAGCGCGACGCGGGCGTCGGGGCGCAGGCGGATCTCGGCGGGGGCGATGGCGTCGGCCGTGACTAGGGCGCGGCCGGCGGCGCGCGGGTCGCCGAGGTCGAGGTGGGCGCGGGTGATGTCGATCAGGTGGGCGGCCCGGTGCTCGGCGGAGAGCAGGTGCCAGGCATCGCCGCCGGTGGCCCGGCGGTGGATGGTGACGGCCTGACGATGGTCGCCGAGGCGCATGGCGGTCAGGGCGCGGGCGAGTTCGACGGTGGTGGGGCCGAACCCGACGCCGTCGTGGTCACGATGGTGCCGCTCGTCGTGTGCGGCGGCGAGGCGGGCCGCGCGCTCGATGATCTCACCCGCGGCGGCGTCCCCGCATGCGGCGGCGGCCAGCGCGGCCTCGATCAGCAGGGTCCCCGTCAGGGCGGTCTCGTCCGCCGGGCAGTCGGGGGACCGCGCCAGGTCGAGATGGCGTACGGCGGTGAGGGCGGCGGTCATCGCCAGCCGACCCCGCCGCAGGGCCCGGAGCGCCGGCGCGAGGGAGACCGCCGCGAGGCCGGCACGTCGTGGGTCACCGGCGGCGGCGCTCATCGCCCGGTCGGCCGCCAGCCAGGCCAGGTCGGCCTCGCCGAGCTTGACCAGCACCTGGGCGGCGAGGCGGTACACCCGCACCAGCACGTCGGCGGCGGACGCGTCCCCCGACTGCGGGTGGCAGGTGTGGCGGCTGTCGCCGAGCAGGTCGGGCAGCATCCGCAACACCTGGGGGTGGTGGCCGTTGCGGTACGCAGTCCACGCGTACCCCACCTGGTCGTCGAGCTGCCGCGCCGACGGCGGCGACTGGGGGTCGCTGCCGGAGCCGGGCAGGTCGTAGCGGGCGAGCGCCGCCCGTATCCCCTCCACGGCGCCGCCGGTGTCGGCGGCCGGGGTCCGCTGGGCCTTGCCGGCGAGCAGGACGCCCGGGGCGACGCCGAGGGCCCCGGCGACTGTCTCGATCACCGAAAGGCGGTCGAGGGTACGCACCCCGCGCTCCACCTTGTCCACCCAGCTCTTCGACTTGCGGATCCGGTCGGCGAAGACCTGCTGACTCATGCCCCGACGCGCCCGCAACTGCGCCACCCGCCGCCCGATCGGCAGCTCGTTGCCGTTGCGCCGGCCCGGCCCGGTCACCGCTCCCGCTCCACCGGCCGCATGGCCTCCGTGGACTCCCCACAGCGCGGACACCACCGAGACTTCACCTTGAACGCGAGCAGCCCGAGCAGGAAGCCCGGCACCAGCCCACCAAACACGATGGACATGACTTCGGAGATCACGAGCACCTTCTTCTTCCTGGATCGATGGCCGACCTGGGCCTGTGGCGCTGCGGAGAAGTTAGCGCACTTACTCGGAAGATCGGAAGCATGGACATGCACTAACATGGGTTCGAATGAAGGCACTCGTTTGCTGCGCCCACAGCTGCATGGTCGACTTGGCGTCAGCAAGTGCGTCGGGTTGAAGGGGCCACCCATGACCAGCAAGGAACCGCCGAACTACCAGCGCGTCGTGGACGACCTGCGCTCGCGGATCCTCTCCGGTGAACTGGGTCCCGGCGACAAACTCCCCACGGAGAAGGAACTACAGAAGCGGTGGGGCTTCTCCACCACGATCATCAAGCATGCCCTCACGCTGCTTCGCAGCGAAGGGCTTATCGAGGGTCGACGCGGGTCCGGGAACTATGTCCGCAACCGGACGCGGCTTGTGCGCCGCGCCCACTCCCGGGACATGCGCAAGCGCATTGGCAGCACGTCACCGTTCGCCCGAGACAGCGAAGCCGCAGGCAAGCGACCGAGTTGGGAGGCCGACAGTCGTAAGATCCCGGCGTCGGCCCCTATTGCCGAACGACTCGGCATCCAGCCCGGCGACATGGTCATGCATACCCAATACCGGTACCTCGCCGACGACACCCCAATCCAGCTCGCCGACTCGTACGAGCCGTTGTCCATCACGGGCGGCACCCCCGTTGAGTACCCCGAGCAAGGGCCGATCATCGGCGTGGTCGCCCGCATGGACTCCCTCGGCGTGGCCATCGACCGCTTCGTCGAGGAGGTCATCACCCGGCCGGCGATGCCCGACGAGGCCGAAGCCCTCGAACTCGACAGACGCGGCGGCATGTGGGTGATCTCTATCGAGCGCACCTACTACGCTGGCCAAGCCGCCGTCGAGACCGCCGACATCGTGTTCCCAGGCGGCAGGTACCGGCTCGTCTACGAGATGCCCATCGACCCGTGGTCGCCATCCAGCGGGTAGGTGCCCCTGGTGTTCCCCTGCCGCCACGCCGGCCGCGCCCGGTCGCCACTGCCGCTCCGTCGGCCGCAGTGCGGCTGGCTCAGTCCTCGATTCCTCGTCCCCTGGCGGTGGAGACGTCAATCTGACCGGTGACAGCGGCAGCGACTAGGGCTTGGCGACGCTCGGTGAGTAGCGCAAGCTGTCGATCTAGCTCCCTCCTAGCTCGGGCGATGGAGTCGAGCCGGCTACGGGTGCTTCGCACCAGTTCACGTTGGCGACCTACTGGGGGCAGTGGGATCGGGAAGCTAAGGATCTTGCTGCTATTCGTCGAGGCCAGGTTGGTTGTTTTTGAACCGGTGCTCTCGAAGTAGCAGCGGCCATGAATTGTCTGAGTCATAAGTGCCAGATAGTCGCCATCGAGCCTATCAAGCTCGGGACGAAGTGCGAAGACATGATTCTGGTGTAGGCAGTCGGTCAGTTCGCCGTTCCAGACAGTGCCGCGGCCGAGCTTGTCCAAATCGCCGCCCTCCGTCATCAGGACGTCCCCAGCCCGCAGCGTGCACCGCTTTGCTATGTAGCGAGGTACCGTGACCTCCGTGACGGTCGACAATTCCACGTAGCCAGCCTGCACGTTCGCCACCCGCAGATACGGGCGAGTTACGACGTCACCACTCACGTCGCGATTGCCATCCACGGTCAATCCATTTTGCAATCGGCAAACGTAACCGAGACGGACCATGGGGCTGTCAGCAGAAATTTTAGGCATCCAGAGCCACGGCCAATCTCCCCTCGCATCGGTGAGCACGCCGGGTAGGAGGGCCTCGGACACCTCAGCATAAGAACGCTCTTCCAGGATGGTCTGCTGGCGTACCCGATCCGCGACAAGTGAGTCGATCAGAGCGGTCTCGGCGTCGAGAAAGTCGGCGATACGCTCCTGTTCCTTGATGCCTGGCATGGGCATCTGCAATTCACCAATTGTGGCTGCGCTTAAATTTTGGAGGCCGGTAGTAGTTGAGCTGAGGATCCTGATCTGCTGCTTTGCGTCGAGGCTGTTGAGGAAGTACCAAGCGAATCGCGAAGACGAAGTTTGCTCAAATGTCAAGCGTTGTATGAAATTTGAGAATGAGCAACCGAGTGCGTTTTTGCCAACGTAGCCAACCTTTCCCAAATGAGCGTCGCTGCCGCTCGAGCGGACAACTAGAAGGTCTCCTGGCCGAACTTGCGTCCGCTTGTATTCGCTTTCGGTTAGCTGGCGCTCTGCCGAATCCTTGATCGTGATCCTGCCGTCGATCCCGATCTCGGTTGATCGGATCACGCGAACATCGTTGGCGCCGGTTGGGTCGCTTCCCCAAGTTCCTGCATCGGATCTACTTATTGCGAATTTGACCTTGATTCGCGCAAAGCTCATTCGGTCACCTCGCCTAGCAGAGCCTGAATCTCAACCTCCAGCGCCTTTAGTTCCGCGTCGATCTCCGCCAGCGGCCTCGGGGGCTTGTAGACGTAGAAGTGGCGGGTGAAGGGGATCTCGTACCCGATCTTGGTCTTCTCGTGGTCGATCCAGGCGTCCGGGACGTGGGGGAGCACCTCGCGGCGCAGGTATTCCTCGACGTCCTCGTCCAGCGGCACGTTCTCGTAGTCGCGCAGCTCCGCGTCCGGCTCGGGGTTGCCCTTGACGAGCTGCACCTCGCCCTCGGGGTCGCGCACGCCGACGATGTCGCGCATGGCCTTCTGAAAGGGGGTGCCGGTGGGCCAGGGCACGCCGGCCTCGGCCATCGTCTTGCGCAGCGCGTCCCACGCCGCCCGCTTCGTCGTCCACACCTGCCCGACCAGCGGCTTCAACGCGGTTGCCAGCGCGTCGGCGTCCGACGCCTTCTGGATCGGCTTCGAGGCGGCCAGCGCCGTCAGCGTCTCGTCGGTGACCTCGAAGCGGAGCTTCAGCGGGCGCTCGACGGTGATCCGGCGGTAGCCGAAGTCCTCGTTGGCGAAGACCTTCACCTTGCCGTGCTGCGGGTGCTCGGGGTCGCCGGCGGCGTCGAGCGCCTCCGCGTACAGCCGGGTTATGGCCTTGATCTGGTCGCCGGTGACGAACTTGCGCTTGTCGCCGAGCGACTTGCGCATCTTGGCGAACTGGTCGCGGGCGTCGAGGAGCACGACCTTGCCCTCGCGGTCCTTGGCCTTGCGGTTGGTGAGGATCCAGAAGTACGTGGAGATGCCGGTGTTGTAGAAGAGTTGGTCGGGCAGGGCGACGATGCCTTCGAGCCAGTCGTTCTCCAGGATCCACTGCCGGATGCGCGACTCGCCCGACTCGGCCGCGCCGGTGAACAGCGGCGAGCCGTTGAAGACGATGGCGATGCGGCTGCCGCCCCTGCCGTCGAGGGTGACCGGCTTCATCTTCGAGATCATGTGCTGGAGGAAGAGCAGCGAACCGTCGTTGATCCGGGGCAGGCCGGCGCCGAACCGGCCGCTCTCGCCGAGCGTCTCGGCTTCGTTCTCGACCTCGTCCTTGACCTTCTTCCACTCCACGCCGAAGGGCGGGTTGGCCAGCAGGTAGTCGAAGTGCTTGCCGCGGTGGCCGTCGTCGCTGAACGAGTTGCCGAACTTGATGTTGTCCGGGTCCTGACCCTTGATCATCATGTCGGAGCGGCAGATCGCCCAGGACTCCGGATTCAGTTCCTGACCGAAGACGGTGACGGTGGCGGACGGGTTGAGCCGGGTGATGTGCTCCTCGGCCGCCGACAGCATGCCGCCGGTGCCGCACGCCGGGTCCAGCACCGTGCGGGAGGTGCCCGGAATGCTCAGCGCGTCGTCGTCGGGGGCGACGAGCAGGTTCACCATCAGCTCGATGACCTCGCGCGGGGTGAAGTGCTCACCGGCGGTCTCGTTGGACTGCTCGGCGAAGCGCCGGATCAGCTCCTCGAAGACGTACCCCATCTGGTGGTTCGTGACGTTCGGGACGGGCTTTCGGTCCTCGCCGAGGATCACCTCGCCGGTCTTCTTGTCGCGCTGGTAGGGGTGCAGGTCGAGGTCGGCGAAGCAGCCGACCACCCGGTAGAGCAGGCCCGCGCTGTCGAGCCGCCGCACCTGCTGGGCGAACTCGTAGCGTTCCATCACCTCCTGCGCGTTCTCGGAGAACGCGCCGATGTAGGCCAGCAGGTGCTTCGCGGCCTGGCTGGAGTCGTTGGCGATCGACTTCAACGTGTAGCCGCTCACGTTGTAGAAACTGTGCCCGGACGCGCGGCGCAGGAACCGGGAGACGTCCACGTCCTGGCCCTTGAAACGGTCGTGCTCCGCCAGGACCTTGCTCCGGGTGAGGTCCAGGACGCACTCCAGCCGGCGCAGCACGGTGAACGGCAGGATCACCTTGCCGTAGTCGGACTGCTTGTAGTCGCCGCGCAGGAGGTCGGCGACCGACCAGGCGTGACTCGCCAGCTCGGTGTGCTTACTGCTGTTCAACGTGGTCCTTCCGGTGGGAGCAGTGCACCGCCGGTGAGGCCGGCGGACAGGGTGCGGGCGGTCTCGTCGGCGAGGCGGTTGGCGATGTCCGCCGCGACGCGGAGCGCGTGGAGCTGGCGGAACGCCTTGCCGTACCGCTGCTGTTCGGCGAGGGGGAGCAGGGGGATCCGCAGGCGTCTGGGGTCGATCCGGACCACGGTGGTGCCGGACGACGCGGCGCTGAGGTTGTCCTCCGCCGCCAGGAATCCGGCCAGGAACCACGGGTCCAGGCGGGCCGGGTCGGGGCGCAGCAGGTGCAGGTGCCGGCCGAGGATGTTGCCGGCGTCGCGGGCGTCGGCGACGCGGGCGGTGCTCGCGCCTTCGTGCAGCATCTCGGGGAGGATGACGTCCCCGGCCTCGATGGAGACGTCCTCGTCCGAGGGATTCTCCTCGCCGGCCCCCGAGGCCGGCCGGCGGGACACCACGTCGCGGGCGGTGAGTGTCCGGGGCGCCTCGGAGTCCGCCAGGGCAGGACTTGAGCTGCTGCGGATCGCCGCCGGCGCGCGGAGCAGGGTGAGGGCCGCACCCCGCAGCAGGTCGGCGACGCTGGCGGTCCGCCAGGACCGTGGGCCGGCGCCGGCAGGAGACCAGGTGTGGCCCCCGCTGAGGGCCACCAGCCCGGTGGCTGCCAGCCGCAGCCGGCTCCTCAGCTCGTACGCCATCTCGGCGAGCTCGTCGGGCTTCGTGGGGACCGGGGCGGCGCGTACGTGGCGGGCCGGGCTGAGGTCGACGGCCTCGTCGAGCAGGTCGACGACCGGGACGGCCCGTGTCACGCCCGGAACGGGATCGTAGTTGCCGGGATGTCGGTCGAACTCGTGCCAGGCGTCGAGCGTCGCGCTGCGAATCGCGGGCCAGTCCGACGTGGACCGCCTGCCCGGCGCGTCGTCGGTGTCAGTGGTCGAGGTGCCGACGGTGTCGACCATCAGGACGGTCGGCGGCAGGGCCGCCTGCGGGTGCGGCCGTTCGAGCAGCCACAGTTGGAGGCCGATGTGCAGCGGTTGGGCCATCCCGGCCGGCAGGGCGACGACGGCTCGTAGTGCACCGCTGCGGACCATCTCGGCCCTGATCCGCCGCCCGGACGGCCGGAAGGCGGCCCCCGGCGGCATGAGCAGGACAGCATGGCCACCGGGGGTCAGGTGCGCGAGACAGTGCTGTAGCCACGCCAGTTCCGACTCGCCCTTCGGCGGCAGCCCGAACATCCACCGCGGGTCGTAGGCCAGATCCTCGTGGCCCCACTCGCGGTGGCCGTAGGGCGGGGCGCAGAGCACCGCGTCGGCGGCCAGCGCCGGAAATGCGTCGTCGCGCATGCTGTCACCGACCTGGACCTTTGCCTTCGCCCCGCCCGCCTGCACGGCGAGGCGGGCGGCAGCCTGTGCGGCGAACACCGCCACCGCGTCCTGGCCGTACAACTCGCGTGCCCCCCGCCCGGCGGCGGCCAGTAGCAGGCCACCCACCCCGCACGCCGGGTCAACGACCCGATCCGGGTACGGCTCACCCGGGCCGGCGAGAAGCTCCGCCATCAGGTCGGCGACGGGGGGAGGCGTGCGATAGGCGCCCCCGGTCTTGCCGTCACCGATTTCGCCCTCGGCCAACACTTCCAGCGTCTGCGCCGCGCCCACCTCGTCGACGCAACGCAGCACGGCACGAAGCACCTCGGCCTCGTCGGGCTGACCCGTGAGACTGCCGGTGCCGGGGAAGTCGACCGCGTACGACCGGCTTGTCTTCTGCACCCATGTGGACAGCTGGTCATCGGGCAGCCCGACGGCCTTCTTCAACGCGCTGTCGGTAATGCGACTCGCCGCGACGACGAGCGGTAACAGTCTGCTTCGGTGGGCGAGGTCGGTGACGCTGGTCCGCAAGGCCGTGCGCAGAACGTCGGCGGGAGAACTGGCCGGCAGTTGTCCACGCGCGGAAAGCCAGGCCCGGACGGCGTCCAGGTCGTACGCCGGGCTTGTCTCCGTACCGCCCGACGGGGCGGGAAAGTCGGGATGACGCCTACGCCAGTTGCTCACGGTGGCGCGCGTGACCCCGGCCAGCCGGGAGATCTCGGCGGCGGTCACCTGGGTGGGCTGCGGCATGGGCGTCCTGTCAGTGGTCCTGCGTCTCGCCGTCACCCTACACGAGCCCGATCGCGCCTAGGCTGTTTGACGGTGCTTTCAGCTCCGAGTGTGTTAGTGTCGCTTTCATCAAGCGGGCCGGGACTGCACGGCCGTCGCTGATCTCCCCTGCCCGCGTCCGACCCCTCGGGCCTGCCACCCCCCCCTCCAGGAGGACCCTCCGTGCCCATCGCCGTGCAGAGTTCCTACACCGCCACCAATAGCCGCCACCAGGACGTGGAGCCCGTGCAGCTCGACTTCGCCGCCGTACGCGAAGAGCTTCTTCCGCTTCCCACCGCAGCGGACGGCTACGAGACCGTGATGATGCTCGGCACGACCGGGGCAGGCAAGACGACCGTGGTGCGGCAGCTCCTCGGCACCGATCCGGAGACCGAGCGCTTTCCGTCCACGTCGACGGCGAAGACGACCGTCGCCGACACGGAGCTGATCACCAGCACGGACCGCACGTACCGCGCCGCCGTGACGTTCACGCCTCGCGGCGAGGTGATCGACTACCTGAGCGACAACGTGTCCGCCGCCGCGCTGGCCGCCTTCAACGGCAAGGGCGACGCCGAGGTCGTCCGGCAGCTCCTCGATCACGTCAACCAGCGGTTCCGTTTCAGCTACGTGTTGGGCCGCGCCACCGCGCCGGCCGCCAACGACCTCGTGGACGATGACGTCGACGATGAAGAAGAGGTCGACCCGACCGAGTACGGCCAGGTCGACATCGAGTTCACCCAGCAGGTGATCCAGAAGGCGGTGGGCTCGGTCCGGGCGATCGTACAGAGGTATGCCAGCGAAACCCGGGACGCGTTCGATCCCAGCGAGGAAGACGAACGGGTCGTCGCCGAATACATCGAGGAGAACCTCGACACCGAGTTGCGGCAGTCCGACGAGTTCCACGGCGTCGTCGACTCCCTGATCGACGAGATCGAGAAGCGTTTCTCCACGCTGGAGGTCGGCGACCTACGGCGCAACCGGCAGGACTGGCCGGTCAGCTGGTCGTGGAGCACCGACGACAGGGCGGCGTTCATCAAGAACGTCACCAGATTCTCCAGCAACTACGCCCCGCTGTTCGGTCGCCTGCTCACGCCGCTCGTCAACGGCATCCGGGTCAGTGGTCCGTTCGTACCGCAGTGGGCCGCGCAGCCTGCCAAGCTCGTCCTGGTCGACGGTGAAGGTCTCGGCCACACCCCGAAGTCGGTTGCCACCCTCTCGACCCGAGTAGCCCTGCAGCTCGAGAAAGTCGACGCTGTGCTTCTGGTCGACAACGCGGCGCAGCCGATGCAGGCGGCCCCGGTAGCGGCGCTGAAGGGCATCGCCGTTTCGGGCAACGCCATGAAGCTGCACTTCCTCTTCACCCACTTCGACCAGGTCAAGGGCGACAACCTGCCGACATTCTCCGCCCGGGAGGAACACGTCCTGGCCTCCGTGGAGAACGTGCTCAAGGCGATCGGCGACGACCTCGGCCCAGCCGCCGAGCGCATCCTGCGTCGCCGCCTCGACTGCGCACGCTTCTTCGTCGGCGGGATCCACAAGCCGCTCAACGCCAAGAAGAAGATGGGCGGACGGTCGATCCAAGAGCTCCAACGGTTGATCGATGCCCTGGCCCACCCGGAGCAGGCCGTCGAAGCCGGCCCCAGCCGGCCCGTCTACGACCGGATGCATCTCTCCCTCGCGGTGACCGAGGCGGCGAAGAACTTCCACCTGCGGTGGCGGGGACTGCTCGGGTTCGACTTCAACCCGGACGCGCGGAAGGAGCACTGGACCCGCGTCAAGGCGTTGAGCCGCCGCCTGGCGGAAGGGTGGGTGGACGAATACGACAACCTCAAGCCGGTCGCCGATCTCCGCTATGCGCTGCAAGCGCAGGTGTATCTCATGCTGCAGCGGCCGGTGCGCTGGGACAGGGGCCAGCCGAGCGACGACGAGAGGCAGACGATCATCGACGAGGTCTCGAATGCCGTGACCGGGGAGTTGATCGATCTGGCCCGGCGTAGGCTGCAGCACGAAGTGCAGCGCGGCTGGCAGACGGCCTACAACCAGAGCGGTAAGGGATCCACGGTCGTCCGCGCCCGCATCATCGCCTCCGACATCTACGGCAAGGCTGCCCCGGTGCCGACCGCCAGCGCATCGCCGGACCAGAACCGCTTCCTCAAGGACGTCGCCGAGATCGTTTCGGAGGTGGCCCAGGAATTCGACATTGTGCTGGAGTGAGGAAGCCGAGCGACGATCCGTTCCGACGCCCTGAGTCGGCGGCACGTGTCCCGATGGTCGCTTCCGCCGCCGCCCTGGTTCCGGGCCCGCGAGGCGGTCCGGATCCGAGGGACTCTGGTCCGTACCGGCAGGTACGGGGCGCATCGCGCCCCCGTACCTGCCGGAAGGGCCCGCGTCGGGTGCGCGACGCGGTCGTACGGCCGGCACAGCCGCCAGCGGCGCCGGGGTCACCCGATCAGGCCGGCCACGGTCGCCGTCACCTCGGAGAGCCGCTCGTCGGCCCGTCGGCGCTGGTGCCTGATCCACTGCTTCCCCTCGGCCGCGATCCCCTCCAGGACGTTGAGGGTGTGCAGCAGGCCCGAGGCGTCCAGCGCGACCCGGGACAGCGCCCCCGGATCCTCGCCCGGCTGGATCCCGTCGGTGCTCGACTCGGTCACCCGGACGCGGATCGGCGCGCCGTTGACCAGGGTCAGCTCGAACGTCTGCTGCTGGGTCGCCACGCCGTCGATGCGTACGGCGGCGACGGTGTCGAAGCGGTAGTTGAGCCGTTGGGTGCCGTGGGCCACGCCCTCCTCGAAGTCGAGGTCGATGTTCACCTGGCGCACCCCGTCGTCGGTCAACAGGAAGAGCAGCAGCCGGTACCTCGAGTAGCGCCACGGCCCCCGGTGCACCCGGGCCCGCTTGTACGACCCGGCGGGCGCCTCGATGAAGGCGTGCGCGATCACCTGACTGGGCCGGAGCCGGTAGTGCCGCATCGCCTCGTCGACGAGGATCCTGCGGTCGCACTCCAGCCAGGAGGCCATCTCCGCGTCGGACGGCTTGCGGGACAGCTTCTGCTGCCAGCGCTCGTACGCGGCCTGGCGCTCCGCCAACTCCTGCGCCCGCTCCGCCTCCTCGGCCGGCACGCGTCGACGCTCGGCGACGATGCGGAACCACGCCCGCGCCCCGAACACGGCGGACACCACCGCGAGCAGCACCGACGCCGTGCCGCCCAGTGGCGCGGTCAGCGCGGCGGCCGGAGCCACCCAGAGCGCCCCGGCGACGACGGCGGCCAGCCCGACCGCCCACAGGGCGATGCTCGGCCACGGGGTGCGCAGCCCGGCCCGGTGGGCCGCCAGGGTGTCGTTCTCCCACCGCTGTCGCACGTCGCCGACCAGGTGACGGACCAGCCAGGCGATCTCGCCCGCGTCGACCCGCTGCTCGCGGTAGATCTCGACGAGTTCGTCGCGCAGGTGCCTCCGGATGCCCGCGGTCTGGGCGAGCCAGTGGGACCGGCCCGTGTCCCTGGGCACGTAGCGCCCGAAGTAGGTGTCGAAGAGCCGGTCCACCTTGCGGGCGAAGCCGCCGCCCGGCGGCTTCGCCCGCCGCTGCGTCGGTGGGGCGGACGCCGCCTCCTTCAGCCGCCGCCGCTCCCGCCGGAAGTGCCGGTCCGCGCCACCCACCATGAAGGCGGCGACTCCCGCGGCGGCCACGAGGTAGGCGAGCACCGGGGCCAGCTCGCCGCGTTGCAGCAGCAGCCGCGCGACGTTGCCGGCGGCGAGGGCGAAGGCCGCCGTGGCGGCGAGGGCACGCAGCCACTCGCCCGCCGGGATCACGGCCGGCTGGACGGGACGGACCCTCGGCGGCGCGGGGGAGGGGTGGAAGAAGAGCCGGACCCGGTTCTTCCGGTCGCCGGCCTTCTGCCCCGCCCTGGCCCGATCGACCGAGCGGTGCCACAGCTGGTCCTCCACCGGGCCTTCGAGCAGCACCCCGAGGTGGTCGAGGATCTTGTCGCGCTGGCGCGGCCTGAGCTCGTCGAGTTCCTTCAGGATCAACTCGGTGTCGGCGGTGTTCAGCGAGCTGAGCAGCCGCAGGACCGACCGCAGGCCGACCGTCCACTCGCCCCGGCCGTGCACCCGGGTGATGCGGCCGCAGATGGCGGAGAGCGTGGTGAGGTCCTCGCTGCCCAACTGGCGCAGGGTGCGTCCGCTCAGCAGGGCGAGCAGCCAGTGGAAGCGCACCTCGTCGGTCTCGTACCCGCGCGCGACGGCCTCCTCGATCAGCTCGCGGGCCCTGGCCGGCATCCGGGCGTCGAGGTACTTCACGCCGGTGCGGAACCTCTCCTTCGGGGAGGCGTCCGGCGGCAGCTGGTAG
The DNA here is from genome assembly GCF_040640115.1 of Micromonospora sp. NPDC023644. Taxonomy (NCBI): domain Bacteria; kingdom Bacillati; phylum Actinomycetota; class Actinomycetes; order Micromonosporales; family Micromonosporaceae; genus Micromonospora; species Micromonospora sp. NPDC023644. Next base: position 41,616 of record NZ_JBFABA010000023.1, on the reverse strand, counting down.
TAGACGTCGCCGTGGATCGCCTGGGCCTGGACCCCGACGTGGGCGTCGCCCTGCGCGACGTTGGTCGTCGTCGGCGTCGTCACGACAGTCCCTTCGCCACGGCTATGATCGCGGCCAGCCTGGCGGCCAGCTCCGTCACGTCGGCCACCAGGCCGCGCAGCCTCCGCAGCGACACCATCAGGGCGCTGCGGCCCTGCGGTGTCTCGTCCTCGAGGCAGTCGCCGGCCGTCTCCAGCTCCGTCTCCGCCGCCGCGTGGGTGGCCTCGTCCAACTGGCCGTCGTGGTGGGCCCGTTCGATCAGGCCGCGAAGCTCGCCGATGGCCGTCGCGAGGTCGGCCGGCGGCTCCGGCTCCCGGCCCACGGTGACGTTGCCGTGGATCTGCCCGGCCTGGACGCCCACCCGGGCGTTGCCGCTGGCGACGTTCTTGTTGGTCATGCCCATCTGCGCCTGCCTGTCCCTCTCCGCCGTCTCCCGTTGACCGGCCGCGCCGTCGGCGACCAGTTCCTGCGCCAGCGCCGTCGCGAACGCGGCCGCGTGGGCCACCGCCCGTGGCTGCCAGTTCTCCCCGTCCGTGGCCGTCTTGGTGCCGTCGGCCCGGTCGCTGACACCCCGCACCACGACCACGGGCAGCGCACGGTTGAGGTGACCCGCCTGCGCGACGCCGGCGGCCTCCATCTCGATGGCCACGGCGTCGTTGTAGTGCTGCCGCACCCACCGGGCCTGCGCGGAGACCGCAGAATCCTGCACGATCTCGCCCGCCGCGATCGGCGCGAAGTGGACCCGGGGCGCGGCGTCCCCGGGCCGGCCCTGGAACCACTCGCCGCTGCGCGCCAGGTGTTGCGCGATCTGGCCCGCGCCGTGCGAGATCTCCCATGCCCTCGGCCGGGCCTTGAGGCCGTCGTCCTCACTCGTGCCGCCGTGGTAGGCGTAGACCTGGGACGCCACCACCACGTCCCCCAGCCGGATGCTCGGCCAGAGGGCCCCGGCGACGCCGACGAAGATCACTGCGGCGGGGGAGAACTCGGCCATGGCGCGCTCGGCCAGCACCGCCGCGGGGTGGTTGCCCTTGCCCACCAGGCCCAGCGCCACCCGGCAGCCGTTGCCGCCGAGCCGGCCGACCTCGAAGCGGGTGCCGGCGGGATGCCGGTGCACCCGCAGGTCGGTCAGCCTGCCGCGGACCGCGTCGTACTCCAGGTTCAGGGCCGTGAGAATAACGACGAGACTGCTGTTCATGCCTTCGCCGGCTCCTTGTCTGCCGGACCCGTCGGTCGGGTCATGGGGGGATGCAGCGCCTCGCGCGGCCCTGGCCGGAACAGCCGTGCGGGGCGACCGGTGTCCGTCCTCCTCGTCGTGCCGGCGGGCACGATGAAGCCGTCGACGCTCTGGACCTTGCGGTAGAAGTTCCGGGGATCGAGGCGGACGCCCCAGACCGCCTCGTAGACGTCCTGCAACTCGGAGATGGTGAACGTCGGAGCGCAGAACGCGGTCGCCAGCGCCGAGTGCTCCAGCTTGGCGCGGGCGCGCTCGACGCCGTCCGCGACGATCCGGCGGTGGTCGAAGGCGAGCCGGGCTCCGGCCGACAGGACCCGGTCGGTGGGGGTCCAGCACGCGCCGGAGGCGTCGGTGCCGGCGGTCGGCTCGGGCAACCGGGGCGCGACGGCCAGGTAGGCCACGGAGACGACGCGGCCGCGCGGGTCGCGCCCCGGCGTGCCGTAGACGCCCAACTGTTCGAGGTGCAGCTGCTCCGCCGACAGGCCGGCCTCCTCGGCCAGCTCCCGGTGGGCCGCCGCCGGCAGGTCCTCCTGCGCGTGGTTCAGGAAGCCGCCGGGCAGGGCCAGGTCGCCCCGGTAGGGCTCCACGCCGCGCTCCACGAGCAGCACCTGGAGCCGGGACCCGCGCAGGGTGAGGATGACGAGGTCCACCGCGAGCAGGACGGTGGGCGGCACCCAACGATCGTCCGACATGGACCCACCCTAGACTTACTGTCAATGTGACAGGAAGGGCAGTCAGGTGTGGGCTTTCGGCAGGATCCGACGCGCGACGGCGCGCAGCCCGCGCCGCCCCGCCCGCCGTCGACCGTGCCGTCAGTCGCCGGAGGGCGGGACGCTGCCGCTCCGGGCGGACCTGGGGCGGGCCCCGTCCCCGGCCGGCGGCCCGGTGATCGTCGACGCCCGCCGGCTCAGCTCGTCGACGCGGTCGACGAGCCGGCGTACGGCGTCCTCGTCGTCCGCGTCCACCGCCGCGACGCGGTCGAGCAGCGCGGCGTAGTCCGACGTCAACGCCAGGTACCTCCTGCCGAACCCCTCCTCGGCGCCGCTGACGTAGGCCTGGCGCTCCGCCCAGGCGTACCGCTGGTCCAGGTCGATGATCTGCTGGGCCAGCACCGCGGCGGCGGCGCCGAGCGCGCTGCGGGCGTCGGCGTTCTCGTCGCGGCGGCGACGACGGGCATCGGCGAGCCGGCCCGCGCGGCGGCCGCCGACGTAGAGCACCGTCGCCCCGGCGACGACGGCGACGATCGCCGCGGACGCGAGCAGGAAGCGGGGCAGCGACGGGCTGATCGTCCGCGCGCCGTCCGGAACGGTGCCGGCCTTCACCAGCAGGTCGTAGTTGACGGTGACGACCTTCAGCGCCTCCAGAGGGCGGTCGGCGAAGGTGTCGACGCCCCGGCCGACGGTCATCTCCGCCACGGCCGCCCGACCGAAGTTCTCGTCGTCGCGCCCGGGCAGCAGCGCGCACCCGTAGGTGTCGTACTCGTTCCCGTCGCGGCTCATCACCAGCACGACCGTCCCGTCGGCGGCGCGCTCGACCTGGCGGCAACCCCGCCGCAGGTCCGCGCCCGGCTCCAGCAGCAGCACGACCAGCCTGCGGTTGCCGATCACCCGTTCGGCTGCGGCCCGGTCCAGGTCGACGCCCGGTGCGGCGTACACGGACGAGGCGCGGACCTGGCGGGCGATCGGGCCGTCCAGCGCCCCGCCGGTCCACAACGCCCAGCCGGCCAGCGCCAGACAGGCCAGCACGGCGACGCCGAAGGGCGTGCCGAACAGGTCGCCGAGCCATCGTCGTCCGGACCGTCTCACGACAACCTGCCCCGAAGGTAGAGATCCGGGCGGTAGCTGGCGATCCCCAGCGTCCGCGCGCCGTCGTCCAGCTCGTCGGCCGCCTCGTTCAGCAACGTACGCACGTGGCGGTCCGGCAGCCCCTCGTCCAGCGCGGCGCGGGCGGCCTGGAGCTTGACGACGCCCCGGGTCAGCGCCGGATCGCTGCGGGCGTCGGTGAGCAGCGACATCTCGACGGCGAGGGCGGTGAGACCGGCCAACCGGGCGGGCGTGCCACCCCGCACCGGGTCGCCGCGCCGGACCCCCACGCCGTCCGGCCGGCGCAGCGACCGGACCGAGAGGATCAGGAACGCCGCCACGCAGCCCGCGAAGAGCCACGGCAGGGCGGGCAGCGCCACCCGCAGCGGGTCGGTCGGCCGGTACGGCAGCGGGCGGTCGAACAGCCCCGAGTAACGCAGGTCGGTGACCCGGTTCAGGTATGCCGTCAGCACGTTGCCCTGGGGGTAGTCGTAGCGGCTCAGCCGGCCGCCGAACTGGCCGTAGAAACTCGCCCCGGCCAGCTCCGCGAAGTCGTCCGCCGCCGGGCCGTGGTACTCGATCCAGAGGCCGTACATCACGACGATCGGCGTGCCTGGGAACAGCTCGGCCAGCGCCGGCCCGTACCGGGGCACCGGCTCGCCGAACGGCTGCGCGGGCAGCGCCACGTAGCGGGCGCCGTCTGGAAAGGCGTTGCGCGCGACGTCGCCGGGGACGCCGGTCAGCGTGGCCCCGGCCCCGAGGTGCAGGCCCGTGGCCCGCAGGTCGGCGGCGACGGCGGCCAGCTCCCGGTCGGTCGGCGCACGCCAGCGCAGCTCGTCGTGCTCCGGCGGGTCGGGCGCGTCCCGCAGCGCGGCGATCAACGTCACCAGCGGGCCCGTCACGTCGGCGGTGGCGAACTGGGCCCGCCAGCCGGGCAGGGTGTCGGGCACGGCCTGGTAGATGCCGCCGCTGACCTCGGTGCCGATCACCCGGACGGTCGCGTTCTCCACGTCCCGCACCCGGTCGCGTTCGTCCCCGTCGAGCCCGGGCGGCGCGACCAGGATGCGGACGGCGTCGTCACCGGCGGCCTCGCGGACCCGCTGCTCGTTCCAGCGCGCGGTCGCGCCGGGGAGCCGCACCACGGGATCGGCGGCCACCAGCGCCGTCATCTCGGTCACCGAGGGCACGCTCGCGTCGCTCAGCTCACCGGCCGAGCCCTCCTCGAGCTTCGCCGTGGCGGCCGGCGACCGGCCGTAGCTGACGTCGACGCTCTGCCGCTGGGCGAGCAGGAAGACCACCAGGACGACCACGGCGATGCCGAGGAGCGCCCAGCGCAGCAGGTCGCGGCCGTGGTGCCGGCGGGCGGTCACTGGTGCGTCCGCCACAACCGGTCGGCCTCGCGCGCGTGCTCCGCCGCCGCCCGGGCCGCGGACGCCCCGCCGCGCGCGGCGGCGATCGACTCGGCCCGGGCCAGCAGCCGCTCGGCCGCCGGCACCCGGGCCGCCGCCGCGTCCCGGCTGACGGCCGCGCTGTCGATGGCCGCGCGGGCGGCGGACCAGGCGGTCCGGTGCTCCAGCCCCCGCGCCCGCCACCTGGGCAGCAGGGTCGTGGCGAAGCCCGCGCCCACCAGCAGGACGCCGCCGACCAACCAGATCAGGAGGGTGTGGGACATGCGCTCCAACCATCGGACGAGGGGTACGGGGGTGCTCGGCGGCTGTCGGGCGGGCTCGGGGGTACGACCGAGTCTGGCTGATCGAGTCGAACCACTGCGGACCGCCCCTGGCCTGCCGCCCTGCCCGCCACGGCGCGTACGTCGTATGGTCTGCGCATGGCGCACCCGGTCTGGGCGGACGGCAATGCCTACGAGGCGTACGTGGGCCGGTGGAGCCGCCCCGTCGCGAGGGAGTTCCTGCACTGGCTGGCCGTGCCGCCGGGCCGGCGCTGGCTGGACGTGGGCTGCGGCACGGGCGCGCTCACGTCGACCGTGCTGGCGCTGGCCGACCCGGCGTACGTCGCGGGCGTCGACCGTTCGCCGGGCTTCGTGGCGTACGCCCGCGCGGCGGTCGGCGACGCGCGGGCGGCCTTCCAGGTCGGCGACGCCCGGGCGCTGCCGCTGCCCGACCGCTGCGTCGACGTCGTCGTCAGCGGCCTGGCGGTCAACTTCGTGCCCGAGCCGGCGCGCGCCGTCGCCGAGTTCGCCCGGGTCACCCGGCCGGGTGGGGTGGCCGCCGCCTACGTCTGGGACTACGCCGGGGGCATGGCGCTGCTGCGTCACTTCTGGGACGCCGCCGCCCTGCTCGACCCGGCCGTGGCCAAACGGAACGAGGGCCGCCGGTTCGCGGTGTGCGACCCGGAGTCCCTGCGCGGGCTGTGGACCGACGCGGGTCTGACGGCGGTGTCGGTCCGGCCCGTCGACGTGCCCACGGTGTTCGCGGGCTTCGACGACTACTGGACCCCGTTCCTGGGCGGACAGGGTCCCGCCCCGACGTACGTCGCGTCCCTGACCGCGCCGGATCGCGCCCGCCTGCGCGACCTGCTGTCGGCCCGGCTGCCCGTGGCGCCGGACGGGTCGGTCCGGCTCACCGCCCGGGCCTGGGCGGTCCGGGGCACGGCGCCGGCCTGAGAATCGGCCGGGTTCGCGCTGCCCGTCGCCAGGATGCCGGCTGGCGGCACGTCACCCGCGACCAGTGGGACCGTTGGCCCGGCTGCTCCGGACCGCGCCGGCCGACCACCTCGGCTGAGCACCCGCCGTCCCCGGTCGACCCGGGGACGGCGGGCCCGTCACCGGCGGCGCTTCGGCAGGTCGAACTGGTCGGCGGCCCGGCAGTCGCGCGGGCCGCCGATGGCGCCCGGTCCGACCCGGTCGAGCGCCGCGCGCGCCCGGACCCGGCCGAGGTTCCAGGCGTACCAGGGGTCCGGCTCCTCGAGGTCGTCCGCGATCCAGCTCAGCGTGCAGCGGCGCACCGGGTCGGGCAGGCCGGTCAGGGCCGGCGTCGCGTCCGCCGAGAGCGCCCGCAGGTACCAGGCGTCGATCTTCCCCGTCTGCTCGTACCGGGCGATGTTGCGGCGGGCGGCGTAGTCCTCCGGGTTGAGCACGGCCAGGCCCAGCAGCATCACCACGGCGAGCGCCACCGTCGTGCCGGGGATCCAGGCCCCGCGCCAGCGGAGCCCGGCCACCAGGATCATCAGGAACACGGTGCCGAGCAGCAGCTCGAACGCCATCACGAAGAGCCGCTCGCCGGTGAAGCTGTAGACCTTCTGGTACGTGTACATCCTCGACAGCGCCGACACCACGATGACGAAGCTGAGCACGCTGAGCAGGCCCAGCAGGACCCGCAGCAGGTGGCGCTCGACGGCCCGTTCCCGTCGCGCCCAGCGGGCCACCCCGCCGAGCACCGCCAGCGTCAGCATGGTGACGACGACGAGCTGCCAGAACCCGCTGCGCGCGTACTCGGCGTAGCTGAGACCGGCGGTGCGCAGCACGTGTCGCTGCCCGCCGAACAGGACGGTGAACTGCACCGCCACGAAGCCGCCGAACAGCAGCGTGAGCGCGCTGATGACCGGCGCCCACTCCACGACGCCGAAGCGGCGCGTGCCGGGCCGGTCCACGGTCGACAGGTCGGGTGGCGCGGCCAACGTGTAGACGGCGGCGACGGCGCAGAGCCCGCCCACGGCGGCGAGGAAGACCCAGCGGAACACCGTGCCGACGTTGACCTCGGGAATCACCTCGCCGAGCACCACGGAGAAGGCGCCGTCGGCCGAGGACAGGAGCGCGCCGAAGACGATCAGCGCGGCGAGGGTGGCCGCGGCCGACCCGACGACGCGACGGGCCAGACCCGGGTTCGCCGGGGCGCGCAGGTGACCGCGCACCCACGGCAGCCCGCGCAACGCCGCGAACGGGGCTGCCACCAGGCTGAACAGGATCGATCGGATGAGCCGGCCGCCCACGATCGCGAGGGTCGCGCAGCCGAGCGCGCCGAGCACGCAGAACGTCACCAGCCACCAGGCGTTGCGGAAGGCCAGGACCGCCAGCAGCGCCAGCGCCGCCGCCGCCCACCCGGCGCGGATCCGCCGCTCGGCGCGCGGCAGTTCCGCGCCCGTCCGCCGGACCGCGAGGACCACCGCGACGGTCAGGGCGAGCCAGCCGAGGAACCAGCCGATGCCGGTGCGGGTGAGCGGTACGAAGAACGCCAGCCCCAGCGCTCCGGCGAGGACCGCGGCCGGTACGGCCCGGTCCTGGGCGGGCTTCGGCCCCGGCCAACGCGTGTCGAGGAACGACGGCGGGGGCGGGGTCGGCTGGTAGCCGCGGTACGGCATCGGCGCGCCGCTCGGCACCTCGATCCGGTAGGGCGCCGGGTGTGGGGCGGCGGCCGGTGGCGGTGCGGTGGTGGTGGCCGGCGCGGTGGTCGGGCGCGGCGGCGCGCCCGGCGCCGGGCCTGCGGCCTCCGGTGCCGGCTCGACCGCAGGCGGCGGGCCCTTCGTGTCGGCGGTGGCCGTCGTGGTCTCGCCATCCCCGCCGTCCACCTGCCTCGGCACGACCGGGCGGCTGTCGGGGCCCGTGGGCGCCGGGCCGGCGACGGTCGAATGGGTGTCCGGGTCTGCCGGCGTGGGGGCGGCGACCGTCGGGTGGGTGTCCGTCACGGTTGGGGTCGGCGCGGTGGCCGGCACCAACGGGATGAACACGGCGTATCCGCGCGTGCCCGCCGGGATGCTGACCGGGATCGCCCAGGCGGGCGCGCCCTCCGTGCCGGGCCACACCATGGCGGGCGGCGCCCCGTCGACGGGTGGCATGACGAGCAGGTACGGCGTCGCGGTCCCGGGGTTCTCACCGTCGGGGTTCGCGGACGTGCCGACGGGCTCCGGGGATCCCGGCACCGGTGGCGGCTGGGTCACGAGACCCTCCTCGATCGAATGGTCCGCACACTGTACGGCCGACCCCTGTGCCTTCGCCGCCCGGTGAACGCCGAACGCGGCAGCGAAGCGGGCAGCCTCGAAAGAGCTGCGACGACGGCCGGGCGGCCGTGAGGCAGCCCGTGACACAGTTGGTTCGAATACTCGCTCAGCTTGCGGGCGTGATGGACGAGGTGGGCTGACCGAGAGGCGCCACCGTTCGGCGGAAGGAATCAGACGGTGACCGCAGACGACGCCGGACGGGCGGCCCGTGACGAGGCCGCCCGAGCCGAGTACCAACGGCTTCGGGAGCGTGGGGAGGCGTGGCGTCTGATGCGCACCGTCGATGGGGAGCTGGCCCTCTACCGGCCGGAGGAGGTCGGCTTCGTCGGGGGCGGACCAGGCGTCATGGTGCGTACCGTGGGCGGGCTGCGAGTCCTCGCCGTCGTGTTCACCGCGTTCACCGTGGTCTTGGTGCTGGCGTTGCCCATCTCGTGGGCGCAAGGCCGGCCCTTCTGGGGAGCCATCCCGCTGGCGCTGGTGTCCGCTGCGTTCACCTGGTACGCCGTGGCCATCATCCGCAAGGAGAAGCGGGCGCACGAGATGCGGCGCCAGCGCGGCGTTGCGGCCCCGGCCCGCTACCCGTACTGAGGCGGTCGAGGCATCCACACCCGGTCAGCCCGGACCTCGATGCTCCGCCCCGAACCGCTGCCCCAAAGATCCGGGTGAGATCACCCGCCACCCTGCGCCGATGCGTCAAGACGAGTACGACAACTAGGCGTCCGTGGCGGCGGCGCGGCGCCGCACCGCCGTCCGAAGGAGCCGTAGGCCGCTGCGGGCCGCGCCCCCGAGGGCGAGCGAGGCGGGCAGGAAGACGAACACCAGCGCCGCCACGCCGGACCAGCCCGCCAGGGTGGTCAGGCCGGGGTCGCGGATTGCGCCCGTGGCCATTCCGAGAATGCGCAACGTGCCGGGTATCCCGAAATACGCGAGGTATCCGAGCGCGTAGACCAGGCCGGGCACGTAGAGACAAACGAACACCTTCGCCCACCGCAGTTCGCGTGCGGTGGCATGGGCCAACGTATCGCCGTCCGCCGCGGTCTCCCGGCGTAGCCAGCGGCGTAGCAGCGCCCCTTTCAGCACCCACAGGTTCCGGCTGCTCGTGGCGGTGGTGAACAGTGCGTACAGGTCGGTGCGCATGAATATCCAGGTCTGGATGAGAATTCCGCTGATCTGCACGAGCACGAGCGTGCGGAGGATCTGCACGATGCCGGGGTCGAGCCTCGCCGCGAGGAACTCCTGCGCGATCAGGAACGCCCCCAGGGTCGCGGCGTCCAGCGCCATTCCGGCCAGCAGCGGCCCGAAGCGACGGCGGCGCGGCACGCTCCACAGCCGGGTCAGGTCAGCCTGGAACACCACGAAGTAGAGCCGCCGGGTGACCGAGAGCGAACTGCGCAGGCCGAGGCGGGCTGCGGCGGCGACGTGGCCGGCCTCGTGGACGAGTATGCAGACGACGGTGAGCAGCGAGACGAGCAGCAGGCTGGACAGCGCCGACCGGGTGGGTACCAGGTCGGTGTAGTGGGGTCGCAGTTCCGGGCGGGCGATGAGCAGCAGCACGGCGGCGATGGCCAGCGCCGCGTGGACGGCCCAGGCGACGGGGTGGAAGAGAACCCGGCCGACGAGCCGCCAGCCGGCTGCGGCCGACCCGGCGGTGTCGGTTTCGTCGTCGTCCCCGACCGTGGGCAGCAGGCCGTGCTCGACCAGCGTGTCGACGAAGTCGGCCACGTCTACCGGCTCGCCGACGAGTTCCTCGGCGCGGGCGGCGCACCGCTCGATGCTCTCGCCCGCCTGCAACCAGCCGATGATCGTCGCGCCGATCTCGGGCACGGCGAGGTACTCCGCCGTGTGCAGGCTGCCGACTATGTGGACGTCGCCGTCGGGCACCACGGTCAGCGTGGCGAAGCGCTCGGCGGTGGGCGCGGTCACCGGTCGCCGCCCGAGGCCTTGTCGCACAGCGTGCAGTCGGGGTGCCGTTCCCAGCCCGTCGCGTCGGCACGCATGCGGTCGCCGATGTCGATGCTCCGGTAGGTCGCGGCGGCGGCCGGCTCCTCCGTCCGGGCGAGGTAGCGCTGCGCCTCGAGGGCGATGAACCCGGACAGCAGTTGCGCCACCGGCCCGGTGCCGCGGTTCACCGGGTCGGCCTCCAGCAGCAGCCCGCTGCGAACCCACTCGTCGCGGCCGCGCAGGTCGTCGTCGCGGTGCAGCTCCAGGCAGAGACGGCAGGGCGTACGCCCGGGCTCGACGGACCAGTAGAACAGGCTGGAGAGCCTGAAGCCTCCGGTGACGAACGGTACGCCGAGGTCGAAGCACGCCTCGTTGGTCATGAGCTGGATGCCGGCGGGCTGGTCGGCGGCGAGCACGACGAGGTCCACGTCGGCACCGAGCGTGCGGATCGTCGCGGCGTCCGTGACCTCCTTCTCGACGGCCTCGACGACCGTCCGTGGCGAGTAGCGCCGGGCCCAGGCCGCGGCCGCAGCCGCCTTGGGCTGACCGACCTCGCCCGCACCGTAGACGAACTGGCGGGCCAGGTTCTTGGGTTCGACCGTGTCGAAGTCCACGATGCGCACCCGCCCCACCCCCAGCCCCAGCAACGACTGGAGGACCCCGCTGCCGAGGCCACCCGCGCCGAGGACGAGCACGGCGGAGTTGGCGAGACGGCGATGCAGCTCGCCGCTGGATGTGCCGAGGTCGGTGAAGAGGTCGTAGAAGCGCAGGTTGCTCTCGTGCCAGCGCAGCGTCTCCGTGTCGGGGTCCCCGTCGGCGTTCTCCAGCAGGCGCAGGTCGTCCAGTGCGGCGATGGCGTGGTGCACGTCCTCGGCGGTGCTCAGATGACCGAGGCGGGCGAGTTCCGCCGGCAGCTCGACCGCGTCGTGGGCGCCCCGCGCCAGAAGTTCGACCAGCGCCCGCACGTTGCCGCCCGGATCGTCGAGGTGGATCCGCTCGGTCGGCCGCCGGTAGATGACGACCGTGTCGTCGGTGGTGAGTGTGTTCAGGGACTTCAGTCTGGGGCGCATGCCGGTCGTGATCCTTCCTCGACGGTCGGGTGGGGAGGGCAGTGGCCCGGTCCGTTGGGACGGACCGGGCCACTGCGGCAGTCGTCAGAGGGCGCCATCCCCCGCGTCGGGGTCCGGGTGCGGGCGGGTCGCCTCGATGCGCTCGACCTTGATCACCTTGATCTTCATTTCTGTTCACCTCCACTCTTTTTCTCGCATCGGTTCCACGGTGCTCTGAATGCTGTTATCGAGCCGCCGTGACGTGCCGAAAGGATCCACCGGTCAATGGCTTCCGCGCAACAATTTGTTCAACGTGCGTTAAAGTCAAGAGAAGAACCGGCAATCGATGTAGACCATTTGATTGATTTGGGTTCATGTGAAGAGAAGAGTCGGCAGTCGATTTCGTCGAGTGCCGGGTCCGGGTTCTTGGCCAGCCAGAACGCTGCCGAAGATTCGTCGCGCGGCCGCCCACGACAGCGGCGAAGGGCGCCGGCAGCCGGCCCGGACGGGGCGGCACCCCCGACCGGTCCTCGGTAACGCGCTCGGCCATGGCCAGTGGCGTACCTCCCGGCAACCCCGTGGATCCGGGGTCGCTACGCCCCACCACCCGAAGGCGCCGCTCAGCCCGGAGGAGGTCGTCGCCAGGGCGGCTTCGGCACAGTTCCGGCCGGAGCACAGTCACCTGCCGGACACTCCGGCCGTCCGATGACGGACAGGACGCGGAACGCCTCCGCGGCGCACTGTTGTAGCAGGTCAGAGGCGTGAGGATGGCGGGCCACAACCCATTCCTAGGGCCCGGCGGGGACAGCATCGTCCCCGCCGACACCGCCATCACCGAGCCCGACCCCGCGACGGCCGCGGCGTAGCGCAGCGCCGGCCGCCCACGCACCGCGAGGTCGCACTCCGGCAGCCACCGCCCCGGGTGCCCGGGCGGAAGCCGCCTCACCGACACCGACACCGAGGTCCCCATCCCGGCACCCACCCGGAGCCGCGCGGCAACGTCGAGACAGCGCGGCCGGCGAGCCGTACCCATGACCCGTCCCGGGCCCACGCCGTCGCGTGCCCGGCGACCCGGTCGTCGCCCCGACCCCATCCTCCCCAACCGGATCCGGCCGTGGTCACGAGCCGGGGTCCGGTCACCGAGCACGAGAGGAGCCGGCAATGGCCGTTCCCACCGCCACCGCCTCCCTGAACGCCTCCACCTACTCACCCGGCGACCAGATGATCCTGACGGTCACCTACGGCGACGCCGACACCAAGCCGGTGACCGTCACGATCGTGGTGACCGACGCGCAGGGCAACAGCAGCGCGCCGGTCAAGGTCACCGCCGTCATCGACCCGCTCACCCTCGCCGTCACCGACGACTCCGGCCGCACCTGGACCAGGGCGTCGGACAACGGCTCGGTGGCCGTCTACCGGGCGGTGGCGTGATGCCCCGGGTCACCGTCACGGTGCGCGACAACGGCGGGCGCACCGCCACCGCCACCGCCGACTACACGATCGCGCCGCCGGTGCTGGGCGGCTACTACCTCTCCGGCGGCGCCGACCCGACGGCCGACATGGCCGGCGGCAACTTCCGTTCGCTGACCCAGTACCGCAGCTTCGCCGACGGCTACACCTTCCCCGGCTACCAACGGCCGTGGCTGATCACCCTCGGCAGGGCCGGGGTGCAGATGAACATGGTGCTGGAGCTGAAGCACTACGGCGCGCCCAACGCCGGGCCGCAGACCTTCACCGTGGACGGCGTCACCTACACCGTCCCGGCGCCCGCGATGACCATCCAGCAGCGCCCGGGCACGACCTGGCCCCGGGCGTACGGCTACAGCCAGGTCCTGGCCGGGCACTGCGACGGGCTGTTCGCCCGCGCCCTGTCCCAGTACCGGACCCTGGGCTTCGGGGTGAACATCCAGCTCGCCTCCGAGCTGGACACCGACCACGAGTTCGGCACCACCGAGTCCGGCGTCAGCTACCCGTGGGCGCAGTCGGACGCCCGTGCCGTGCAGGCGACGACGTACATCGTGGACTGGTTCAAGGCGCGCCAGCTGCCCGCCGGCACGACGTTCTCGGTCGGGGTGGGCGGCTTCGACCGGGCCTGCTTCCAGCGCACCCACCCGGAGGCGCTGATGGCCAAGCTCGACTTCCTCCAGTGGAACGCCTACGCCACCAGCCCCACCCACACGGCGCTGGCCCGGTTCCGCCGGACCAAGGACTGGGCGGTGGCCGACCTCGGCCCCGTCGCACTCTCCCGGCCGGTGATCATCGCCGAGTGGGGCGTACGGGTGGCGGAAGTGCCGGACCAGGCGGCCTGGATCGCCACCGTGCCGGCGGCCATCGCCCAGCTCAACGCCGAGCGGGGACCGCGGATCGCGCGGACCAACTACTTCAACTCCGGCTGGGGCACCCTGTCGCCGAAGTCGACGGGGCTGGCCGCGCTGAGGGCGGCCTACGCCACCCGGCCGTACGTGTGACCAGCCGGCCGGAGATCCGCCAGGAGGACCGGGGGAGCCGGTGGCGGACGGATAGACGTCGATCATGAAGTCCATCGATGGTGGTATAGGATCCGCCGGATCGTGCGCAGGCGCGCTCGTGCACCACCCCGGCGCGATGTCCGCCGGGCCCAGCTGCGCCAGGACAGCCATGGAGATCATGTGAAGTTCGGTCGTCTCGCCCCTGCGTTGGCCGCTCTCGTGCTCGTGGCCGGCGCCGCGTTCGCCCCGGCCAGCGCCGCGCAGGCGCATCCGGATGCGGACAGGGTCAACGTCTACCCGCCGATCCAGGGTTCGTCCACCTGGGACCGGTTCGGTCTCTCCGGGCCGGCCTCACACCACATCGTCTTCGGTCACTGGGGCTACCCGAACGACTGGGCCGTCGACATCTACCGCGGTCCGGGCGCCACGATCGTCTCGCCGTTCGGTACCAAGACAGCCTCCGGGCACCCGGTCGCCGTCAAGGTGGTCACCGTCCAGCCGGGCTGCGCGACCCGCAACCTCGCCGACGGCGGCTACCGCATCGGGCTCGAGGCCCGGGACACCACGACCGGGCAGATCCTCGGCCGGGCGGACGTGATGCACGTGAACAACAAGCCCAGTGGCATCGTCGTCGGCGCCTCGGTCGGTCCGTGGACCAGGCTCGGCGAGACGGGCCGCTTCCGCTGGTCCAGTTGCTACCAGGTCAACGGCGACAGCGGGGTCCACATCCACCTCGAAGTGATCAACCAGCATCGCTACTCGTGCTACGTGCACCGCGGTGCGAACACCGCCCTGACCGACCTGACCGTGGTGGGCAAGGTCGGCGTGCACCACACGGGGCAGCGGCAGCGCTGCTGACCCGTCGACAGACGGCGGACGGGTGCCCCGGCTCCTTCTCGGAAGCCGGGAGACCCGTCCGGGTGCCGAGCGCCCGCGTGTCGCCTCACCCGGCGTCAGTAGGCCAGCTCCACCGGCCGGCCGAGCACCCGCGCGCCGTTGTTGGCCAGCCAGCCCTCGGCCGCCGCCGCGTGCTGGCTGAACGTGTGGATGTCGCGGAACCGACGCTGGAGCGGGGACGAGTCCCGGGCCGCCCCGCCGCCGGCCGCCCGGTAGCAGGTGTCGACCGCGGCGGCGGCGCGCTCCGTCACCCAGGGCAGCGCGGCGGAGACCCGCGGGTGCAGCGCGGGAATCGCCGCCGGGTCGGTGGCGCAGGCCGCCCAGAGGTCGTCGGCCAGGTCCCGCAGCAGCGCCCGGGCCGCCCGTACGTCCAGGTCGGCGCGGCCGAGCTGGAGGCGGAAGGCCGGCGAGTCGGCGAGCGACTGCCGGGCGTAGAGCCGCTGTCGGCCGCCCTCGAGCAGCGTGACCATGTCGTCCAGCGCGCCCTGCGCGATGCCGACCGCCACCGCGCCGAGGTGCAGGACGAAGTGGACCAGCGGCGCCACGAAGCCCGGCCCCGGCACGCAGGGCACGCCGGTGAACAGGTCGAAGCTCTCCTCCGCGGGGCAGAAGGCGTCCGCCACCTCGACGTCGTGGCTGCCGGTGCCGCGCAGGCCGAGCACGTGCCAGGTGTCGTGCACGGTGACCCGGGAGGCCGGGAAGAGCATGGAGCGCACCGCCGGCGGTGCCCCCGCCGGCCCGGGCAGCGGCTCGCCGCCCTCGGTCAGCACGCAGTTGCCGAAGATCCAGTCGGCGTGCCGGGAGCCGCTGGCGAACGCCCACCGCCCGGTGACCCGGAAGCCGCCGTCGACCGGCTCGGCGCGCCCCTGCGGGGCGAACCCGCCCCCGACCACCACGTCCGGCCCGTCGGCGTAGACCTTGTCGAACCGGTCGCGGGAGAGCATCGCCACCAGGTGCGGCGTCTCGGCGCCGATCATCACCGTCCACCCGGTCGAGCCGTCGGCCCGGGCCAGCGCCTCCAGCACGCGCAGCCCGGTGCGCAGGTCCGCCTCGTAGCCGCCGTGGCTGCGGGGGACGAACATCCGGAAGCAGCCGGCCGCCCGCAGCGAGTCGAGCAGGTCGGCGGGGAGCCCCCGGGCCGCCTCGATCTCCCCGGCCCGGCGGGACACCTCCGGGAGCAGCGCGTCCACCGCCCCTTTCAGCCGGTCCCGGTGCTGGTCCTCCATGGGTTCCTCCTCGCGTCGTCGCTCGGCCTCCACTCTGGACCGCCCGACGGGGCGGGGCCAGGGACGCCGCTATCGGATGCCCGCCACTTCGGGCGGCGGGCACCCGCCCGGCGTCGCCGCCCGGGGAAGGGCCGGATCGGCGCGCCGGCCCGGCCGGCTCCCTATGCTCGGAGCATGGAACTGCGGATCTTCACCGAACCCCAGCAGGGCGCGACGTACGACGACCTGCTCGCCGTGGCCCGCTGCGCGGAGGAGGCCGGCTACGGCGCCTTCTTCCGTTCCGACCACTACCTGAAGATGGGCGCGGTGAGCGGCGACCCCGGGCCGACGGACGCGTGGACGACCCTCGCCGGCCTGGCCCGGGACACCCGGCGGATCCGGCTGGGCACGCTGATGACCGCCGCCACCTTCCGGCTGCCCGGCCCGCTGGCGATCACCGTCGCGCAGGTCGACCAGATGAGCGGCGGCCGGGTCGAGCTGGGCATCGGCACCGGCTGGTACGCCGAGGAGCACACCGCGTACGGGATCCCCTTCCCGTCGCTGGGGGAGCGCTTCGACCGGCTGGAGGAGCAGCTCGCGGTCGTCACGGGGCTCTGGGCGACGCCGCCGGGCGGGACGTTCGACTTCGCCGGGAGGTACTACCCGGTCAGCGACTCGCCGGCGCTGCCGAAGCCGGTGCAGGACCCGCGCCCGCCGATCCTGCTCGGCGGCATGGGCCCGAAGCGCACGCCCCGCCTGGCCGCCCGGTACGCCGACGAGTTCAACCTGCCGTTCGCCTCGGTCGAGGACTCCGCCGCCCAGTTCGCGCGGGTCCGGGCCGCCTGCGCGGAGGCCGGTCGGGACGCGGGCGAGCTGCGCTGGTCCAACGCCCTGGTGCTCTGCTGCGGGCGGGACGACGCCGAGGTGGCCCGGCGGGCCGCCGCGATCGGCCGGGAACCGGACGAGCTGCGCGAGAACGGCCTCGCGGGCACCCCCGCAGAGGTGGTCGACAAGATCGGCCGGTACGCCGAGATCGGCAGCGAGCGGCTCTACCTCCAGGTGCTCGACCTGGCGGACCTCGACCACCTGGAGCTGGTCGCGGCCGAGGTGAAGCCCCAGCTCTGAGCCGGCGGGCCGGAGCGGGCGTCAGGCGCGGGGGCCGACGGCGCCCACCCGGGGCGCCGGCCCCGGGTGGGGCACCGGGCGCGGCGCGGGCGGGGGCGCCGGCGTCGGCCGGGGGCCGGGCGTGGTGCCCGCCGGATACGCCCCGCCCGACGGCGCCGGTCCGGTGCCGGTCGGGTCGGTCACCTGGCCCGAGGGAAACACATCGGCCAGCGGGGCGGGATCGCGGTAGCTGCTCATCGGCGTAGGGTTCCCCGACGACGGCGGGGTAACCGTGCCCGATCGACCGGTTTCCGCCCCGCCGGCGGTCGTCGGATGATGCCTCCCGACGACCACGGTGTCGAACGGGGGTACGACGTGGAACTGCACCGCAACCGGGGGGCGTTGGTGCTGCCCCTGGCCTGCGTGGTCGGCGGCGGGGTGCTGCTGGCGCTGCCGGGTGAGCACGCGCTGCTGCGCCGGCTGGTCGCCGTCGGGGCCGTGCTGCTGGGCGGGGGCGTGCTGGTCGGCCTGCTGCGCCCGTTCCGGTTCGTCATCGACGCCGACGGCCTGACCGTCCGCCGCCCCGGGCTGCGCCGCACGATCGCGTGGGCGGAGGTCGCGGCGCTGGCGCTGACCCGGCCGCCGGCCCGGGACGGACTGTCGTCGACGCCGCGCCTGCTGCTCGTGCCCGCGCCGGGCGCGCTGGCCGACCTGCCGACCGACGCGCGCCACCCGGTCGACGGCCGGGCCGCGGTGGAGCTGCTGGACCTGGCGCGGGTCCGGGAGAAGTCCGCCGAGGTGGCGGCGGCGCTGACCCGGCACGTTGGGGACCGCTTCGTCGACGCGCTCGGCGGGGCCCCGGCCGGCGAGCGGTCCGCCGACCGCCACCGCACCCCGTGAGCGCCGCCGGGGCCGGGCCACGGCGCAACTGGGCGGGCAACGTCCACTACGCCGCCCGCCGCCACCACCGTCCCTCCTCCCTCGACGAGCTGCGCCGGCTGGTGGCGGGCAGCGACCGCCTGCGGGTGGTGGGCACCGGACACTCGTTCAACCGCCTCGGCGACACCACCGGCGACCTGGTCTCGCTGGCCGGGCTGCCCGCGACCGTCGCGCTCGACCCGGACCGCGCGACCGTCACCGTGCCGGCCGCCATGCGGTACGGGGACCTCGCGGCCTGGCTGCACGCGCGCGGGTACGCCCTGGCCAACCTCGCCTCGCTGCCGCACATCTCGGTCGCCGGGGCGGTCGCCACCGGCACCCACGGCTCGGGGGAGACGATCGGCAACCTGGCTAGCGCGGTCGCCGGGCTGGAGCTGGTCACGGCCGGCGGCGACCTGCTGACCGTGGACCGGGCGGCCGACGGGGACACCTTCGCCGGCATGGTCGTCGCGCTGGGCGCGCTGGGCGTCGTCACCCGGGTCACCCTGGACGTGGTGCCGACCTTCGAGATCCGTCAGCACGTCCGCCTCGGCCTGTCCCGCGCGGCGCTGGACGCGGCGTTCGCCTCGGCGTACAGCGTCAGCGTCTTCACCGACTGGCGGTCGCCGCGGCTGCGGGAGGTGTGGGTCAAGCAGCGTGCGGACGCGGCCCCGCTCCCGGCGGACTGGCTCGGCACCACGGCGGCCGACGCGCCACGGCATCCGGTGCCGGGCATGCCCGCGCGGAACTGCACCCCGCAGCTCGGCGAACCGGGCCCCTGGCACGAGCGGCTGCCGCACTTCCGGCTCGGGTTCACCCCCAGCAGCGGGGAGGAGTTGCAGTCGGAGTACCACGTGCCGCGCGGCGCGGCGGCGGCGGCGCTGGCCGCGCTGGACCCGGTGGCGCACCTGATCGCGCCGGTGCTCCAGGTCTGCGAGCTGCGTGCGGTGGCCGCCGACGGGCTGTGGCTCAGCCCGAACCACGAGCGGGACAGCCTCGCCATCCACTTCACCTGGACCGCGGACGCGGCGGCGGTGCTGCCGGTGGTGGCGGCCGTGGAGGAGCGGCTCGCGCCGTTCGCGCCGCGCCCGCACTGGGGGAAGGTCTTCGGCCTCGACCCGGCGGTCCTCGCCGCGGCCTGGCCCCGGTACGCCGACTTCCTCGACCTGGCGCGCCGGCTCGACCCGGCCGGCACGTTCCGCACCGACCTGCTCGACCACTACCTTCCGCGCGACTAGCGGCCGGGCCGGCTGTCGGCCAGCTGCTCGCGGAGGCTGCCGCGCTGCACCGCCCGGCTGATGTCACTCGGCGAGACGATCCCGACGAGCCGGCCGTCGGTCACCACCAGCGCCCGCCCGTCGGCGCACTCGCTGAGCCGGGGGAGCAGCTCGTTCAGCGGCTCCTCCGGCCGGGCGAGGACCAGCTCGTCGGCACGGCAGGCCACCTCGGCCAGCGTGGTGGCGGCCCGGCGGCCCGCCGGGATGCCGCGCACCCGGTCGAGGGTGACCAGGCCGACGGGCCGGTCGTCCTCGGTCAGCGGCAGCGCCGTGTGCCGGTACGCGAAGAGGTAGTGGTCCACGAAGTCGCCCACCGTCATCTGCCCCGACGCGGTCTGCGGCTGAGGCGTCATCACGTCGGCCACCCGGACGCCCTCCAGCGCGCTGCCCATCCGGGCCTGCCGCTCCTCCATGCCGGCGGCGCCGATCAGGAACCAGCCGATCAGGGCCAGCCACAGCCCGCCGAAGCCGACGCCGGCCAGGAACTGCCAGAGCCCCAGGCCGATCAGCACGGCGCCGAGCACCCAGCCGGCCCGGGCGGCGACGACCGACGCCCTCGTCCGGTCGCCGGTGGCCTTCCAGACGGCCGCGCGCAGCAACCGCCCGCCGTCGAGCGGGGCGGCCGGCAGCGCGTTGAAGACCGCCAGCAGCACGTTGATGCCGGCCAGCCAGGCCAGCGAGCCGATCAGCAGCCCCTCCACCCCGGCCAGGGCGAGCACCACCGCGATCGCGCCGAAGAAGAGCCCGATCAGCAGGCTCACCAGCGGGCCGACGCCGGCGATGCGCAGCTCCGCGCCGGGGTCGCGCGCCTCGCCGCGCAGCTCGGCCACCCCGCCGAAGAGCCAGAGGGTGATCCCGCCGACCTCCAGCCCGTTGCGCTTGGCGACGATCGCGTGCGAGACCTCGTGGGCGAGCAGGCCGAGGAAGAAGACCACCGCCGCAGCGAGCCCCGCCAGGACGTACGCGGCGACGGGCCGGTCCGGGTAGGCCCGGGGGAACTGGTTGGCCGCCAGCCCCCAGGCGATCAGCGCGAAGATGACCAGGACGCTCCAGTTGACCCCGACCGGTACGCCCGCTATCCGGCCGAGCCGGAAACTCGCCCTCATGTTCGGGTACTACCCGCGACGGTCGCGCCCATGCCAACGCGGCTCACCGGGCATGTCGGTTCGACGCCACGTCGACACCGAGCCCCGCCCGGCGAGTGCTCGCGGGGGCCCGGACGGCGGTGGGCGCGGGCTCGCGGTGGCGCCGCCGTCACGGCGACGTTGACGGCTCCCCGACGGACGTATACCTATGTAGTTACAGTCGTCAATCTCTTGGTCGCCGCCACGAGCTGGCGGCCGGGAGACGCAGAGGAGTCCATGTGAACCGACGTACCTTCCGCCGCGCCGTCCTGTCGCTCGGCCTCGCGACCACCACCCTGGTCGCGGCGGTCGCCACCCCGGCGTACGCCCGGCCCGACCACCGCGCACCGGCCCCGGCGGTCGCCAGCCCGGTGTTCGCCATCACCGACGGCGTGGCCCGTCAGGTTGCCCTCACCGGTCGGTCCGAGCTGACCCGGTTGGGCGTCTCCGCCGCGAGTGGCCCGGTCGACCTGCTCGCCGCCGGCGTCGACGCCCGGCTCGCCGGCCAACTCCGCGCCGCCAACCAGCGGCTGCTGGTCGCCAAGGGCCTGCCGGTCGGCACCGGTTCGCTGCTGCGGTTGCGGCTGGCCCACCCGGACATGCGCGCGGCGCTGGCCCGCGGCGAGGCGCCGCTGGTGGCCGCCACCCCGCCCGACGACTCGGCGGCGAGCGTGAGGGCGTACGACCGCTCCGGCGCCACGGTGGTGCTGGACGCCGCGCGGGTGCCGCAGCGGCCGGTGCTCGTGGTCGACGTGGACACGGAGCGGGCGCTCACCGCGGGGCTGGCGTTGATGCGCCAGGAGTTGGGCGCGCGGGGTATCGGCCAGGCCGTCCCGGCGCGGCCCGCGCCCC
Source organism: Micromonospora sp. NPDC023644 (assembly GCF_040640115.1). Lineage (NCBI taxonomy): Bacteria > Bacillati > Actinomycetota > Actinomycetes > Micromonosporales > Micromonosporaceae > Micromonospora > Micromonospora sp. NPDC023644. The sequence continues at coordinate 20,753 of NZ_JBFABA010000023.1, read as the reverse complement.
GCGCCTCGGCCGACGGGGTGACCGCCTCGGCCGGTTACTGGGCCACGAAGGTGAACAGCATCCGGCTGAGCGACGACGAGGAGCCCTGGATCAAGGGCGATGCCGAGATCTACAACCTCGTGGCCGGGTTCGGGCTGGACGGGAAGGTCAAGGTCGACCTGGTGCAGATGCCGTACCTGGACCACGACGGGACCACGTACCACCCGAACCAGCTTCTGGTGCACTTCTCGTCGTACAAGTACAACCTGGCCGACGTGGTGATGATGGAGGACGACGGGGACACCAACTACTCGGCGCTGGTCAAGGCGATCGCCGGCGCGTTGCTGGTGATCGTGGACGGTGGCGCGTACACCCCGCTGGTCAACGCGATCCTCGACGCCATCCCCACCTCCTGGTACACCGACGACCCGGACTTCGTGGACGCCTGGTACACCCTGAGCACCGCCAGCAGCGGCCGGAAGGACGGCGCGGGCGCCAACGGCTGGATGGACGTCGCCCCGTACTGGGTCGAGCAGTTCTGACCGGACCGCCCGTGACGGGCGGCGGAGGCCCTGTGCGGGTGCGCCGGTCGGGGCACCCGCACAGGGGCCGCCGGCCCGGTCAGACGCCCGGGGGCGTGGGACCGGGGAAGTTGCGCTGCGGGCAGGTGTACGGGCGGGCGGGGTCGTAACGGTGCAGGGCGACCGCCGTCCCGCCCGGCGGGGTGGTCGTCACCGGCGCGGTGTCCGCGACCATCAACAGGCCGTGGACGCCGCTGTGGTTCGCGCGGTAGAGCGTGCAGCCCTGTGCGGTGCGGACCACCCCGGCCGTGGCGTGCTGCTGCCGGCTGCGCAGCCGGGTCGAGCTGTCGTACGGGTTGCTCTCCAGCAGGAAGAACAGCGTGTCGGGGGCGACGTCGACCCAGAACGCCTCGCCGGCCTTGAGGTGGATGTCCGAGACGCTGACCACCTGGGTGCTGCCCAGCGCGGCGAAGGCCAGATCCGGATCGGACGGGCCGGTCACCCCGTCGTTGGCCGGGTACGGCAGCGTCGTCGTCGTGTGGGACTGCCGCCACTGCGTGTGCGCGACGGCGGGTCCGTAGCTCGTGCTGGTGCGGGCCTCGTACGACGCCAGGGGCGACAGGTGCGAGTTGACGGCGACGAACTCCGCCCGGTTGAAGCCGTAGCCGTAACTGGAGGTCAGCCAGCCACCCCCCTGGCCGAAGAGGCTGATGTTGTAGTTCGAGGTCGAGTGGACGGCCGCTGCCGCCCAGGCGGGCCGGTCGGCGGTGACCAGGTGGTCGGTGCCGGTGGTGGACTGCAGCACGACGCCGTCGTCGAGGACGACCGCGGCGACGGCCGCCTGCGGCATCAGCGTGACCATGGCCGTGGCGGCGGCTGCGCTCGCGCCGAGGCGTCTGAGAAGGCGGGACGGGTGACGGGGCACGGTGCCTCCTGGGTGACGGGCGCCCCAGTCTGGCCTGTCGCCGCAAGGCCGGCCGCGCCGACGACGCGGAGGCGGCCCTTGGTGGCCCCGGGGCCCGGTACGCCGGCCGTCGCGGACCGGCCGGGAGCCGTCCTGGCGTCGCCTGCTGGAGGTGCGATCCGAATGCCGACACTGGGACCCGGATGCGCGCCTCCCGTCGGGCATAGTGGCGGGGTGGCGAGGGTGAGCGTGGAGAGCGACGACCCGTACCTCTGGCTGGAGGACCTCGACGGTGCGGACGCCGCCCGGTGGGTGCGCGACCGCAACGCGGAGACCGCCGCCGCGTTCACCGGTGGCGAGGCGTTCGCCGGCCTGCGGAGCGAGCTCCGGCGGGTGCTCGACGCCGACGACCGGATCGCCCTGCCGCGACGGCGCGGGGAGCACCTCTACGAGTTCTGGACCGACGCCGCGCATCCGCGTGGGCTCTGGCGCCGGACGACGATCGAGGAGTACCGCCGGCCCGAGCCGGAGTGGGACGTGCTGCTCGACCTGGACGCGCTGGCCGCGGCGGAGGGCGAGAACTGGGTCTGGGGCGGGGCGACCGTGCTGCGCCCCGGTCACGGGCGCTGCCTGGTCAGCCTGTCCCGGGGCGGCGGCGACGCAACCGTCGTGCGCGAGTTCGACCTCGGCCGCCGCGTCTTCGTCGAGGACGGCTTCACGCTGCCCGAGGCGAAGAGCGACGTCGGCTGGATCGACGCCGACCACATTTACGTCGCCACCGACTTCGGGCCCGGCTCGCTGACCTCCTCCGGGTATCCCCGCGTGGTCAGGCGGTGGCGGCGGGGCACGCCGCTGTCCGAGGCCGAGGTGGTCCAGGAGGGGCACGCCGACGACGTCGCCGCGTGGGCCTCGCACGACCCGACGCCCGGCTTCGAGCGCGACTTCGTGGGCCGCCGGCTGGACTTCTACCGCTCGGAGCGACACCTGCTGACGGGGACGGGCGAGCGGATCCTGATCGCCGTGCCGGAGGACGCCGAGTGGGACGTGCACCGCGAGTGGCTCCTGGTCCGGCTGCGGTCGCCGTGGCCGGTCGGCGGGGTGACCCATCCGGCGGGCGCCCTGCTGGTGACCCGGTTCGACGCGTTCCTCGCCGGCGAGCGGGAGATGACGGTGCTCTTCCGGCCCGACGACCGCACTTCGCTGAGCGGGCACTTCTGGACCCGCAACCACCTGATCCTGGCCACCCTCGTCGACGTGCGGAGCCGGCTCGAGGTCCTGACGCCCGACGGGGCGGGCTGGCGGCGGGAGCCGCTCCCGGGGGTGCCGGAGTTCGACCACAGCCGCGTCGTGGACACCGATCCGGACGACGGCGACTCCTACCTGCTCGTCTCGGAGGGGTTCCTCCAGCCGGCGACGCTGCGGCTCGGACAGGTCGGCGGCACGGTCGAGACGCTCAGGCGGGCGCCGGCGTCCTTCGGAGCGGACGGCCTGGCGGTACGCCAGTTCTTCGCCACCTCGGCCGACGGCACGCGGGTGCCGTACTTCGTGGTGGGGGACCCGGACGCGCCCGGCGGGCCGACGCTGCTCACCGGCTACGGCGGCTACGAGATCTCCCTGACGCCTTACCACAGCGGGATCATCGGCCGGGGCTGGCTGGCCCGGGGCGGCAGCTACGTGGTGGCGAACATCCGGGGCGGCGGGGAGTACGGCCCCCGGTGGCACCGCGCCGCGCTGCGGGAGAACCGGCCCCGGGCGTACGAGGACTTCGCCGCGGTGGCGGCCGACCTCGTGACGCGCGGCATCACCTCGCCGGAGCGGCTCGGCATCTTCGGCGGCAGCAACGGCGGCCTGCTGACGGGGGTGATGCTGACCCGTTACCCGTCGCTGTTCGGGGCGGTCGTCGCGCACGTGCCGGTGCTGGACATGCGGCGCTACCACCGGCTGCTGGCCGGTGCCTCGTGGATGGCCGAGTACGGCGACCCGGACGTGGCGGCCGACTGGGAGTTCCTGCGCCGGTACTCGCCGTACCACAACGTCCGCGACAATGCGGCGTACCCGCCGGTCCTGTTGGTCACCTCGACCCGCGACGACCGGGTCCACCCCGGGCACGCCCGCAAGATGGCGGCCCGGCTGCGCGAGCACGGCCACGAGGTCGCCTACCACGAGAACGTCGAGGGCGGGCACGGCGCGGCGGCGAACAACGAGCAGCGCGCCTTCGTCTGGGCGCTGACGCTGGAGTTCCTGTGGCGCACGCTCGGGCAGGCGCGCCCGTCCCTGCCGCGCCAGTTCCCGCTGGCCGCGGCGGACGAGCGGGTCGCCCCTTGAGCTGTGCGGTGCCGGGCGGCGTCAGGCAGTCGGGGGCGGGGCGGGCAGTTCGTCGACCACCACCACCTCGGTGCCGGGACGGAGCTCGGCCAGCAGCTCCCGCTGCCCGCTCTTGGTGAGCCGGATGCAGCCGTTGGTGGTGTTCCGGCCCAGCTCGCCGTCGTGGTACCAGCTGTGCACGCCGATGTGCGCGCCGCGCAGGCCCGCCGGCACCGAGTCCGGGTCGTCGGGCACCGACCCGAGGGCGAAGATGTCGACGCCCCCGTACACGCTCTCCGGCGGCGGGGTCCGGCCGAGGACGAAGGTCCGGCCCAGCGGGGTCTCCTGGCCGCGCTGGCCGAGGCTGACCTCCCAGCTGCGGACGGCCCGGCCGGCCCGGTACCAGGTGAGCCGGTGCGGCCTGCGTTCCACCACGAGCTGGTCGCGCAGCGCCACGGTGGTGTAGCCGCCGGGCGGCAGCCAGGCGAGCGTGCGGTTGGCCGACGGGAGCAGCACCGCCACCCAGCCGGCCCGCCGCTGGGCGATCGGCATGGTCAGCTCGACGCCGCTGATGGTGGGGTCGAGGAAGGCCAGCGGCCGGCCGCCGGGGGCGGTGTAGGCGGCGATCCGGCGGGTCGGGTGCAGGCCCTCGGTCAGCGGCCTGGTGTCCAGGGTGTCCGGATCGGCGGGGAAGCCGGTGGGCGCCGGGTCGTAGTCGACCACCGGCAGGTCGTCCGGCGCGGGCGCGGCGACGGGCACCCGCTCGGGCGTCGGGGCCGCGCTGGTCGGCGCGGGCGCTCCGACGACCGGCGGCGCGGGGGGCGCGGTCCGGGGGGTGAGCGCCCAGCCCGTCGCCCCGGCGGCCAGCAGGAGCAGGGGTACGCCGACGGCAGCCAGCACGCGGACGGGCCGCCGGTTCATCCGGTCAAAACGCACAAACAAACTGTAACGGGTGGAGAACGGCGAAACCCCGCCCCTGGCCGGAATGTCGGCCGGGGGCGGGGTCCGCGCCGGTGGGAACCGCCAGCCGGGGCGGGGTCCGCGCCGGTGGGGACCGTCAGCTCAGCCGGGCGCCCGCGTGGATGGCGATCGCGTCGTGGGCGGGCACGCTCGCGGCGAACCAGCCGTTGCCGTCCACGGTGATCACCGGCCCGCTGCACGTGCCGTTGCTGAAGGTGCCGTGGATGACGTCGCAGTAGCGGCCGGCCGGCAGGCCGGTCTGGTACGACCGACCGGTGACCGCGTGGTCCTCGTCGTTGATCGTGACGTAGCCCTTGCCGGCCCGGCCGAAGGCGATGTGGTTGTTGCCGTTGTCGTACCAGTTGACGACGCCGGCGCCTTCGGTGGCGTTGCGGAAGCCGACCATGTTGGCGACGACCGGCCAGCGGTGCTCGCACTCCCAGCCGGAGTAGCACGTGACGTCCAGGGTCCTGCCGGAGGCGTCCGAGGGCGGGCCCTGGTCGCGCTGGCTGAACGTGTAGCTCGACATGACGGTCGGGGAGCCGTACGGCCAGGCGAGCATGAACGCGTTGGCCAGCGCGTAGATGCCCCGGTCGCGGTACGTCAGCACCCCGCCGACGTCGCGCTGGGTGTCGTGGTTGTCCACGAAGACGGCCGCGGAGGCGCTGGGCAGGTGCCCCCAGCCCTCGCCGAAGTTGCGCAGGTAGGCGAGCCGCTCGGAGCGGAAGACCCGGGCCAGGTCCTTGCCGTAGCGGAACTCGTGCACGTCGCCGTTGCCGGTGTACTCGCCCGGCTGGATCGGCTCCCCGGCGCCGTGGATCACCTCCTGCACGATGTACGCCGAGCGGGACAGCTTGCCCTTGATGGCGGCGATGTCGGCGGCCGGCATGTGCTTGCTGGCGTCCATCCGGAAGCCGTCGACGCCCAGCGAGAGCAGGTCGTTGAGGTAGCCGGCGATCCTCGTCCGGACGTAGTCCGACTCGGTCTTCAGGTCGGCGAGGTTGACCAGCTCGCAGTTCTGCACCTCCCACCGGTCGTTGTAGTTGGCGATGTCGTCGCCGCCGTTGCGACCGCAGTGGTGGAAGTCCTGCGTCTGGTAGATCCCCGGGTAGTCGTAGTGCCCGTACGTCGAGCCGGCCCAGCCGGTGCCGCCGTTGTCCTGCCCGGACATGTGGTTGACGACCGCGTCGACGACCACCTTCACCCCGGCCGCGTGGCAGCTGTCGACCATGGACTTGAACTGGGCGCGGGTCCCCTTGCGGGACTCGATGCGGTAGCTGACCGGCTGGTACGCCAGCCACCACTGCGAGCCCCGGACGTGCTCCTGGGGCGGCGAGACCTGCACCCAGCCGTAGCCCTTCGGGCCGAGGGTGGTGCGGCACTCGGTGGCCACCGAGGACCAGTTCCACTCGAAGAGGTTGGCGATGACCTTCCTGGTGCCCGCGGGGGCCGCGGCGGCCGGGGGCGCCGTCGTGGCGGTGGGGGCGATCAGGGCGGCGATCGCGCCGAGGGCGACGATCGCCGACAACCGTCGACGTCTCTGCATGGGAGGACTCCTGACGGGGGCGGGGGACGGGGCGGTGGCGAGGCCGGGGGGAGCCCCGGCGGTGCCGGGATCTTGCAATGCGGCTTGAAAATTTCCGAAAGGTTACAAGCGCATTGCAAGCGCTGTCAATGGATGGGCATGTGTGGATGCGTCGACCTGCCCCTGGAACGGACGAAACGCCGCGCGCCCGTGTCGAAAGAACTCGACACGGGCGCGCGGGGAAGGGACCGGGACGGTCAGCGGGGGGTCAGGCGGTCGGTGCCCAGGCGGGCCTGGAGCACCTCGGGGACCAGCACCGAGCCGTCGGGCTGCTGGAACTGCTCCAGGATGGCCGGGAAGAGCCGGCTGGTGGCCAGCGCCGACCCGTTGAGGGTGTGCACGAAGCGGGTCTGCTTGCCGCCCGGCTCTCGGTAGCGGATGGCCGCCCGGCGCGCCTGGTAGTCGCCGGCCCAGGAGACCGACGACACCTCCTTGTACTTGCCGGTGCTCGGCATCCACACCTCGATGTCGAGGGTCTTCTTCATCGACGCGCTGGCGTCGCCGGCCGAGAGCAGGGTGCGCTGGTAGTGCAGGCCCAGCTTCTCGACCAGGCTCTCCGCGTGCCGGAGCATCTCCTCCAGCGCGGCGTCGGCCTGGTCCGGCAGGCAGAACTGGAAGATCTCCACCTTGTTGAACTGGTGGCCCCGCACGGTGCCCCGCTCGTCGGAGTGCGAGCCGGCCGCCTCGCGCCGGTAGCAGGGGGTGTACGCGAACGCCTTCAGCGGCAGCTTCGCGGTCTCCAGGATCTCGTCCTGGTACGCCCCGAGGATCGCCGTCTCCGAGGTGGGCAGCAGGAACTGGCCGCGTGGGGCGGACTCCCGGTCCAGGTGGTAGACGTCGTCGTAGAACTTCGGGAACTGCCCGGCGGCGAACCCGGCGGTGTCCAGCAGCAGGTGCGGCGGGAGCAGGAACTCGTAGCCGGCGCTGATGTGCTCGTCGACGAAGAAGTTCAGCAGCGCCCACTCCAGCCGGGCGCCCATGCCGGTGTACATCCAGAAGCCGGAGCCGCCGAGCTTGACCCCGCGCTCGTGGTCGACCAGGCCCAGCATCCGGCTCAGCTCGACGTGGTCGCGGACCTTCTCGATCGCCGGCGGCTCGCCGAAGGTCCGGACGACCCGGTTGGCCTCCTTGCCGCCCGGCACCACGTCGTCGGCGGGGAGGTTGGGCAGCTCGCTCATCACGCCGCGCAGCCGGGACTGCACCTCGTCCAGCTCGGACTCCAGCTCGGCGAGCTGCTTGCGGCCCGCCTCCGGCGCGGAGACCTCCGGCTCGGTGCCGGCGCGCTTCGCCGCCGCGTAGGCGCGCGCCTCGGCCTTGCGGCGCTGCCGCTCGCCGTCGATGCCACTGATCAGGGCGCGGCGTTCCTGGTCGAGCCGCTGGATCTCGTCCAGGGCCCGGTTGACCTCGGCGGGATCCAGTCGCTTCGCCAGCGCGGTCGCCACCGCCTCGCGATCCTTCCGGATCAACTCCATGTCGAGCATGCTGCTCCGTACGCTCCGTCCGGACGTCGGGTGGACCCACCGATGCTACCGTCGCGGCCCGGTCGCGCCCCGGCCCGGGCTCGACGACCCCGCGCGGGCGGCGTCGCGCCCCCGCAGCGCCGGCCGGCGCGGCGGGTCGGGGCGGGCGTGGCGGTCAGAGCCGGATGGGCATCAGGACGGAGAACGCGTCGACGTCGTCCGGCCGGCGCACCGCCAGCGGGGCGATCGGGCCGTCCAGCTCCAGCAGCAGCTGGCCCCGGCCGGCCGCGGCCAGGGCCTGGAGCAGGTAGCCACCGTTGACCCCGACCCGGAACGCGTCCTCCTCCCCGGTCAGCTCGTCCGCCCCGAGCAGCCGTACCCCGCCCCGGCCGTCCGGGCCGAGCACGGTCACCGCGAGCGGGGCGCCGTCGTGCCGCCGGGTGACCACGGGGGCGTCGGCGCTGGCCAGGGCCGCCCGCAGGGCGTCGGCGTCGACCGTCAGCCGGTGCGCCGGCCCGTCGTCGCCCGCCGGGCGGAGCAGGCGGCGGTGGTCCGGGAAGTCGTACGGCAGGGCGGCGGCGTCGACCGTGCGGCCGGCGACGGAGATCGCGATGGAGTCGCCGGCCACCGTCAGCCGGGCCTCGCCGGTGCCGCCCGCGCCGGTGTCGAGCAGGGCCCGCACCTCGTCGACGAAGGCGACCGGGGCGAGCACCCGCACCGCCGGCCCGTCGACCCGGGCGTCCGCCCGCGCGACGGCCAGCCGGTGCCGGTCGGTCGCCACCAGCCGTACGCCGTCGGGGTCGGACTCGAACAGCACGCCGCCCAGCACCGGCAGCTCGGGATCGGCGCCGACGGCGAAGCGGACCGCGTCCACGGCGGCGGCCAGGTCGACGCGGGACAGGACGAGACTGGTGGTCACCATGGGCTCCTCGGCATCGATCAGCGTACGGATCCGGGAGAGCTCGCGGCGGGCGTCGGCGAGGCCCTCCTCCAGCCGGCGCAGGTGCGCGTCGAGCAGGCGGTGCACCTGCGCCGGCTCGGACCGCAGCGCGGCGGCGATCTCGGCGACCGGCATGCCGACCCGGCGCAGCCCGGCCACCAGCCGGGCGGGCGCCACCTGGTCGCCCGTGTACCAGCGGTAGCCGGTCGCCGGGTCGACCAGGGCCGGGGCCAGCACCCCGGCGGAGTCGTAGAACCGCAGGGCGCTGACGGTCAGCCCGCTGGCCCGGGCCAGCTCGCCGATGCTGCGCAGGTCGCTCTCCACGGCGCCGATCCTGTCGTCTCAACCTGGTCGAGGGTCAACCCGCCCGCCGGCGGGCGACGGTCAGCGCGGCGTGTCCAGCACCCGGAAGGTCATCCCCGCCCGCACCAGCCGGTCCAGCAGCGCGTCGCCCATCGCGGTCACCGGGGTGACCTGACCGGCGGTGGCCGGCAGGTCGTCGCCGGCCAGGCAGAGCGCCGACTCGGCGAGCATCTTCGCCGTCTCGTCGTAGCCGGGGTCGCCGCCGGCCACCTCGGTGAGCACCCGCCGCCCGCCGCCCGTGCCGGCGAACCGGACCCGGAACCAGGACTTCGCCCGCTGCTGCGGCGTCGGCCCCTGTCCGGTGGCGAGCCGGCCGAGCAGCCAGCGCCGGGTCGGCGGCAGCTTCACCAGGGCCACCAGCCCGCCCAGCCCGACCCCGCCCGCCAGCACCGTGGGCAGCCGCTTCACGGCGGCGAAGTGCCGGTAGCGGAAGTCGGGTCCGTACTCCGGCCGGGCGGCGGCCGAGCGGCGGACCACCTGCGGGTCGATGGTCGGCAGCGGCACGATCCACATGCCCAGCTCCTTCGAGCGGGCGAGGCGGCCGGGCACCGCGCGGACCCGCCGCCCGGTCGGTCGCGGCTCGACCTGCCGCCGCTCGCGGGCCGCCCGGGACGCCTGCGCCGTGCGGGAGAAGGCGGTGAGCGCCGAGTGGTACGTGCCGGCGGAGAACCGCCCGCCCGCCCGGACGAAGCCGTCGACGGTGATCGGCACGTCGTCCGGCAGGTGCTTGAGCGTGAACCAGACGCCCAGGTCGTGCGGGATCGAGTCGAACCCGCAGGCGTGCACCAGCCGCGCCCCGGTGCGCTCGGCCTCGGCGTGGTGGCGCACGTACATCTGGTCGACGAACTCGGGCTCGCCGGTGATGTCCAGGTAGTCGGTCCCGGCGCGCGCGCAGGCCGCGACCAGCGGCTCCCCGTGGTGCACGTACGGGCCGACGGTGGTGGCCACCACGCGGGCGCTCCCGGCGACCGCCCGCAGCGACTCCGCATCGGTGACGTCGGCGGTGAGCAGGGGCAGCCCGGCCAGCGCCGGATCGATCGCGGCCAGCCGGTCCCGGACGGCGGCCAGCTTGCCGGGGTTGCGTCCCGCGAGCGCCCACCGCAGCCCGGGCGGGGCGTTGCGGGCCAGGTACTCGGCGGTCAGCCCCCCGGTGAAGCCGGTGGCCCCGAAGAGGACGACGTCGTACGTCCGCTGCTCACGCATCCGCCGAGTCTGTCACCCGGCGGGGCAGGCCGCAGCGTTCCGCCTCAGCCACCGGCGGGCGGGAGATCGGGGCTGAGCACGGCGCGGACGCAGCCGTCGGCCCGGTCCCGGAACAGCGCGTACCCCTCCGCGCCGCGCTCCAGCGGCAGCCGGTGGGTGGCCAGGTGCTCGGTACGCAGCTCGTCGCGGGCCATCCGCTCCAGCAGCATCGGGATGTAGCGCTGCCCGTGCTGCCGTGCGCCCCGCACCGTGAGCCCCTTGTTGGTCACCGCCCCGAGCGGGAAGGTGTCGACGAAGCCGGTGAACTCGCCGAGCAGGAAGACCGAACCGCCCTTGCGACAGGCGTGCACGGCCTCGCGTACGGCGGCGGGTCGCTCGGCGCCGCCGGTGAACCGGTCGGCCAGCGACCGGGGGCCGTGCCCGTTCCAGGCCGCCCCGACCGCCTCGACGCACACGTCCGGGCCCCGGCCGCCGGAGCGCTCGCGCAGCTCGGCGGTGACGTCGGCGAGCCGGTGGTCGATCGTCTCCGCGCCGGCGTGCCGCTCGGCCATCCGCAGCCGCTCCTCCTCGGCGTCGACGACGATGACCCGCTCCGCGCCGAGCAGCCGCGCGGCCCGCGCCGCGAGCTGCCCGACGGCGCCCGCCCCCCAGACCGCCACCACGTCGCCGGGGCGCACCTGGCCGAGGTCCGCGCCCATCCAGCCGGCCGGCGCGGCGTCGGAGGCGAACAACGCGCGGTCGTCGCTGACCGGCTCCGGCACGGTGAACGCGCCGACGTCCGCGTACGGCACCCGGACGTACTCCGCGTGGCTGCCGGCGAAGCCGCCCAGCGCCCGGGGCTGGCCGAACGCGCCCCCGGTGGGGTGGCCCCAGGCCGCCTCGGCGACGGCCGGGTCGGCGCTGCCGTTGTCGCAGCAGGAGGGCAGGTCGCGCCGGCAGTACCAGCAGTTGCCGCAGGCCACCGTCGAGCAGACCACCACCCGGTCGCCGACCCGGTGCCGGCGTACCTCCGGCCCGACCTCGACCACCTCGCCGAGGAACTCGTGCCCGAGCACGTCGCCGACGGCGAGGAAGGGCACCCGCCCGGCCAGCAGCGGCAGGTCGCCGCCGCAGGTGGCGCTCTGCCGGACCCGGACGATGGCGTCGTGGCCGTTGCGCAGCTCCGGGTCGGGCACCTGCCGTACCGCCAGCTCGCCCGCCCCCACCCAGCACAGCGCCCTCATCGCGGCGGTCCCGCCGGACGGTCGGCCGGCCAGCGGTCCGCGCGGAGCACCTCGCCGGTCTCGGCGAGCTGCTTGACCTCCCGCAACGCCCGGCGGACCAGCAGGCCCGGATCGTCGCCGACCAGGTGGGCGGCGAGCCCGGCCGGGGCCGCCGCGCCGGGCAGCGGCCGGGCGGCCAGCTCCGTGCCCCGGCACCCGGGGGCCGGCCGCAGTTCGACCTGCACCGCGCCGCCGAGCCGGCGCAGGGGCTCCGGCCAGCGGCCGCCGGGCAGCACCTCGCCGGGCGCGCGGTCGACGGTCACCACCTGCCAGCGCCCGGGCCGCGGATCGGCGCCGGCCGCGCGGGGCCAGGCCGACCCGCGCCGGCGTACGCCCAGCGCCCGGCCCGCCGCCGCGAGGGCGAGCGCCGCCCCGGCCGTCCCCGCGAGGCGTCCCATCCGTCCCCGCCCGTTCACCTCGGCCCGCCTCCCGTCCCCTCCCGACGCCGCCCGCGCACCGGTGCGCGCGGCCGGTCGCCCGCGTACGACCAGGGTCGCCCGGGGCGGGGTGAAGCCGGGTCCCCCCGAAGGGGTGAACGGGGCCGCGCCGGGTAACCGCCGCCCGCGGGACCTGGGGGAGTGGACGCATCGGTGGAGGGCGGGGCCGGATGCCGGAGGACGTACGGGACAGGGGAGTCGTCACGGTCGCGCGCGAGCCGGCCGGTGCGCCGCTGCTGGCGTCCCGGCTGTGCCCCGCCCCACCGCCGCAACCGCTGGTGCTGCGGCCCCGGCTGCTGCGGGCGCTGGACGAGGGGACCGCCGGGCCGGTCACCCTGGTCCGTGCCCCGGCGGGGTGGGGAAAGACGACGCTGCTCGCCTCCTGGTTCCGGGCCGCCGGCGAGGCCGGCGCGCACCGGGGCCGGGTCGGGGAGGGGCCGGTGACCGCCGCCGCCGAGGGGCCCCGGGGCGACGGGCCGCCCGGGGCCGCTCCCGGCGACTTCGGCGCGGCGGCGGGCGCCCCGGCGGAACCAGACCGGCCCCGGGCGGCCTGGGTCTCGGTGGAGGCCGGCGACGACGGGGACCGGCTCTGGTCCTACCTGGCGGCGGCGCTGCGCGCGGCCACGGATCCCGCCGACGACGTGCCGGGCCCACCCGTGCCCGACCGGCCGCCCCGCCCCGACCAGTTGGAGGTGCTGGCCGCGGCCCTCGCCGCCCGGGAACGGCCGGTCCTGCTGGTCCTGGACGACCTGCACCGGATCACCGATCCGGAGGCGCTGACCGGGCTGGAGTTCCTGCTGCGCCACGCCGAGCAGCGGCTACGGCTGGTGGTCGGCGCCCGCGCCGGGATGCCGCTGGCCGTGCACCGGCTGCGGCTGGCCGGGGAGCTGACCGAGGTCGGCCCCGACGAGCTGGCCTTCAGCGGCGACGAGGTCGCCGACCTGCTGACCGCGCACGGGGTGGCGCTGCCGGCGGCCGGGGTGCGTCGGCTGCGGGAACGCACCGGCGGCTGGCCGGCGGCCCTCCGCTTCGCCGCGCTGGCGCTGCGCGGGCAGCCGGACCCGGCCCGCTGGGCCGAGCAGTTCGGCGGCGACCAGCCGGACGTGGCCGGCTACCTGCGCGAGGAGGTGCTCGCCGGGCTCGACCCGGACGCGCGGGACGTGCTGCGCCGCTCCGCCGTCGCCGACGCGGTCTGCGCCGGCCTCGCCGACGCACTCACCGGTCGGACCGACGCCGAGCAGGCGCTGGCCGCCCTGGCCGGCGACGGCGGGCTGCTGCGCCGCGACGACAGCCGCCCGCCCTGGTACCGGTGCCCCCCGCTCCTGGCCGACCTGCTGCACGCCGAGCTGGGCCGGCTGCCCGCCGACGAGCTGCGCGACCTGCACCTGCGCGCGGCCGGCTGGTACGCCGGCAACGGGCGACCCGCCGAGGGGCTGCGGCACGCGCTGGCCGGCGGCGACCACGACCGGGCCACCGCGCTCTTCGTGGCCCGCTGGCCGGAGCTGGTCCCGTACGACCGGGAGGCCCCCACCGGCCGGGCGCCCGCGCCCCCGCCGCCGGAGGCCGTGCGCCGCGATCCGGAACTCGGGCTGGCCTGCGCCGCCGAGCGGGCCCGCGCCGGCGACGCCACCGCCGCCGGCGAGCACCTGCGCGGCGCGGTCGAGGCCGCCCGGACGCTGCCGGCGCCGCGCCGGGACCGCTTCCGGCGGCTGGTCACCGCGCTGGAGCTCACCCTGGCCCGGCTGGCCGGCGACCCCGAAGCGGTACGCGCCGCCGCCGCCCGGCTGCTCGCCACCCGCCCCGCGCCGTCCGTAGCTGCCCCGGCGGGAGCGTCCCCCTCTCCGGCGTCGGCGGGCGCGTCCCCCGCGTCGGCGGGAGGGCCCCCGTCAGCGGCGTCGGCGGAAGCGTCCCCGTCAGCGGTGTCGTCCGCGCCGGCCCCGTCCCCGGCGATCGGCGGGCCCGCGGGGCACCCGGCGCCGCCGGGCGGCACCGTCGACGGGCTGCTCGCCGGGCCGGTGGCGGCCGAACCGCGGGGCGCCGGCGCCGAGGACGCCGACGTGCGGGCCGTGGCCGGCACCGCGCTGGGCCTGGCCGACCTGGCGGACGGGGACCTGCCCGCCGCCGGCCTCGCTCTCGCCCGGTCGCTGTCGGCGGCCCGGGAGGCCGGCCGGCCGCGTACGGAGCTGGTCTGCGCCAGCCGGGCCGCCCTGCTGCACGCCGTCCGGGGCGAGCTGCGGGCCGCCGAGGCCCTCGCCCGCGACGCCCTCGCCATGCCGCCCTGCCACGGGTGGTCCTGCCGGGAGGACTGCGCCCACGCGTACCTGGCGCTGGCCCTGGTCGCGCTGCACCGGGACCAGCCCGAGGAGGCGGAGGCGAACCTGGCGCTGGCCGCGCCGGCCACCGGTGAGCCCGTGGTGGGGGCGGTGGCGGCGCTGTGCCGGGCTTACCTGCTGCGGGACGCCGGTGACCTGCCCGAGGGGCACCGGGTGCTGGCCGCAGCGCGGGAGCGGCTGGCCGACCGGCCCCGGGCCGGCGAGCTGACGCACTGGCTGCTGGCCGCCGAGGCGGACGTGCGTGGGGCACGGGGCGACCTGGGGGCCGCCCGGGACCTGCTCGCCGACCGGGTACGCGACGGGGCCGCCCCGCCGCTGGCCGTCGCGCTCGCCCGGGTGGAGCTGCGCGCCGGCGACCCGCGCGCCGCCGGGTACGCGCTGCCGGACTGGGAGTCGCCGGAGGCGGCCGGCTGGCCGCTGCCCGTACGCCTGGACGCCGCCGTGCTGGACGCGGTGCTGACCGGGCGCGCGGGCGACGAGCGGCGGGCCGGACGGGTGCTGGAGCGGGCCCTGGACCTGGCCGGGCCGGAGGGGTTCCGGCGGGCGTTCACCCGCGCCGAGCCCGGGGTCCGCGACCTGCTCGCCGCGCACCTGGATGCCGGCACGGCGCACTGGCCGACGGTCAGCGACCTGGTCCGGGGCGCCGACGCGCCGCCCGAGCGGGCCCCGGCGGAGCGGGGCAGGGCGGAGCGGGGCAGGGCGGCGCTGGACGAGCCGCTGACCGAGCGGGAGCTGACCATCCTGCGCTACCTGCAGAGCATCCTGTCCAACGTGGAGATCGCGGCCGAGCTCTCCCTGTCGGTCAACACGGTCAAGACCCACGTGCGCAACATCTACCGCAAGCTCGACGCCACCCGCCGCCGCGAGGCCGTCCGCCGAGCCCGCGACCTCCACCTGATCTGACCCACCCTCCGCCCACACCGCCCACCCCGCCCCTCCAGCCGCGTCGATCATGCAGTTGTGGTGGGCGTTCTGCCCTCCGAAGCCCCATTTGCGGGGCACCAGAACTGCATGATCGACCGGGGCGGGGCGGGCGGGGTGCGCAGGGCAGGCAGGGCGGGCGGGCGCGGCGGGGGACGCGTGTCGTCAGGGGGTGGCGGCGTCGACGGCCGCCAGGAGGTCTGCGACGTCGTAGTCCCCGTCGTGGCGGACGCCGTTGACGAACAGCGTCGGGGTCGCCTGGACGCCGCTGCGGATGCCGCCCACGAAGTCCCGCCGCACCCGGTCGCCGTGCGCCTGCCGCTTCACCTCCGCGGCGACCTCGTCGGCCGGCAGCCCGAGCTGCTCCATGCCGAGCGACAGGTGCACGGGGTCGAGCTGGTCCTGGTGCTCGTAGAGCCAGTCGTGCATCGCCCAGAACTGTCCGCGCCGGCCGGCCGCCTCGGTCGACTCGGCGGCCTGCTCCGCGTACGGGTGCATGTTGGTGATCGGGAAGTGCCGGTACACCAGCCGCACCGTGTCGGCCCGCTGCCGCAGCAGCTCCCGCAGGTTCGCGTACGCGGCCCCGCAGAACCGGCACTGGAAGTCGGCGTACTCGACGATCGTCACCGGCGCGTCCACCGGCCCGCGGACGTGGTCGTGCCCGGTCACCGGGGTCCGCAGGCGGGCGGTGACCTGCAGTGGGGTCGTCATCGGGCGGTCACCTCAGTCATGCCTCCCAGCCTTCTCCGCGACGGGGTGAGGGTGGCTCACCCCGCCCGGGTGGTTCCGTGCCCGGCTCGGCGGGCGGTCGCGCGCCCGGCTCAGCCCAGCACCGGGGCGACCGCGATGTGGTTCTGCACCTCGCGGATGCCCGGCGCGCACCAGACGGTCCGCTCCACCTCGGCCCGCTCCGGCATCGAGTGGACCAGCCCGCCGAGCACCACCGTGTCGCCGTGCACCCGGACGGTGATCCGCTCCGCCGCGGTGGCCCGGTTGCGGGCCAGCGCGTCGACGATCCGGTCGGCCAGGGCGTGTCCGTCCGGCCGGACGTGGGGGCGGACGGTGATGCCGTTGCTGACCCCGCGTACGCCGGTGAGCCGGGCCACGGCGCGTTCGGCGGCGCGGCGCTGGTACTCCCAGTCCACCTCGCCGTGCAGTGTGACCCAGCCGTGCGAGACGGTCACGTCGAGCTGCTCCAGGGGGACGAACGCGTCCCACTCCAGCGCGTGCCCGGCCGCGGCGGCGATGTCCGGGTCGGCGCGCTCGGCGCCGGTGCCGAGGCGTACCGCCAGGTCGTTGGCGACCGCCCGGACGCGGGCCACCCGGTGCGTCGCCCGCTCGGCGGCCCACTTCTTGGCGTAGCTGTCCACCCGGCCCGTCAGGGTGACCACGCCCTCGGCGACGGTCACGCCGATCTCGTGCGGGCGCACCCGGGGTTCCCAGGCGAGCTCGTCGAGGACGGCCGACTGGATCTCCTGGTCGCTGCGGCTGATCGTCTCGATGGCCATCTGTCACTCCTCACGGGATAGCTGCCGGTGCGTACGGATCCGCCGGGACCGATCCTGGCGCGGGCCGGGGTGAGGGTCCCTCACCCGTCCCGGGTGGCTTCTGGGAGCGCTTCCATGATCCCGGTCGGATCGGCTAGGGTGAGCCCGTTCCTCGGGTGCGGGAGCCGTCGCGCCGATGACCGGAGCCAGGGCAGCTCCGGCGCGATTCCGCACGTCCCCGTTGCCGGGCGTGGCCGTCACCACGTCCGCTCCCGGCGTCTCACCCGGAAGGAACCGCAGATGCGGAGAAGTTACGTCGGCGCGGTCGTGTCCGCGCTGGTCGTCGCCGCCGCCGTCGTGGCGGCACCGTTCACCGCGGCCGGCGCGCCCACCGCCGCCGCAGCCGCCGCCGAGCCGTACACCTGGAAGAACGTCCGGATCGACGGCGGCGGCTTCGTCCCCGGCATCGTCTTCAACCCCACCGAGAAGAACCTGGTCTACGCCCGCACGGACATCGGCGGCATGTACCGGTGGGAGCAGGCCACCCAGTCCTGGACGCCGCTGCTGGACTGGGTCGGCGCCGACAAGTGGGGCTGGAACGGCGTGGTCAGCGTCGCCACGGACCCGGTGCAGACCAACCGGGTGTACGCGGCCGTCGGGATGTACACCAACGACTGGGACCCGAACAACGGCGCCATCATCCGCTCGACCGACAAGGGCGCCACCTGGCAGGTCACCGAGCTGCCGTTCAAGAACGGCGGGAACATGCCCGGCCGGGGCATGGGCGAGCGGCTCGCCGTCGACCCCAACAAGAACAGCATCCTGTACTACGGCGCCGAGGGCGGCAACGGCCTGTGGCGCAGCACCGACTTCGGGGCGACCTGGGCCAAGGTGGCCAACTTCCCCAACGTCGGCAACTACCGGGCCGACCCCAGCGACCCGAACGGCTACAACGGCCAGAACCAGGGCCTGACCTGGGTCAGCTTCGACAAGAGCACGGGTACGGCCGGCAACGCCACGCAGACCGTCTACGTCGGCGTGGCCGACAAGGAGAACCCGGTCTACCGCAGCACGAACGGCGGGGCCAGCTGGGAGCGGATCGCAGGGCAGCCGACCGGCTACCTGGCGCATAAGGGCGTCGTCGACCCGGTGGGCGGCTTCCTCTACATCGCCACCAGCGACACCGGCGGCCCGTACGACGGCGGCAAGGGCGACGTCTGGAAGTTCCATCGCGCCACCGGCGCGTGGACGCGGATCAGCCCGGTCCCCTCCACCAGCACCGACGCGTACTTCGGCTACAGCGGCCTCACCATCGACCGGCAGCAGCCGAACACCCTGATGGTGGCCACCCAGATCTCGTGGTGGCCGGACGCGATCTTCTGGCGCAGCACCGACGGCGGCGCCACCTGGACCCGGATCTGGGAGTTCAGCAGCTATCCGAACAAGACCAGGCGCTACACCATGGACGTCAGCTCGGTGCCGTGGCTGACCTTCGGCAGCAACCCCGCCCCGCCGGAGGAGACCCCGAAGCTCGGCTGGATGAACGAGTCGGTCGAGATCGACCCGCACGACAGCAACCGCTTCATGTACGGCACCGGCGCCACCATCTACGGCAGCACCGACCTCACCAAGTGGGACACCGGCGGCCAGTTCACCATCAGGCCGATGGTGAAGGGCCTGGAGGAGACCGCGGTGCTCGACCTGGTCAGCCCGCCCTCCGGGGCGCCGCTGGTCAGCGCGCTCGGCGACATCGGCGGCTTCCGGCACACCGACCTGGGCGCCGTGCCGCCGATGATGTTCACCCAACCGAACTTCACCAGCACGACCAGCCTGGACTACGCCGAGACGAAGCCGAGCGTGATGGTGCGGGCCGGCAACTTCGCCGACGCGGACCGCCCCAACGACAGCCACGTCGCGTTCTCCACCGACGGCGGGGTGAACTGGTTCCAGGGCACCGAACCGTCCGGCGTCAACAGCGGCGGCACGGTCGCCGCGTCGGCCGACGGCAGCCGGTTCGTCTGGGCGCCGGGCGACGCCGGCCAGCAGGTGGTGCACTCGGTCGGGTTCGGCACCTCGTGGGCCGCGTCGACGGGCATCCCCGCCAACGCGACGATCGAGTCCGACCGCGTCGACCCGAACAAGTTCTACGGCTTCAGTGGCGGCAAGCTCTACGTCAGCACCAACGGCGGGGCGAGCTTCACGGCCTCGGCCGCCGCCGGCCTGCCCGCCACGGGCAACGTCAAGTTCAAGGCGCTGCCCGGCAGGGATGGCGAGCTGTGGCTGGCCGGCGAGGGCGGGCTGTGGCGCTCGACCGACTCCGGGGCCACCTTCGCCAAGCTGGCGGCGGTGAGCACGGCCGGCAACGTCGGCTTCGGCAAGGCCGCGCCCGGCCGGACGTACCCGGCGCTGTACCTGTTCGGCACCGTCGACGGTCGGCCCGGCGTGCACCGCTCGGACGACACCGGCGCGACCTGGGTGCGGATCAACGACGACCAGCACCAGTACGGCAACGCGGGCGAGGCCCTGACCGGCGACCCCCGGGTCTACGGCCGGGTCTACCTCGGCACCAACGGCCGCGGCATCCTGGTGGCGGACCGGCTCGGCGGCACGCCCGACCCGACACCGACCACCTCCACCCCGCCGCCGACGACCCCGCCCCCCACGACCCCGCCGCCGACGACCCCGTCCCCCACGACCCCGCCGCCGACCACCCCGCCCCCCACGACGCCGCCGCCGACCACCCCGCCGCCGACCGGCGGCTGCACCGCGACGTACCGGGTGACCGGCTCCTGGCAGGGCGGCTTCCAGGGCGAGCTGGTGGTCCGCAACGCAGGCAGCGCGGCGATCGCCGGCTGGACGGTGGGCTGGACCTTCCCCGACGGCCAGAAGATCACCCAGCTCTGGGGCGGCACGCACACCCAGACCGGGGCGACGGTCTCCGTCCGCGACGCCGGCTGGAACGGCGCCCTCGGAGCGGGCGCCACCGCCACCGCCGGCTTCCTCGGCAGTACGACCGGGGCGAACACCGCGCCGGCCACCGTCACCTGCACCGCCCGCTGACCGCCCCGCCCCGCCGACCGCGCACCCCGTTCCGACCAGGGGCGGGACGTGCGCGGTCGGCGGGGCGGCCGGCAGCGCCCGGCACGCATCGACGGGCCTGCATCCCGACGGAGCGCGCCATAGGCTCGGGGGATCGCCCGTCGAAGGAGGGATCCTCCGTGAATCCGATCAGGACGGCCTATCTCACCGCCGCGCGTTCGGCGGTGGACCTGCTCGCCCACCCCGCCGTCGCGACCCGCTGGGACGAACCGAGCGCCCTGCCCGCGTTCGGCGTGGGGGGCCTGGCCGGCCACCTCGCCAGCCAGGTGCTCGGCGTCCCCGCCGTGCTGGCCGCGCCCGTCCCCGCCGGTGACCCCGTGGGGCTGCTCGACCACTACGCGCGCGGCACCTGGCTCGGCGCCCCGGTCGACGCCACGGTCAACGTCGCCATCCGCCGCGCCGGTGACGGCCTCGCCGCCGACGGCCCGGCCGCTCTGGTCGACCGGTGCGCCGCCACGCTGCGCGAGCTGACCGGCGTGCTGCTCTCGGAGCCACCCGAGCGGGTGGTGCACGTGGCCCGTGGCCCGTGGTCGCTCACCCTGGACGACTACCTGGTCACCCGGCTGATGGAACTCGTCGTGCACGCCGACGACCTCGCGGTCAGCGTCGGCGTGCCCACCCCGGAGCTGCCGGCCGAGGCGGTCGAGCCGGTGCTGGCGCTGCTGGTCCGCCTCGCCGCACGCCGGCACGGGCAGCCGGCGGTGCTGCGCGCGCTGAGCCGGGCGGAGCGGGCACCGGCGAGCGTCGCCGCCCTCTGAGGCGGGGCCGCGAGGTGAGGTGCCGCCTCCTGCCGGACGTCACCCCGGACAGGCGCGGGCCCCGGCCGACTCGCCGTCGGCCGGGGCCCGTTCGCCGCGAGCGTGTGCCGGGCCGGTCAGCCGTCGAGGCCGACCGGGGAGTTGGGGCGGTCGACGTCGACGAACTCGATGTCGTCCATCGCCCGGTCGCCCCGGCTGCCGGCGGCCCGCGCGGCGGTGCCGGCGGCCCAGCCGATC
>NZ_JBFABA010000022.1:0-85644 GCF_040640115.1 Micromonospora sp. NPDC023644 | reverse complement strand
CGAACGCCAGACCGGCGATACCAAGAACGCTGTTACGAATGAACGTGTTCATCAGATGTGCTCCATTCGGGGGTCGGCACCCACACCGAAGGGGGACTCGGCTTGTGCGGGTGCAAGCACCGTCCGGCGCTCAAGAAGCCTCAGGGGGAGACCTCCGGCGTCTCGCCGAAGGAAAGATCAGATCGGCCGTGTCGGCCAGGAGGATCCAAGCTGTTCGCGGGGCGGGGGGATGCCCTCACGTCGGCCGGACCATGTGTAACGACCGCCGGCCCACCATCATTCCGGGGCCCCGGCCCACCACCCGTGGGGCGGTGCGGGTCTTGCTCGGTCGTACGCAGGGTGTAACGACCCCACCCCGGCCACGATTCCGCCCCCACGATGCCCCCGGCCACACCCCCAAACCGGACACCCGGCGCGAATCGGGGACGTGATGAGACCCGCCCGCCGATGCCGCACCCGACACCCATGACGCAACCGGACACCAGGCACCCCGGTTCGCCGGGTGGACGGCCGGGATCTTGGTACGAAAGGGCCCGTGGCGGGGCGGTTTCGTACCAAGAGCCACCGGTGTCGTCGAGCGCTCATGATCGGTTGACGCTGCGCCGGGCTCCGCGCGGCCCTCCGCCCGGGCCGACATCAACGGATCATGGGACGCCGACCGTGAACCAACCGGCCGTGATCAGGACTTCATGACCCCACAACGCCCGGGAAACGTCCACGCCGCCTGATCACCGGACACTACGGGCGCAGGCGGGCAGGCGGCGGCGCCGCTGGGGGTGCAGGCAGGCAGGCGGTGCTACGACGCCCCAACCACCACGACAGACCCGCAACCACCGGATGCCAACCACCACGACGGACCGCGCCAAACCCGCCGAGGGCGACCCGCATCCGGCCCACCGGGACAACGTCAACCCACCCCGACCTGCCCCGCGCGCCACGACACCGGCGAAACCGCGATCCCCAGCGGCCCGACCTGGGGTTACCCTGACAGCATGCAGGCCCTCTCCCCCGCTCCGACCCGCGCGGCCCATCTGGCCCGCCCGGGCCGGCCCGCCGTGGTGGCCCGCACGCTCGCTGAGCTCACCGGCCCCACCCGTGGCCTGGTGGAGCTGCCGGTGCGGCTGATGTGGAACGCCGACCGCACCTTCGATCTGGGCGATCCGGACGAGCTGCTCTGGATGTACGAGAACGTGCTGCGCGAGACCACCCGCGCGGAGGACCTCCGGCTGCTCATCAACGGGCGCACGCTGCGCCGGGTGTGGCGGCTGCTCAACCTGCCCCGGGGCGTACGCCAGGCGTGGGAGAGCCGCCACCGGGGGCTGCGTACGGCGTGAGCACGGCGCACCCGCACGAGTTCTACCGCGAGGTGGCCCGGGTGGCCCTGTCCGCTGCCGGGCCGTACCGGTTCGTGCTCGGAGGCGGGGTGGCCTGGGCCGCGCACGGGCTGGTGACCCGCCCGACGGAGGACGTGGACCTGTTCGCGGACGTGGAGGGGGCCGCCGCCGCGGCGGCGGACGGGGTGCGGACGGCGCTGGAGCGGGCCGGGTTCGAGGTGACCGACGCCGACCCGGACAGCGAGCTGGCGGAGCTGTTCGACGGGTTCGACCGGGACCTGAGGGACTTCGTGGTGAGCCGGGACGGGCGGCTCATCCGGCTCAGCCTGGCCCGCCTCGACCGGCACCGCAGCCCGGTGGTGATGGACCTCGGGCCGGTCATGGACGTGCGGGACCTGATGGCGAACAAGACCGCCGCCCTGGTCAACCGGCGGGAGGTGCGGGACTACATCGACGTCGCGGCTGCCCTGGAACACCACGACGTGGCGGAGCTGCTGGAACTGGCCCGCCAGCTCGACCCGGCCCTGGACGAGGAGGACGTCCGGGATGCCGGCCGCTACCTGGACCGGCTGCCGGACCGCCGGTTCGCCCGCTACGGGCTGGACCCCGCCGCCGTCGCCCGGGTCCGCGCCCGCCTGGCCCCCTGGCCCCGCTGACCCACCCCGCACCCCCCATGCTCCGCGCCCCGCCACCCCGCCACCCCGCCACCCCGCCACCCCGCCACCCCGCGTCGATCATGCACTTCGGGTGGGCGGGAAGTGGCGGTCCTTCCCTTCTGCGGGGCACCACAAGTGCATGATCGACGCGGACCGGCGGGGCGGGCCAGGGACGCGGACCGGCGGGGCGGGCCAGCGGCGCGGGGCCAGCGGGCCACCGGCGCCGGGTCAACGCGGCCGGATCGACGGGGCCGGGGGCGGGGGCGGGTGGAGCGGCTACTTCGTGGGGCGGCCGCCGGTCACGCCCAGGATCTCGCCCGTGACGTAGCTGGACTCCTGGGAGGCGAAGAAGACGTACGCGGGGGCCAACTCGGCCGGCTGGCCGGGGCGGCCCTCGGGGGTGTCCTGGCCGAACTTCTCGACCTTCTCCTCCGGCATCGTCGCCGGGATCAGCGGCGTCCAGATCGGGCCCGGCGCCACCGCGTTCACCCGGATCCCCCGCTCGGCCAGGTCGGCGGCGAGCGCCTTGGTGAAGTTGGCGATCCCCGCCTTGGTGGTGGCGTAGTCCAGCAGCTGCGGCGAGGGGTCGAACGCCTGGATCGACGACGTGTTGATGATCGCCGAGCCCTCGGGCATGTGCGGCACCGCCGCCCGGCAGAGCCAGAACATGGCGTACAGGTTGGTCTTCAGCACCCGGTCGAACTGCTCGTCGCTGATGCCGAGGATGCCCTTCTCCTGCGCCATCTGGTGGGCGGCGTTGTTGACCAGGATGTCGATGCCGCCGAGGTCACGCAGTGCCCGCTCGATCAACTTCTGGCAGTGCCGCTCGTCGGTGATGTCGCCGCGTACCGCGATGCCCTTGCGGCCGGCCTCCTCGACCAGCCGGACGGTCTCCCGGGCGTCGGCGTCCTCCTCCTCGCCCAGGTAGGAGATGAGCACGTCGGCGCCCTCCCGGGCGTACGCGATGGCGATCGCGCGGCCGATGCCGGAGTCACCGCCGGTGATGACCGCCCGCCGGCCGTCGAGCTTGCCGCTGCCGCGGTACGACTCCTCGCCGTGGTCCGGCTTCGGGGTCATCTCCTGAGTCGAGCCGGGCGGCGTCTGCTGCTGCTTCGGTTGTCCCTCCTGCTGGCCGTACTGGCTGGTGGGGTCCTGCTGGGTGTGCTGGTCTTCGCTCACCGACGTCTCCTCGCGCACCGGTCGGGTGTGGGTCTCCCACCGCCCTACCCTGCGGCGGCAAGCGGAAACGACCGGCCCGGTGTTACACGGAGGGTCCTCTGCGCGCCGGTGGGATGAAACACCCCGGGCTGCTGTGGCAGGAGTGACGGCCGCTCGTTTATGGTGCGCTCGGCGCTCACCGGGCGTCCCGAACTCCCATGGAAGGGCACCTCATGACCTCTCCCTCCGGCCCGTCGCGTCGGACGGTGCTCGCCGCCGCGGCCGCGGCGGCGAGCGTCCCGCTGATCGCCGCCACCCCCGCCCAGGCGGCCGGCGCGGCCCGGTCGCGGACCTGGGACCTCACGATCCTCGGCACCTCGGACACCCACGGCAACGTCTACAACTGGGACTACTACTCTGACGCCGAGTACGACGACAGCAAGCACAACGACGTGGGCGTCGCCAAGCTGGCCGCCCTGGTCAAGCAGATCCGCACCGAGCGGCGGGGCCGGGCGACGCTGGTGCTCGACGCCGGCGACACCATTCAGGGCACCCCGCTGGCCACCTTCTACGCCAAGCAGGAGCCGATCACCACCACCGGTGAGACGCACCCCATGGCCAACGCGATGAACGTGCTCGGCTACGACGCCGTGACGCTGGGCAACCACGAGTTCAACTACGGCCTGCCGCTGCTGGCGAAGTGGATCTCGCAGCTGGGCTTCCCGGCGCTGGCCGCCAACGCCGTCAACGTCGCCACCGGCAAGCCGGCCTTCCTGCCGTACGTCATCAAGAAGGTCTCCGTCGGCTTCGCCGCGCCGCCGCTGCGCGTCGGCATCCTCGGCCTGACCAACCCGGGCAGCGCGATCTGGGACCGGGCCAACGTCGAGGGCAAACTGCGGTTCGACGACATGATCGCCACCGCCGCGAAGTACGTACCGATCATGCGGGCGCGCGGCGCCGACATCGTGCTGATCTCCGCCCACGGCGGCGACAGCGGCACCTCCAGCTACGGCCCCGAGCTGCCGATCGAGAACCCGACGGCGCTGATCGCCCAGCAGGTCCCCGGCATCGACGCGATCCTGTTCGGCCACGCCCACGCCGAGGTCGCCGAGAAGTTCGTGACCAACGAGCAGACCGGCGAGCAGGTGCTGCTCACCGAGCCGTCCAAGTGGGGCCAGCGGCTCAGCCGGATGGACTTCACCCTGGCCCGCGAGCGGGGCCGCTGGAAGATCACCAGCAAGACCGCCGCGCTGTTGAACACCAACACCGTGGTCGAGGACCCGAAGGTCCTCGCCGCCGTGCGGGCGCAGCACCAGAAGACCGTCGCGTACGTGAACCAGGTCGTGGCCCGCTCCACCGTGGCGCTCTCGGCGGCCGAGAGCCGCTACAAGGACACCCCGATCCTGGATTTCATCAACCACGTCCAGACCGAGGTCGTCGGTCAGGCGCTGGCCGGCACCTCGTACGCGGACCTGCCGGTCCTGTCGATCGCCGCGCCGTTCAGCCGGACCGCGGTCTTCCCCGCCGGCGACGTGAAGATCCGCGATGTGGCCGGGCTGTACGTCTTCGACAACACCCTCGAGGCGGTGGTGCTCAGCGGCGCCGAGGTGCGCACCTACCTCGAGTACTCGGCGAAGTACTTCCGGACCCTCGCCCCCGGCGCCCCGGTCGACCCGGCCGCGATCAGCGACCCGGCCGTCCCGGACTACAACTACGACGTCTTCTCCGGCCTGGACTACGACATCGACATCGCCAAGCCGGTGGGCCAGCGCATCACCCGCCTGGTGCTGCCCGGCACCGACACCCCGGTGGCGGACAACGCGCAGTTCGTGGTGGCGGTGAACAACTACCGGCGCAGCGGCGGCGGGAACTTCCCCGGCATCGTGAAGACCCAGGTCTACAACGAGCAGCAGGAGATCCGTCAGCTCCTGATCGACTGGGCGCAGGCCAGGGGCACCATCGACCCGGCGGACTTCTACCAGCCGAACTGGCGGCTGGTACGCGAGGGCGTGCCGGTCTTCTGACCCCCGATCACCGGACGGGCCGTGGGCGGATCGCCCGCGGCCCGTCCGCGTGTCGGTCCGTAACCGCGTCCGTGTGTCGGTCCGGGACGGGGATCGTCACCGGTCGGCGGCCCGACGCGACGCGACGCCGCCGCGGGGACCGCGGCGAACGGCAGGACGGGGTCGGCGTGCAGCACGTCGACGTTGGCCGGGTAGCGGTTGCCGACGCGCGCCCTCGCCCGGCCCGGAGTGGTCGTCAGGCCCCGTGCCGCAGGTCCCACCGGTCCCGCTCGTCGCCCGGGTCCGGCAGGTCCCGCCGCGGGTCGGTCTCGGTCAGCGCCGTCCGCTCCTCCGGGCGCACCGCGGGCGGCATCTCGCCGAAGCGTACGTGCCGCAGGAAGGTGTAGTCGTCGTCCGTGAACGACGCTCCGGACCGCTCTTCAGCCATCGCTTCCCTCCCTCGACGACCTCGTCATTTTGCGCGCTGGTGACGGCGGGCACCACCCCTAGAGCATCCTAGGATCCTGGGTGAAAGCCAGTACGCCGGGCCGCGCGCCGGCGCCCTCCCGCCGGACCGACAGACCGGTGAACCACCGAACCAACGGAACCGACGGGCGGTGGGACCGACGGACCAGCGAACGGGCTGCGCGCTCAGGCGGCCGGCAGCCGGTCCAGCAGCGCCAGGGCCGCTCGGACCGGGGCGCGGTGCAGCGTCTCGTCGAAGCTCGCCCGCCCCTGACAGAACCGCACGAACATCCGCCAGCCCGGCGGGGTGGCCAACAACGCGTGGAAGACCCCGGGCCGCCGGGCGAACACGTCGAGCAGCCGGTGTCCGGCCCGCATCGACGGCACCAGGTCCCGGGTGACCGCCCGGTCGTACCCCGCCAGGTCACCGGCGGCGACCGCCGCACCGGCCAGCTCGCCGGAACGCAGCGCGTAGCTGATCCCCTCCCGGCTCCACGGCTCCAGCAGCCCCGCCGCGTCGCCCGCGACCAGCACCCGGCCCCGACGCAGCGGCGAGTCCTCGGTCCGGCAGCGGGTCAGGTGACCGGAGTCGTGCGCGGGCTCCACCCCGGACAGGCCCAGCCGGTCGACGAACCCGCGCAGGTAGGCCCTGGTCCGCTCTCCCTCGCCCCGGGCCGCGATCACGCCGACCGTGAGCCTGTCCCCTTTCGGGAAGACCCAGGCGTACGAGCCGGGCAGCGGCCCCCAGTCCAGCAGGAGGCGGCCCTGCCAGCGGGCCTGCTCCTCCGGCGGCACGGGCAGCTCCAGCTCCAGCCCCAGGTCCACCTGCCGGTGGCGCACGCCCACGTGCCGGGCCGTCACGCCGGAGGAGCCGTCCGCCCCGACCACCGACCGCGCGTGGACCGTGCTTCCGTCGGCGAGCCTGAGGCGTACGCCGTCGGGGTCCTGCTCGACCGCGCGGACCGCGACGCGCTCGCGGACCTCGGCGCCGGCGGCGACCGCGGCGGCGCGCAGGCGGTCGTCGAACTCCTCCCGGCGCACCATGCTGACCAGCGGACCGCTCCGATGGCGGCGGGTGAACCGCCGTCGCCCGTCCCGGGTGAACGTCACCCGGTCGACCCGGTCGTGCGCGGGCACCTCGATCCGGTCGGCCACCGCCGCGAGCGAGGTGCCGATCAGGCCGCCCCCGCAGGTCTTGTAGCGCGGGTGCGCGGCGCGCTCCACGACGAGCGTGCGCACGCCCGCGCGGGCGGCGGCGTGGGCGGCGGAGAGCCCGGCGGGGCCGGCGCCGACGACGGCGAGATCCCAGACGATCACTGGTGCAGCGTAGGGCAAACCGCAGCATCCGGCGCCGTCGGCGCGGCCGGGGCACCGCCCGATCGGGTGCGCATCTTCGGTCGCCGACCGGGTAACCGCCCGGCGCAACCGCCCGCTCAGGGGCGGGACAGGCTAAGGAGGAAGGCCGTGCGGCAGGTGCAGCTGTCGGATGTCGAGGAGCGGGTGTACGACGCGGTCGCGGCGTTGGAGGCCCGGGGGCACGTGCCGTACCCGGACCTGATCGCCGAGGAGGCCGGTCTCACCGAGGAGCAGTTGCGGGCGCCGCTGCACCAGCTGACCGAGAAGAACCTGTTGCACCGGGAGGACTCGCCGATGGCCGGGCTGGACTTCGGCCCCCGGTTCTGCGCCCGCCAGATGGCGTGAGGCGCCGCGCGCCGCGTGATGGTTCGCCTCCCGGGGACCGGGGTAGCGCTGAGCGGTGCCCGTTCACCGGTCCGAGGGAGGCACGATGAGCCCCACGGGCGCGCCGCCATCGGCCGAGGCCACCGCGTCGCCGGACGACCGGCGGCGCTGGCAGGCCCTCGGGGTCGGGCTGGTCGCCGCCTTCATGACGCTGCTCGACGTGAGCATCGTCAACGTCGCCGTCCCGTCGATGGACCGTGCCCTCGGGGCCTCCCCCAGCGATCTGCAGTGGGTGCTCTCCGGGTACGCCCTGACGTTCGGGCTGGTGCTGGTCTCCGCCGGGCGCTTCGGCGACGCGCGCGGGCGGCGTAACGCGTTCGTCTTCGGGATCACCCTGTTCACGCTGGCCAGCGCGCTGGCCGGGCTGGCCGCCTCCCCCGCGTGGCTGATCGCGGCCCGGCTACTTCAGGGCGCCGCCGCCGGGGTGGTCAACCCGCAGGTCACCGGGCTGATCCAGGAGCTCTTCCGGGGGCCCGAGCGGGGCCGGCCGTTCGGGCTGCTCGGGGCCACCATCGGCATCTCCACGGCCGTCGGCCCACTGCTCGGCGGCCTGCTGATCGCCGTCGGCGGCGAGGAGCACGGCTGGCGCTGGGTGTTCTTCGTCAACGTGCCGGTCGGCGTCCTCGCGGTGGTCCTCGGCTGGCGGCTGCTCCCCGGCCGCCCGGCAGGCCCCCGGGACCACCGACGGCTGGACCCCGTCGGGGTGCTGCTGCTCGGCGTCGGCGTGCTGCTCGTGCTGCTGCCGCTGGTGCAGCAGGAGTGGCGGGGCCAGGCGAAGTGGCTGCTCGTGCCGGCGGGGCTGCTCACCCTGGCCGGCTTCGGGGCCTGGGAACGGTGGTACGCCCGGCGCCAGGAACCGCTGTTCGACCTGCGGCTGTTCGGCTTCCGGTCGTACGCCCTGGGATCGCTGATCGCGCTGGTCTACTTCGGCGGGTTCACCGCGATCTTCTTCATCTTCACGCTCTACCTGCAGAACGGGCTCGGCTACAGCGCGCTGGTCGCCGGCCTGGCCATCACCCCGTTCGCGCTGGGCTCGGCGGCGGCGTCCGCGCTCGGCGGCCGGATCGTCAACCGCTTCGGGCGTCCGCTGGTCGCGGTCGGGCTGCTCACCGTGGTGGCCGGGCTCGTCGCGGTGGTCGGCGTGCTCGCCCTGGCCCCGAGCGGCGCCACCGTGCCGTGGCTGACCGCGGCTCCCCTGCTGGTCGCCGGGCTGGGCAGCGGACTGGTGATCGCGCCGAACCAGACCCTGACCCTGTCCCAGGTGCCGGTGCGGCACGCGGGCAGCGGGGCGGGCATGCTCCAGACCGGCCAGCGGATCGGTTCCGCCGCCGGGATCGCCGCCGTCGGTTCGATCTTCTTCTCCTCGCTGGCCGCCAGCGGTGGGGACTTCTCGCTCGCCTTCCGGCACTCGCTGCTGCTGGCCGCCGGGGTGATCGCGCTCGCGCTGGTCGCGGCCCTGGTCGACGTGGCTATCGGTCACCGTCGCTGACGGCACCGGCCACCGCGGGCTGGGTCCCGGGCACGGAGACGACGACCGGCCGGCCCCGTTCAGGGCCGGCCGGTCGTGTCACACGGGTGTCACCAGAGCTGGGAGACGATGTCCGCCGCCTGCTCCTCCCACTGCGCGTACGCGAAGGGGTAGGCCGAGACCTGCACCGTCTGCGCGGCGGAGGTCAGCGGCAGGTCCTGCCAGCCGCCCACGTTCTTGAGCGCCCGGAAGAACGCCTGCGACGCGTACTCCGGGTCGGTGATCTGCTCGGGCGAGCCCCAACCCGACGACGGACGCTGCTGGAACAGGCCCTGCGAGTCGTGGTCGTTGTACGCGCCCAGGTGGCCGAGGTTGTAGAGCTTCGACTCCTGCAGCGAGGTGGCGATCCCGATGACGGCGCCCCGCTCCCCCACGCCGGTCTCCTTGGCCTCCTCGACGATGGCCCTGGCGTTGGCGAGCTGCGCGTCGTCGAGCGGGATGCGCGACTGGGCGCCCTGCACCCCGTGCGGGATGAGTTCCGCGCGGCTGGGCTTGTCGGCGGCGGGCCTGGTGGTGGTGCCGCCCGTGGTCAGGGCCGACTCCTCGGCCGCGCCCGGCCGGCTCTTGCCGGTGGCCTGCTCGATCGCCGCCACGGCGCCCTCGTGGGGCGCGGTCGTGACCGGGGCGGCCACGGCCGTCGGCCCGAAGGCGAGGCCACCGAGGGCGGCGACACCGACCACGCTCAGCGCGATCTTGCGGTTCGAGTCCTTCGAGTCCTTCGCGATGGCCGGGAGCCATCGAGTGAAGTCGTACTTCACGATGGTTGCCCTTTCGGTCAGGCGAAGCGCTCCCTGGATGAGCACTCCTGGAGGGGGAAACTTCCGCGCCGGACGGGGTTTCGGCTCCGGCGGTACGGGGGACACAACCAGCCGGCCCTGTCTGGCATTCCGGATATGACCCGACCCCGGTCTGCTGCGACCCGGGTCACTCCGCGATGGGGACGCACGGGGGCAACCACCCGGTGATGGGACGTACGGGACACCCGCTGCCTGTACGCAGCCGGCCGTCGTAACCGCCCGCGGGCACGATCCGCCGGCAGTCAGGCTCCGTGACCGCCGGGGCCGCCGCGCGGCGGCACGCTCACTCCGCGCGGTCGCGTGCCCCTGCGGTGTCGCCCGGCGTGGCCCGTTCCTCGGCGCCGCGCAGCTCCTCGAAGACGGTGATCTGGAGGCCGGCCGGCGCGTCGAGGCGCGCGTTGAGCGACTGCCACGGCGTCACCGTCGGCGGGGCGATCTCGGTGGCGCCGGCGGCAACCAGGCGACGGGTGGCGGCGCGGCTGTCGTCCACCTCGAAGGCCACCCGGAGCTTCGGGGCGACCTGCCGCCCGACCTCCACCTCGTCGATCATCCGCTTCTGCGCCGGGTTGGCGATCTCCAGGGTGGCCCGGCCGGCGTCGAGGATCACCACCCGCGCGTCGCCCTCCCCGGCGAACGCGGCCTGCTCCGGCAGGCCCAGCGCGTCGCGGAAGAACGCCACCGCGGCGTCGTAGTCCTCGGCCTCCACCACCAGGCGCAGCTGGCGTACGGCGGGGGTGCTGCCGGCATCGTGCGTGGTCATGTCGCCAGAGCCTAGACGGCCGGGCGGCCCGGACGAATCACGGCCGTGGGTGGACGGTTCCCCGCCCGTGCCTGGCCGGGTGGGCGGCGGGGCGACGCCGACGTTTCACCCGGTGGGCCTGCGTGGGGACCGACGATTACAGTGGGGGGCGCCGAGTGGAAGGCGGGGAATGACTGGTGGTGCGGTGGTCGAGCAGGTGACCCTGGGAGACCACGTCTGCTGGACGTACGACGACGACGCCGACGCTCTCGACGCCGTCGCCCGCTTCGTCGTCACCGGTCTGCGCCTCGGCCAGAAGGTCCTCTGCCTGCTCGACGCGCTGGAGCCCGCCGCCGTCGTGGCCGCCGTCCGGTCCGCGGGCGGGTCCCCGGACGCGGCGCGGGCGGACGGTCGGCTGCGGATCCTGCCGGCGGTCGAGATCCACCGCGACGGTGGCCGGTCCGCGTCGGACGCGACCGTCGCCACGCTGGCCGTCGAGATCGCGCGGGCGCACCGCGAGGGCCACTCCGGGCTGCGCCTCGTGAACGACATGGCGTGGGCGGCGCGCGACGGCGCCCCGCTCGCCGAGCTGCGCCGCCACGAGGCCGCGATGAACGCGCTCTTCCCCGCCGGCGGGGCGGCCGCGCTGTGCCTCTACGACCGGCGGCTGTTCCCCGCCGACCGGTGGCGGGCGGTCGCGTCCGTCCATCCGGCGACGGCCGGGCCGGGCGCCGACCGGGCCTGGGTGCCGCTGCTGCGGGCGTACCGCACGGCGGACCCGCCGGGACTGCGGCTGGTCGGGCAGCTCGACTGGAGCAACCGGGGGGCGTTGGGCGCCATGCTGACCGGGCTGGCCGGCCCCACCCCGTCGGGACGACCGGCGGTGCTCGACGTGTCCGACGTCAGCTTCGCCGACGTGGCCGCCGCCAGCGCGTTGCTCGACGCCGAGCGGACGTCGGCGCCCGACGGGTTCCGGCTGGTCGGGTGCCGCCCGGTGGTGCGTCGCCTGCTCGACCTGGTGCGCGCCACCGGGTTCGCCCACGCCGTGGGGCGGCCCGCATGACCGGGGCGCGGCACGCACAGGAGGCGGGCGCCTTCGTGCACGAGGGGCTCTTCTACCACGACGTGGACGGCCTGCTCGCGGGCACGGTGCCGTTCATCACCGACGGGCTCGCCGCCGGGGAGCCGGTGCTGGTCGCGATGCCCGGCGCCAACCTGCGGTCGGTCCGCGCCGCGGTCGGCCCCGCAGACGCGGTGCGCTGGGCGGACATGTCGCAGGCCGGCCGGAACCCGGGCCGGATCATCCCCTGGGTGTTGCAGGCGTTCATCGAGCAGCATGCCGGCCGCCGGGTGCGGATCGTCGGCGAGCCGATCTGGGCCGGGCGCAGCGACACGGAGTATCCGGCGTGCGCCCAGCACGAGGCGCTGATCAACATGGCGTTCGCCGGCCGGGACGCGACGATCCTCTGCCCGTACGACACCGCCGGGCTCGACGCCGACGTGCTGGCCGACGCGTACGCCACGCACCCGATCCTCGTCGACCACGCCGGGCGACGGCCGAGCGCGCAGTACGCCCCGGCGGAGGTGGTCGCGCGCTACAACAAGCCCCTGCCCACCCCGGCGGAGCCGGTTTCGGCGCTGGTCTACGAGTTCGACACGCTGTCCACCGTGCGGCGGTTCGTGGCCGGGCACGGCGAGGCCGTGGGCCTGGACGAGGACCGGCTGGCCGACCTGCAGATCGCGGTGACCGAGCTGGCGACGAACAGCATCGCGCACGCCGGCGGCACCGGCGTGCTGCGCGTGTGGCGTACCGCCGAGCACCTCGTCTGCGAGATCCACGACGACGGCTGGCTGACCGACCCGCTCGCCGGGCGGCTGACCCCGGCCGCGGACGGCATCGGTGGCCGGGGGCTGGTGATCGTGCAGGCGCTGTGCGACCTGGTCCGCGTGCACACCACGGCGGCCGGGACGACCGTGCGGATGTACGTGCGCCGCCCGGCGTGACCGCCCGGCGGCCCCGGACGGCCGCTGGGCGACCACCCGGGGGCTGCCGGGGCGGGCGCGGGTTCAGTGCCCGCGGGCCAGCCACTCGTCGAGGTGGGGAGCCTCGGCGCCGACGGTGGTGCTCTCCCCGTGCCCGGTGTGCACGACCGTCTCCGGGCCGAGGGTGAGCAGCCGGTCCCGGATCGAGGCGACGATCGTGCCGAAGTCGCTGTACGAGCGTCCCGTCGCCCCCGGCCCGCCGGCGAAGAGCGTGTCGCCGGTGAAGACCACGCCGAGCTGCGGCGCGTGGAAGCTGCACGCGCCGGGGCTGTGGCCGGGCGTGTGCAGCACGGTCAGCGTGGTGCCGGCCACCTCGAGGGTCTGCCCGTCGCGCAGCGTCCCGCCCGGCGCCTCGTCGGGGTGCACCATGTCCCACAGCACCCGGTCGGCGGGATGCAGCAGCACCGGCGCGCCGGTGGCGCGGGCCAGCGCCGGGGCCACCCGGACGTGGTCGTCGTGCGCGTGGGTGGCGAGGATCGCCCGGACCCGTCGGTCGCCGACGGCGGCCAGGATCGCCTCGACGTCGTGCGGGGCGTCGACGACGACGCACTCGGCGTCGTCGCCGACCACCCACACGTTGTTGTCCACGTCGAAGGTCTGACCGTCGAGGGAGAACGTGCCGGAGGTGACGGCGTGGTCGACGCGGGCGGCCATCAGAGGACCACCACCGAGCGCAGCACGTCGCCGCGGTGCATCCGGGCGAACGCCTCCTCGACCTGGTCCAGGGCGATCTCCTCGGTGACGAAGGCGTCCAGGTCGAGCCGGCCCTGCAGGTAGAGCTCGGTGAGCACGGGGAAGTCCCGGCTGGGCAGGCAGTCGCCGTACCAGCTCGACTTCAGCGAGCCGCCGCGGCCGAAGACGTCCAGCAGCGGCAGGTCGACGGTCATCTCCGGGGTCGGCACGCCGACCAGCACGACGGTGCCGGCCAGGTCCCGGGCGTAGAAGGCCTGCTTCCAGGTCTCGGGGCGGCCGACCGCGTCGATCACCACGTCGGCGCCGAAGCCGCCGGTGGCGGCGCGGATCGCCTCGACCGGGTCGTCCTGCCGGGCGTCGACCGTGTGGGTGGCGCCGAACCTGCGGGCCCAGTCGAGCTTGCGGGGGTCGGTGTCCACCGCGACGATCGTCGTCGCGCCGGCCAGCGCGGCGCCGGCGACCGCCGCGTCCCCGACGCCGCCGCAGCCGATCACGGCCACCGAGTCGCCCCGGGTGACCCCGCCGGTGTTCATGGCGGCACCGAGACCGGCCATCACGCCGCAGCCGAGCAGCCCGACGGCGGCGGGCCGGGCCGCCGGGTCGACCTTGGTGCACTGACCGGCGTGGACCAGGGTCTTCTCCGCGAAGGCACCGATGCCCAACGCCGGCGTGAGCTCGGTGCCGTCGGTCAGGGTCATCTTCTGCGCCGCGTTGTGGGTGGCGAAGCAGTACCACGGGCGGCCCCGGCGGCAGGCCCGGCACACCCCGCAGACGGCCCGCCAGTTGAGCACCACGAAGTCGCCCGGCGCGACGCCGTCGACGCCCTGCCCGACCTGCTCGACGACGCCGGCGGCCTCGTGCCCGAGCAGGAACGGGTAGTCGTCGTTGATGCCGCCCTCCCGGTAGTGCAGGTCGGTGTGGCAGACCCCGCAGGACTGGATCCGCACGATCGCCTCGCCCGGCCCCGGATCCGGCACCACGATCGTGGTC
This sequence comes from Micromonospora sp. NPDC023644, assembly GCF_040640115.1. Classification (NCBI taxonomy): domain Bacteria; kingdom Bacillati; phylum Actinomycetota; class Actinomycetes; order Micromonosporales; family Micromonosporaceae; genus Micromonospora; species Micromonospora sp. NPDC023644. The sequence continues at coordinate 71,498 of NZ_JBFABA010000022.1, read as the reverse complement.
ACCTCGACCGGCGCACCCTTGCTGCGGGAGATGACTCCCCTGACCTGCTGGCTCACGGTTCCTCCTGCTCCACGCCGACGCGCCGCGCCGCCGTCCGTCGGTGCGCTGCCGCAGCACCTCGATCACGTCCCTCGGGCGAAACTACCCCCGATCGTCGCGGACGACCGGGGGCCGGCGGGCGGTTATCCCGGGCGGCGAGGGGTAGGCGGGGGCACGGTTCGACGCTCGGACGGGAGTGCGCCATGAAGGTCAGCCATCTGCCGCTGCGGGTCAGCATCGGTGCGTTCGTCCTCAACTCGGGGATGGGCAAGCGGTCGCTGGAGGGGGAGGCCGCGCAGGGCCTGCACGGGATGGCGGTCGGCGCCGTTCCGCAGCTCGGGAAGCTCGACCCGGACCGGTTCGCCCGGCTGCTCTCCCGGGCCGAGATCGCCCTGGGCGCCGCGCTGCTCGCGCCGTTCGTCCCGTCGGCGCTGGCCGGCCTGGGGCTGGCCGCGTTCGGCGCGGGTCTGGTGCAGCTCTACCTGAGGACCCCGGGAATGCGTGAGCCGGGCAGCCTCAGGCCCACCCAGCAGGGCATCGGCCTGGCCAAGGACGTCTGGCTGCTCGGGGCCGGCCTGACCCTGGTGCTGGACGACCTCACCCACGGCCGCCGGCGCTGCTGAGGCGCCCGACCGGCCGGTCCGGGGGCGCCGGCGGGGTCGGACAGTCGTCGTGGCGGGCCAGGGGACGTCGCGGCGGGGTCAGGTCGGCGTCGCGACGGGTGGCCGGGCGGCGACCTCGCGGCGGGCCGCGTTGCGGTAGCGCAGCACCTGGACGGCGCCGAGCGCCCAGAGGACGTACTGCACCGCGAAGGCCCACCGGAAGGCGGCCAGGTCCGGGGTGGCCCGCCCGGGCGGGGTCGCCAGGTCGAGCACCACGCCGACGGCCAGCACCAGCACGATCGAGGCGACGAAGCCGCCGACGTTGACGACCCCGGTGGCGCTGCCGATCCGGTTGACCGGGTTGAAGCTGCGCGCGTAGTCGAACCCGATGAGCGAGGCCGGGCCGTTGACCGCGAGCACCAGCACCAGCGTGACCAGCAGCCAGCCCGGGGCGCGTCCCGGCCAGGCGAGCACGACGGCCCAGACCGCGGCGGTGGCGCCGGTGATCGTGAAGACCAGCACCGAGCGGTGGAACGGGTGCCGGGCGCAGAGGTGCGCGATCACCGGCCCGGTCAGTAGCATGGCGGCGGTCATCAGGGTGAGCAGCGACGCCGCCGCGGTCGGGCTGAGCCCCTGCCCCTGCACCAGGAACGGGTAGCCCCAGAGCAGGGCGAACACGGCGCCGGAGAACTGGGTGACGAAGTGCGTCCAGAGCCCCAGCCGGGTGCCCGGCTGAGCCCACGCGGCGGCGAGCTCGCGGCGGACGTCGGTGAGGGTGGGCGCCGCGCCGTCCGCGACCTGCCCGCCCGGGGTGTCCCGGACGGCGACGACGACCGTCAGCAGCACGGTCGCCCCGACCGCCGCGGCGGTGAGGAAGGCGGGGGTCCAGCCCGCCCGGTGCAGCAACGCCACCAGCGGCACGGCGCCGAGGATCGCCCCGAGCTGGCCGAGCGTGCCGGTGAGCTGAGTCATCATCGGGTAGCGCCGCCCCGGGAACCACAGCGCCACGATGCGCAGCACGCTGATGAACGTCATCGCGTCGCCGAGCCCGATCAGCACCCGGGCGGCGATCGCCAGGGGCACGTCGGTGGCGAGGGCGAAGCAGAGCTGACCGGCGACCATCAGCGCGCCGCCGGCGATGAGCAGCCGACGGGACCCGAACCGGTCGAGCAGGACGCCGACCGGGACCTGCATGGCCGCGTACACGGCGAGCTGGGCGACGGAGAAGGTGGCCAGCGCCGAGGCGTTGACGTCGAAGCGGTGCGCCGCGTCGACGCCGGTGACGCCGAGCGAGCTGCGGTGGAACACGGCGGCCACGTACGCGGCCAGGGCCACGCCCCAGACGAGGCCGCCCGCCGCCCGGCGCGGGGCGACCGGCGCGGTCCGCACCCTCACCGCAGGGCCCGTAGCACGTCCGCGGCGTTGTCGATGTGCGCGGCGACGGCGGCGAGCCAACGCCCGGGGTCGTCGGAGTCGAGCGCGGCGAGCTGGTCGGCGTGCTCGGTGAGCGCCGTCTCGGCCCAGCCGGGCGAGAGCCGGAAGCTGGCCTCCCCCATCCGCAGCTGCCGGTCACGCAGCCGCTGGTACAGCTCGGCGAGGATCTCGTTGCCGGCCGCGTCGACGACGGTGGCGTGGAACGCGCGGTCGGCCTGCATGAGCGCGGTCAGGTCGCCGGCGGCGTGCGCGTCGCGCATCTCGGCCAGCCGGGCGGCGAGCTCGCCTCGCAGCGCCGCGCGCCGGGGCCAGACCCGCTCGGCGGCGTGCAGCTCGACCAGCCGCCGCGCCTCGATCACGTCGGTGATCTCGCGGGCGGAGACCGGGCGGATCAGCGCGCCCCGCTTGGGGTAGAGCCGGACCAGTCCCTCCGCCTCCAGGCGCAGCAGCGCCTCCCGGACCGGGGTGCGGGAGACCCCGGTGGCCTCGGCGATCTCCCCCTCGCTGACCAGCGACCCGCCCGGGTGGATCTGCTCCAGGATCTCCCGCTTGAGGTGCCGGTAGGCGCGCTCGGCGGCCGAGGGCGCGACCGTCCGGCCCGACGGCGAGGGATGCGTCATGTATCCATGGTGGGCCCCGCCTGCTCGGCGCACCCCGCGCCCCCGCCGGGGGTGGCGCGGGCCACCGTCAGCGCGTACGCAGCGTCAGCAGCCCGTCGCCGTCCACGGCGAACCCGGGCGCGAAGGGCGGGCCGAAACCGCCGAGCACCCCGGCCAGCCAGCGGGCCTCGTCGGGCGCGGCCCGCTCCAGGCGCATCCGGCGCATCCGCACCGGGGCCGCGCGCAGTCGCCGCAGCGCCCCGGTGGCCGCGTCGAGGGTCGGCAGCCAGAGCAGCCGCAGCTCCGGCCGGTACGCCTCCCGCCCGCCGATCCCCTCGTAGTCGTCGACCAGGTCGCCGCAGCCGTAGAGGACCAGCCGGTCGCGGTACACCTCGACGGGGCGGGGGTGGTGCGACGAGTGGCCGTGCACCACGTCCACGCCGGCGTCGACCAGCCGGTGGGCGAAGTCGACGTGCGCGGGCGGCACCTCGTACCCCCAGTTGGTGCCCCAGTGCACGGAGACCAGCACCCGGTCCCCCGGCCCGGCCACGGCGGCGATCCGCCCGGCCAGCGCGTCCGCCGAGGCGACCGAGACCTCCGGCAGGTACGCCACCCCGGGCGTCCCGGCGGCGGCCGCCCAGGTCGGGGGCACCCCGCTGGACGGCGCGGCCACCGACCAGACGAGCAGGTCGCGGCCCGGACCCAGCGGCACCCGGGCGGGGCGCCAGGCCGACGTCTCCTCCCGGCCGGCGCCGGCGGTGGCGATGCCGGCGGCGGCCAGCGCGTCGAGGGTGTCGGCGAGCCCGACCGGGCCGAAGTCGAGGCTGTGGTTGTTGGCCAGGGCGCAGACGTCGAGCCGGGCGGCGGTGAGGCAGGCCAGGTTCGCCGGGTGCATCCGGTAGTGGATCGCCTTGGCGGGGGCGTGCCGGCCCCGGCCGGTCACCGCCGTCTCCAGGTTGACCAGGCGCGCGTCGGGCCGCAGTTCGTCGAGCAGGCGGAGCGCGTCGCCCCACGGCCAGGCCGGGGGCGCCGGGAGCGGGACCGGCCCGCTGGCGGCCCGGGCCAGCTCGACGTAGCCGCTGGCCTCGCGTACCGCCGGTTCGCGCAGCTCGGGCGGGCCGGGGCTGGGCAGGATCGCGTCCACGCCCCGGCCGGTCATCACGTCGCCGCCGAGGAAGAGGGTCGGGTCGGGCATCCGGCCCGCTTTCCCCGTCCGGCCGCCCGCTCACCTACCACCGGCCGGCGACGCCACGCGGACGCGGGTCAGCCGGTCTCGGCGACCGCCGGCCGGTCCCCGGCGTCGGCGGCGTCGCGGGGCGGGGTCCCACCGCCGGTCGGGGTGTCCCCGCCGGTCGCCGCCCAGAAGTCGACGAGCAGGCGGTGGAACTCCTCGGCGCACTCGATCTGCGGCATGTGTCCGCAGTCGGTGAACAGGTGGGTGCGGGCCCTCGGCAGCCGGGACCGGGCGGCGTCGAGGTGCGCCGCCGGCAGGATCAGGTCCCGGTCGCCCCAGACGACCAGGGTGGGGGCGTCGAGCCGCTCCACCTCGGCCAGCAGCTCCTCCCGCCACTGCGGGCTCACGCCGCGGAAGGTGCCGAGGTCGCGCGCGGTCTCCAGCATCACCCGGGCGGCGTGCGGCTGGCGGGCGACCTCCAGCGCGTGGGCGACGCGGTCGGCGGTGGCGAGGGCCGGGTCGTGGAAGAGCGACAGCTCGGCGCGGCGGGCGGCCCACCGGCTGGGCCGCAGCAGCAGCCGGCCCAGCGGGCGCAGCGCCAGCAGCCGCAGCGCGATGGTCACCTCCCGGCCGAAGCCGGCGCTGTTGACCAGCGTCAGGCTGGCCACCCGGGCGGGCTCGGACGCCGCGAGGCGCATGGCGACCGCGCCGCCGAGGGAGTTGCCGACCACGTGCGCCGGCCGGTCCACGCCGACGGCGTCCAGGTAGTGGGCGGCGAAGTCGGCCAGCGCCGGCAGGGTGCAGGGACGGGTCATCGGCAGCGAGCCGCCGTAGCCGGGCAGGTCGACGCTGTGCACCCGGAACCGCTCGGCGAGCAGCTCGTGCAGCTCGGTGAAGTCGCGCAGGGTGCGGCCGATGCCGTGCAGCAGCAGCACCGGCGGCCCGTCGCCGTCGACGCGGTGGCACACCCGCCGGCCGTCCACGCTCACGTGCCGGCGGCCGGCCGGGGCGCTCACGCCGGCTCCCCGGCCGGGTCGGCCGCCGGGGCGGACCCGGGCTGCCGCTGCGCCGGGGCGGACGACCCGGTGGTGAGCCGGCGCGTGGACTCGCCCCCGACGCGGTCGAGCGCGAAGGCCACGACCCGCTGGTACGACGTCGGCGCCACCCGGGCCAGCAGGTCGGGCAGCTTCGCCGACCAGCCGATCAGCACCCGGCCCCGGCGGCGGTGCACGCCGCGCAGGATCACCTCGGCGGCCCGGGCGGGGTCGATGGTCAGCAGCTTCTCGAACTGCCGGCGGCCGGTCTCGAACTCCTCGGCGGGCACACCGCTGCCCACCCGGGCGTTCTGCGCGATCCGGGTGCGGATCCCGCCCGGATGCACGCAGGTCACGCCGATCCCGTCGCCGGCAAGCTCCTGGCGCAGCGCCTCGGTGAAGCCGCGCACGGCGAACTTGCTGGCCGAGTAGGCGGTCTGTCCGGCCGGGGCGATGATCCCGAAGAGGCTGGAGACGTTGACCAGGTGCGCGCCCGGCTCGACCCGCAGGGTGGGCAGCAGCGCGTGGGTCAGCTGCACCACGGCCCGGAAGTTGACGTCGACGACCCAGCCGAACTCGTCCAGGCTCACCTGGTCGAACCGGCCGCCCAGCGCCACCCCGGCGTTGTTGACCAGCAGCCGGACCGCCGTGTGCCGCTGCCGGATCTCCTCGGCCACCCGCGCGGTGGCGGCGGCGTCGGCCAGGTCGACCACGTAGGCGGTGAGCTGCCGGTCGGGGTGCGCGGCGCGGACCGCCGCGACGACGGCGTCGAGCCGCCCGGCGTCGCGGTCGAGCAGCACCAGGTCGCTGCCCCGGCGGGCGAGCGCGTGGGCGAGGGCCTCCCCGATCCCGCTGGCGGCGCCGGTCACCACGGCCGTGCCGCCGGTGAAGACGAACCTACGCACGGACGGTCCTCCTTTGCGGTGTGCCGGCGCGGGAGAACCGCACGCCGGGATCGGTGAGCCGGCCGTGCCGCATCAGCAGGACGTCCCGGGGATAGTTCTGGTGCAGCCGCCACGGCGCCCGGGCGCCCTGCTTGGGCAGGACGTCGACGCTGCGCAGCACGTAGCCGGCCGTCAGGTCGATGATCGGCTCCAGCTCGCCGTCGGGGGGTGCCAGCGGGGTGACGACCTGCTGGCCGGTGCGGTCGAGGTGGCGCAGCAGCCGGCAGACGTAGGTGGCGACCAGGTCGGCCTTCAGCGTCCACGAGGCGTTGGTGTAGCCGAGGGTCATCGCGAAGTTCGGCACCCCGGAGAGCATCATGCCCTTGTAGGCGACGGTGCCGGACAGCTCCACCTCCGCGCCGTCCACGGTCAGCGTCATGCCCCCGAGGGCGAGCAGGTTGAGCCCGGTGGCGGTGACGACGACGTCCGCGGCCAGCTCCTCGCCGGAGGCGAGCCGGATCCCGCGCTCGGTGAAGGTGTCGACGGTGTCGGTGACCACCGACGCCCGGCCCGTCGTCAGCGCGGTGAACAGGTCACCGTCGGGCACCACGCACAGCCGCTGGTCCCAGGGGTCGTAGCGGGGCGAGAAGTGCCGGTCGACGTCGTAGCCGGCCGGCAGCCGGCCCCGGACGGCGCGCAGCAGCAGTCGCCGGACCAGGGCGGGCGCGCGCCGGCTGAGCTGGAAGTTGGCGGTGGAGAGCAGGACGTTCTTCCAGCGCACCACCGGATACGCGGCCTTCGCCGGCAGCCAGCGCCGCAGCGCGTCGGCGAGCACGTCGCGCGACGGCAGCGCGAGGACGTACGTGGGTGAGCGCTGGAGCATGGTGACGTGGGCGGCCCGCTCGGCCAACGCCGGCACCAGGGTCACGGCGGTGGCGCCGCTGCCGATCACCACCACCCGCCTGCCGGTGTGGTCGAGGTCCCGCGGCCAGTGCTGCGGGTGCACGATCCGCCCGGCGAACCGGTCGGTGCCCGGGAACTGGGGCGTGTGGCCGGCGTCGTAGCGGTAGTAGCCCGCGCAGGTGAACAGGAAGGAGCAGGTCAGCCTGACCGTCTCGCCGGTGTCGTCGCGGTGGGCGTGCACCGTCCAGCGGGCGCTCCCGCTGTCCCAGTCGGCGCGGACCACCCGGTGGCGGAAGCGGATGTGGTCGGTGACGCCGTACTCGTCGGCGGTGCGGCGCACGTAGTCGCGGATCGAGTCGCCGTCGGCGATGGCCTTCGGGTCGGTCCATGGCTTGAAGGAGTAGCCGAGGGTGAACATGTCGGAGTCCGACCGGACGCCGGGATAGCGGAACAGGTCCCAGGTGCCGCCGACGGCGTCGCGGGACTCCAGCACGGCGTACGTCTTCCCGGGGCAGTGGCGGCGCAGGTGGCAGGCGGCGCCGACGCCGGACAGGCCGGCGCCGACGATGAGCACGTCGACGTGGTCGGTGGCCATCTCGTCTCCCGTCCGCGGGTGAGACACCGGACACTAGCCACGGCTGTCGAGGCTCGTCAACACCCTGTCGAGTTCGATCGACAGGGTGTTGATCCGGTGTAGAGTCACCGGGCATGACACCCGCCCGTACGGCCACCGGCAGCGCCACCGGGCGCGGACGGCGCGCGGCGCGCTCCGCCGGCGACGAACGGGAGCTGGCGATCCTGGCCACCGCCGAGCGGCTGCTGGGGCAGCGGGCCTTCGCCGACATCTCCATCGACGACCTGGCGCGCGGGGCGGGCATCTCCCGGCCCACCTTCTACTTCTACTTCCCGTCCAAGGACGCGGTGCTGCTGACGCTGCTGGACCGGGTCATCGAGGAGGCCGACAACGCCGCCGGGGACGTGCTGGAGCGGCTGGCCGAGGACCCGCGGGCGCGCTGGCGGGAGCTGATCGACCGGTTCCACGAGACGTTCGGGGCGCACCGCGCGGTGGTGCTCGCCTGCGCCCAGGTGCGCGGCACCAACGCCGAGGTGCGCCAACTATGGGCGAGGGTGCTGGAGCGCTGGGTGCACGCGATCGAGACCGCGATCGTGGCCGAGCGGCGGCGCGGGGCGGCCCCCGACGGGGTGCCCGCCCGCGACCTCGCCATCGCGCTCAACTCCATGAACGAGCGCGTCTGGTACGCCACCTTCGCCGGCGACGGGCCGGCGGTGGCCGAGCGCGACGTGGTCGACGTGCTGCGCGACGTCTGGCTGGCCGCGATCTACCGCAGCACCGCTCCCCCGCCGGCCTGACCGCGCCGGGCGGCGGCCAGCTCGGCGTCGAGCCGGGCGACCATCCGGTCGAAGTCCTCCGTACGCAGCACCGGGCCGATGTCCTTGCGCCAGCCCACCGTCCGGGACCGCCGCTGCACCGGCGTCTCGACCGCGCCGTCGGCCGTGCGCACCCAGCAGGCGTCCCGGGCGGTCGGCTGCCCGAGGAGTTCGGCTGGCCGCACGACGAAGCCGGTCACCCGCGACCACGGCAAGGTCCGGGTCGAAAACGTGTAGCGCAACCGCAGGCCGCTGTCGTTGACGTACACACCGACCAGAAAGTATCGGGCGACCAGCGTCATCCACAGCGCGAGGAAGGCCACCACGCCGGCGAGGCCGAAGGCGTCACGGACGTCGAACCGGCCCGCCGCCAGCGAAACCAGGACGACGACCGCCATCGTGGAAGCAACGGCGAGCATGAAACCGCTCAACACCTGCCGCGCGCCCACGGGATCGATCCGCCACCATCTCCGCACGGCCAGGAGGGTAGCGGCGGGCGGCAACCCCGGCCGCCTGGGCGACGTCTGCCTGCGACCGCGCTGCGGCGTCACGCGTGCCGGGCGGCACCCCTCGATCCGAACTCCTCACGGCGAACCGGCCGGGGGCGTCGGGCCGGTCGCGCCAGCGCCCACAGCAACGGCACGGTTACCAGGCCCAACAGGCCCCAGGGGTAACGGGCCGCCTCGACGGTGAAGGCGACCGGCCCGCCGGACGGCTCGATCCGGCCGCGCAGTTCGTGCCGGCCCACGACGGTCGCGTCGGTCGGGACGCGAATCCCGGTACTCCCGGGCCCGGACCGGAATGTGCCGGCCGGCACGGCGATCCGCGGCGCCGGTGCGGCGGCCGGCGCCGACGTGGGGCGACGACGGGCGGCGAGCAGGCGCGCGTCGCGCTGGCCCGGGCGCTGGCGCAGCAGGCCGCCGTGCTGTTGCTTGACGAACCGACCGCGGCCCTCGACCTGGGCCACCAGGAGCTGGTCATGCGCGTCGCGCGGAACCGGGCGCGGGCCGGCGACGCCGTGGTGGCGGTGCTACACGACCTGACCCTCGCCGGCGCGTACGCCGACACCGTCACCCTCCTCGCCGACGGGCGGGTACGCGCCGTCGGGCCACCGGCGGAGGTCTTCACCGCCCCCCTGCTCAGCGAGGTGTACCGGCACGACATCGAGGTCGTGCCCCATCCACGTACCCGACTACCCTTGGTCGTTCCCCGACGGCGACCCACCCGGCCTTCCGTCACCCTGGAGGAGACATGAGCCCGACCAGCACCCTATTCTCGGCCGAACTGCGGGCCGCCAGCGCCGAGGCCCACCAGGGCGCCGAGTCCCAGCGCTACGTCTGCGCCCTGGTGGCCGGCGACCTGGACCGCGCCGGCTACGCCGCGCTCGTGATGCAGCACCACGTGATCTACGAGGCGCTGGAGGGGGCCGCCGAGGCGATGCGCCACGATCCGGTCGCCGGCCCGTTCGTCGACGACGCGCTGACCCGGCTGCCCGCCCTCGCCGCCGACCTGGAGTTCCTGCTCGGAGCCGACTGGCGCCGGCGGATCGAGCCCACCCCCGCCACGGTCTCCTACGCCGGGCGCCTGCGCGCGGTCGGTGCCGACTCACCGGAGCGGTTCGTCGCCCACCACTACACCCGCTACCTCGGCGACCTCTCCGGCGGGCTGCACATCGGACGGTCGCTCGCCCGGCACCACGGGCTGACCGGGGACGCCGGCGCCGCGTTCTACCGGTTCGACCGGATCACCGACCCGAAGGCGTACAAGGACGCCTACCGGGCCAGGCTGGACGACCTCCCGCTCGACGAGGCGGGCCGGGCCGCGCTGCGGGACGAGGTGCTCGTGGCGTACCGGCACAACACCGAGGTCCTCGCCGCCCTGTCCGGGCTCGTGCCGACCGCGGGGGCGGCCGCGTGACCGCCCCCTTCGGCCCCGACGTGGTCGCCGCCGTCTGCCGGCACATGAACGACGACCACGCCGAGGACTCGCTGCTCATCTGCCGCACGCTGGGCGGGCAGTCCACGGCCACCCGCGCCCGGGCCACCGGCCTGGACGACGAGGGCATGGAGTTCGCCGTGACCGTGGACGACATCGAGGTCCCGGTGCGGGTCGCGTTCGCCCACCGGCTGACCGAACGCGGCCAGATCCGGCAGGAGGTGGTGCGAATGCACCGGGAGGCGTGCCAGCGGCTCGGGCTGCCACCACGCCCGGCGGGCTGACCGGCGGGCGGGCCGGCCGGTCGCCGCCAGCATCGGCCCGCTTCCTGGTCAGCGGCCCACCGGCCCCTCGGGGCGGGTGTCGGCGAGCCAGCCGGGCAGGTCCGGGCGCTCCGGCGCCAGCACGTGTCGGACCCAGGCGGCCCGCTCGTGTTCCAGCACCCCCAGCTCCCAGACGCACCCCACCCACGGCCGGTCCAGCTCCACGAAGCGCGTCGGGTCGTCGTCCGGGCAGTCGAGGGCGGGCTGACCGGCCGCCGCGATCCGCACCCGCACCACGTTGTCCCAGACCCAGCTGTACGCCAGCAGGTACGCCCCCGTGTCGGCGCCCCGGTGCAGCACCACCCAGCCAACCGCGGGCGTGCCGTCACCGTCCTCGGCGGGCAGCAGGTGGGGCAGCATCGCGTACGCGGCCCGTTCCACCTCCGGGGAGATCCGGCGCTCCGGTTGGTCGACGTGGTAGCGCTTGAGCCGGCGGCCGGCGATCGTGAGCGGTGCCGGCACCCGAAGTTCCTTGTCGCGAAAAGCCATGCCGGGACGGTACGGGCGCTCCACTGACAACTACTGTCAGCGGAATGCGGGCCGGTCGACTGCTCTCCCTGCTGATGCTGCTCCAGGCACACGGGCGGATGACCGCCGCGCAGCTCGCCGAGCGGCTGGAGGTGTCCACCCGCACCATCTACCGCGACGTCGAGTCGCTGCACGCGGCCGGCGTCCCGCTCTACGGCGAGGCCGGGCACGCGGGCGGCTACCAGCTCGTCGCCGGCTGGCGGACGAGGCTGACGGGGCTGACCGCCCAGGAGGCGGAGCGGCTGTTCCTCGCCGGGCTGCCCGGTCCCGCCGCCGAGCTGGGTTACGGCACGGCGGTGGCCGCGCTCCAGCTCAAGCTGCACGCCGCGCTGCCGCCCGAGCTGGCCGAGCGGGCCGCGCGGATCCAGGAGCGCTTCCACCTGGACACCCCCAACTGGTACGCCGACGGCGACGCCTCGCCGCACCTCACCGAGGTGGCCGAGGCGGTCTGGCGGCAGCGGCGGATCGCGGTGCGCTACCGCAGCTGGACCGGCGAGGTAGACCGGGTGCTGGAGCCCTACGGGCTCGTCCTCAAGGGCGGGCGCTGGTACACGGTCGCCGGCCGGTCCGGGCGGGACGGGCCCGCCGCCTACCGGGTCAACCAGATCCTGTCGCTGACCGCCGTCGACGAGGAGTTCCCGCGCCCGGCGGGCTTCGACCTGCCGGGCTGGTGGCGGGCGCACGTGCTGCGCTTCCGGGCCGGCCTGCACCGCGACGACGCGACGGTCCGGCTCTCCCGGCGGGGGCGGGACCGGCTGCGGGAGATCGCCAGTGAGCTGGTAATCGCGGCCGTCGACGAGACCGCGGGCCCGCCCGACGACGCCGGCTGGGTGACCGCCGTCATCCCGATCGAGTCGCTCACCCACGCCCACGGCGACCTGCTGCGGCTCGGCGCGGACGTGGAGGTGCTGGCCCCGGCGGCGTTGCGCGAGCGGCTCGCCGCGACCGCCGCCGGCCTCACCGCCCTCTACGCACCCCGTCCGGCCGGCCACCGCGCCGGTGGGCAGGTGCCGGCCTGAGCGGGGCCCGCCGAGGGCCCCGCCCGCGGGGCGGCTCAGCCGTCGAGCCGGCGCACCATGTTCATGATCGTCTCCAGCTGGGCGCCACCCTTGATCGGGTAGTTCGTCGCGCCCAGGTAGCCCCACCAGTCCCAGCAGCCGTTCGGATTGGTGGCCGCGGTGCTCGCCTGGGGATACAGCACGATCAGCTGGTTGGTGTCGGCGTACTGGTTGAGGTTGGCCCGGTCCACGAAGGCGGTGCCGACCGCGCCGTGGCCCTGGAGGCAGCCGTGCAGGGCGACGAGCAGCCGGCACGACCCGCCGGCGGCGCAGGACGCCGGCACGTAGGCGAATCCGTCGGCGCCCATGCTCAGCCCGGGTGCCCAGCCGTTGACCGCGTACGTGTGCTGGCTGAACCGGATCAGGTTGCCGCCCAGCGGGCCGGTGTTCGGCGCCCGTACGCTGCCGAGCAGCTTGCGCAGCAGGGCGCCCTGCGGGTCGGTGCCGCAGTCGGCGAGGAACGGGGACGCGGTGACGCCGCACCCCAGAGTCCCGTACGGGCTGACCCAGGCGTGGCCGGCCGGGGAGCCGCTGTCGTACTGCACGCTGGCGCCGAAGTGCTGGTAGTACCGGACCAGGTCGTCGGTGACGGACCGCTCGACCACGCTGTCGTTGGCGCCGTGCAGGACGTACACGGGGTCGCCGGACAGGTTGCCCACCGGGTCGACCCAGCCGTAGGAGGCCCACGTCCGGGTGTACGCCTGCAGGGCGGACACGTTCGTCGGGTACACGTTGTCGCCGCAGCCGTCGAGCGCCTGGGCGACGTTGTTCTGCGCGCAGTAGTACGGCCCCGCGGCGAAGACCGCCGCGCCCCGGATCCGCGACGAGTAGGCGACGTGGAGCTGGGTGGCCATGTAACCGCCGGAGGAGACGCCGGCGACGTACACGGCGGAGACGTCGTAGGCGCGCAGGGTCCCGGCGACCGGGGCCCTGGTGGCGGGGGTGGCGGCCCGGGCGGGGGCGGCGGCGGTGAGGACGAGCAGCAGGGCGGTGACGAGGGCGGCGGTGGCCTTCAGCGGTGGAGTCATGGCGCTCTCCTGTCCGGGAGCGGGGCGGTCGTGCCGGCGTGCGCCGACGCTAACGTGACTCCGCGCACAGTGGACATGAGTGCCGTCGACACCTCGGGCGACGCCGATGTGTCCCGGATCGACACAGGGTCGTCGCAGCCGGCGGGGCGAGCCTCACTCGGCACGCCAGACGGCATCGCGGGGCGGACCGGGCTCGGCCCAGCACAGCCCGCCCCTCGCCTCCACGCCCGGCAGGCCGTCGACCATCCGGCTGATGTCCACCACGGACGCCAGCGCCACCACGACGTCGTTGCGCAGGTCCGCCACCGCCGCGGCGAGGTCGTCCTCCTCCGCCGACCAGTCGATGTCCGCCGCCCGCAGATCGGCCACCGCGTGGTCGGTGAGCACCTGCGGGTCGGTCACGGCCACCGTGAGCCGGCAGTAGACGTTGAGGGTGAGCGGTTCCGGGGCGCCGACGTCGGTCATGCCCCCAGCATGACCCAACCGGTTTGATCCGGGCCAGCCGCTTTCACTTAGGGCTTGACCTAAGTGTGGGACGCGGGCATACTTAGGTTCATGCCTAAGCAATCGGGCGGCGGAGACGGAAGCGACGACGGGGCCCTTGACGGCGTGTTCCACGCGCTGTCGGACCCGACCCGCCGCCGGGTCGTCGAGATCCTGGGCCGAGGGCCCGCGACGACCAGCGAGCTGGCTCGTCCGTTTGACATGGCACTGCCGTCGTTCACCCAGCACCTGGGCGTCCTCGAGCGCTCCGGCCTGGTGACGTCGGAGAAAAAGGGGCGGGTGCGGACCTACCGGCTCGCCCCCGGGCCGCTCGCGCACGTCGACACCTGGCTCGCCGGTCAGCGCGCGATGTGGTCCCGCCGCCTCGACCAGTTCGACTCGTTTCTCTACGACCTGAAGGAGCAGCAGACATGACCGCCTACCCGAGCGTGAACGACAGTCTCGACCTCGTCCTGGAGCGCACCGTCGACGTCGCGCCCGAGCTGGTCTGGAAGGCCTGGACCACGCCCGAGCTGGTCGTGCAGTGGTTCGCCCCGCGGCCCTGGTCGACCTCGTCCTGCGAGATCGACCTTCAGCCCGGTGGCAGGTTCCACACCGTGATGCGCTCGCCCGAGGGCGAGGAGTACCCGAACACCGGCTGCATCCTGGTCGTCGAGGAGGGCTCGACGTTGATCTTCACCTCGGGGCTGGGCCCCGGCTTCCGCCCCCAGGTCGCCGGCGACGACTTCCCGTTCACCGCGATCATCAGGCTCGAGCGCGCCGGCAACGGCACGAAGTACACCGCCACGGCGATCCACGCCGACGCCTCGGCGAAGAAGTCGCACGAGGAGATGGGCTTCGTCGAGGGCTGGAGCGCCGCGCTGGACCAGCTGGTCGAGGTCGTCAAGGGCCGCTGACGGCCGTGGCGGCGGCGACGGACGAGGGACCAGCCGGACCGGTGCGCACGATCGGCTGGTCCCTCGTCCGGCCGCCTCGCCCCCACCGGGGCCAGCCGGAGGCGGCCGCCGGGCGACGACCCGGCGCTCGTCAGATGTTGGAGGAGTCGATCGGCACGTCGGTCGGCAGGGCCGGCGCGCCGGCCAGCGGGGCCTCGGTGCGGCAGGACAACCCCACCGTGTAGGCGGTCATCGACAGCGACCCGTACGCGTACCCGTCCACCAGCACCTCCGCGCCGTTGCCGGCGGCGCCGGCGAGGCCGGCGAGGTAGAGCAGCGGGATGAAGTGGTCCGGTGTCGGCACGGCCCGGTCGAAGTCGCGGTGGGCGTCGAGCGTGGCCGCCCCGGTCGGCTCGCCGAGCATGACCTCCTTCGCCGCCTCGTCGAACCGCCGCGCCCAGTCGAAGCCCTCGTCGGCCATGCGCGGGTCCACCCCCCGCAGGTTGTGCACCACGTTGCCGCTGGTCACGACGAGCACTCCGCGCTCACGCAACGGGGCGAGCCTCGCGCCCAGGCCCAGGTGGTAGTCCGGGCCCTTGAACGCGTTGATGCTCAACTGCACGACCGGGACGTCCGCGTCGGGAAACGCGTGGGTGAGCACCGACCAGGTGCCGTGGTCGATCCCCCACGAGTCGACGTCCGCACCGACCCAGGTGGGCTGGACGACGTCGCTGATCTCCTCGGCCAGCTCCGGCAGGCCGGGCGCCGGGTAGCGGACGTCGAACAGCTCCTGCGGGAAGCCGTAGAAGTCGTGGATCGTCCTCGGCCGAGGCATCGCGGTGACGGCGGTGGCGCCGATGTACCAGTGGGCCGACACCACCAGGATCGCCCGCGGCCGCGGGACGGCCCGCCCGAAGGCGCGCCACGCCTGCGTGTAGCGGTTGAGCTCCAGGGCGTTCATCGGACTGCCGTGACCGATGAACGCGGCCGGCATCACCGCCGGGACGGTCTCGCTGCTCATGCTGCTCCCCCCGAGGGCGATGGTGACCTGAGCGTAACCATCGTCGGAGGGAGCAGCCGGCTCAACGCCGGCCGCGACCGGTTGTCACCGGCCGAGGCCGACGGTCGCCGTCAGCCGGATATCTCGCGCCAGGCGGGATGGTTGCCGCGCCAGGCGCCGGCCAGGATGACCGCCGACGTCCGCCCGGGGCATTCCTGCACCCGGGAGCGGCCGGATTCGCCGCCGATCCGTACCTGTACGTCCCAACGCTGCCCGTCAGTGCGGATGTACACGTCCCGACGCCCTCGCTGGGACGTGTCGCCGTTCCACCAGTGTTCTTCGACCCTCACCCAGCGACCGTATAGCAGTTGGTCCGCGGACGACACGGCCGGTGGCGGTGGAGATCGACGCCGGACGGGGGATCGCCGGTCAGGCGGACTCCCCCGGCGCCAGGTGACGGTAGCCGCGCACGGTCTCGGCGAACCAGCCGTTCACGCTGGTCAGGCCGCGCTCGTTGAGCTGGGCGTCGTGGATCGGGAACACCCGCTCGGCCCCGACGGCGTGGGCGAAGTCGATCGCCTCGGTGAGCTTCAGCCAGGATGCCTGTGCCGGAACCAACAGCGTCTCGACGGGCCGGTCCGGCCGGTGCAGGGAGTCGCCCGGGTGGTAGACGGCGTCGCCGACGAGGTAACCCAGGTTGGCGCAGTCGGGCTGGCCGCCGTGGATCGTCGCGTGCCGACCGCCGAGCGCGGTGACGGCGAGGCCGGCGGCGGTGAACCGTTGACCGGCGCCGACCCTGGTCACGGGCAGCGGCGCCAGGTCGGGCAGCGCGGCGCCCTCCGGCGCGAAGACCGGCACGCCGAGGCCCGCCAACCGGAGCACGTCGACGTGGTCGGTGTGCTCGTGGGTGACCAGCACGGCGTCCGCGCCGGCCAGGGCCCGGGGCTCGCTCCAGGTGCCGGGGTCGATGACCAGCACGCCGCCGTCGTGCTCCAGCCGGACGCAGGAGTGGGTGAACTTCGTGATCCGCACCCGCCGACCGTACGCCGGCGCCCCCGCGACGGCAGCCCTCCCCGCGCCCCGCTCGCCCGCTCGCCGGTCCCGCCGCTGACACCCCGGCGGACGCGACCGGTCGTGGCGCGGGCAGGCGGCTGGAGCACCCGACCCGCGTGAGAGGCTGGGGCGGAAGGGAGTGCCGACATGAGCGACTACGGCCACCCGCTGGCCTTCGGGGCGTTCCTGACGCCCGGCAACGCCGAGCCCGGGCGGGTGGTGGGCCTCGCCATGCTGGCCGAGCAGGTCGGGTTCGACCTGGTCACCTTCCAGGACCACCCCTACCAGCCCGCGTTCCTCGACACGTGGACGCTGATGAGCTTCGTGGCGGCCCGGACCGGCACCGTGCGGCTGGCCGCCAACGTGACGAACCTGCCGCTGCGCCCGCCGGCCGTGCTCGCCCGCAGTGTGGCGAGCCTCGACCTGCTCAGCGGCGGGCGGGTGGAACTCGGCCTGGGCGCCGGCGCGTTCTGGGAGGCCATCGAGGCGATGGGCGGCCGCCGCCTCTCCCCCGGGCAGGGCGTGCGGGCCCTGGCCGAGGCGATCGACGTCATCCGCCAGGTCTGGGACGTCGACGCGCGCGGCGGCGTCCGGGTCGACGGCGAGTTCCACCGGGTCCTCGGCGCGAAGCGGGGCCCCGCGCCCGCCCACGACGTGGGCATCTGGCTCGGCGCGTACAAGCCGCGGATGCTGGCCCTGACCGGGCGGCGGGCCGACGGGTGGCTGCCGTCGCTGGGCTACCTGCAACCCGGCGACCTCGGCAGGGGCAACACGATCATCGACGACGCCGCGCGGGAGGCCGGGCGGGACCCGGCCGACGTGCGCCGCCTGCTCAACGTCACCGGCCGCTTCGCCACCGTCGGCCGGGGACCGCTGCACGGGCCCGCGGAGCAGTGGGCGGAGGAGCTGGCCGACCTCGCCCTCAGCGACGGGGTCAGCACCTTCATCCTGGGCAGCGACGACCCCGAGGACCTGCGGCGCTTCGCCGCCGAGGTGGCCCCCGCCGTCCGCGAGCTCGTGGCCGGCGAGCGCGCGCCCGCCGCGGCACCGGCGACGCCCGCGACCGCCCCGGCGCAGCCGCCGGCCGCTGCCCGGCCACCCGCCGGCGCGGGCTCCTTCGCCGTCGTCGCGACGCCCGACGACGGCGTGCGCCGCAGCGCGATCCGGGTCTGGGACGAGACCACGCGGCCCACCGGCCCCGCGCCCGACCCGGCGCGCACCTACACCCCGCACGACCAGGCCGGCGCCCAGCACCTCATCGACGTGCACGACGGGTTGCGTGCCGAGCTGACCCGGCTGTACGACCTGGTGGAGCAGGTGGGCGCCGGGCTGGTCGACGCGGGCACGGCGCGCTCGCACATCAACACCATGACCATCCGCCAGAACAAGTGGACCCTCGGCACGTACTGCGAGTCGTACTGCCGGGTGGTCACCACCCACCACACGCTGGAGGACCGGGGGATCTTCCCGCACCTGCGCCGGGGCGACGCCCGCCTCGCCCCGGTGCTGGACCGGCTGGAGCAGGAGCACCACGCGATCCACGACGTCCTGGAACGCGTCGACCGCGCCCTGGTCGCGTTCGTCTCCGTCACCGACGGGATGGCCGAGCTCCGCGCGGCGGTCGACCTGCTCAGCGACACGCTGCTGTCCCACCTCGCCTACGAGGAACGCGAGCTCGTCGAGCCCATCGCCCGGCTCGGCCTGAACTGAAACCGGCCGTCGTGCGCGGCCCGGGGGCGGAGGATCGGGGCATGCCGCGACGACCCGGGCGGGGGCACCGCCGCCTGCCGCACACCGCCGACGTCCGCATCGAGGCGTGGGCGCCGACCCGGCAGGAGTGCGTCGCCGAGGCGGTCGCCGCGCTGGTCGACACGTTCGTCGACCCCGCCGGGGCGCCCCCGGGCCCGGGGCGGGAGTTCCGCGCGCCGGCCGACGACGACGCGGACCTGCTGGTGGGCGTACTCGACGAAGTGATCTTCCGGATGGAGACGGCGGGTGAGTTGCCGCTGCACACCGAGGTGTCCGACGACGGCGCCGGCGGCCTGGTGGTGCGCTGGCGCACGGCGGACACCGACGCCGTCGAGCTGGTCGGCGCGGTGCCGAAGGCCGTCTCCCTGCACGGGCTGCGCTTCGGCCCCGACGGCGAGGGCTGGTCCTGCGCGGTGACGCTGGACGTGTGAGCCGCCCGCTCAGCCCTGCACCACGCCGCGTCCCGCTCAGCCCTTCACCACGCCCAGCGGGACCAGCCGGGCCACCTTCCGGCACAGCCCGGCGCCCTCGGCGGCGGCCACCACCGCCGAGACGTCCTTGTACGCCGTCGGCATCTCCTCGGCCAGGCCGCGCCGGGACGCGCCGCGCACCGCGATGTCCTGCGCCTCCAGCTGGCCACGCGGGTCCTGCCCGCGCTCCGACCGCACGGCCTGCTTGCGGCTCTGCACCCGGCCGGCCCCGTGGCAGGTGGACGCGAAGGCCGGCGCCCCCGGCACGCCGGTGAGCACGTACGAGCCGGTGCCCATGGAGCCGGGGATCAGCACGGGCTGGCCCACGTCCCGCAGGTCGTCGGGCAGGTCGTCGTGGCCCGGCGGCAGCGCGCGGGTGGCGCCCTTGCGGTGCACGCAGAGCGCGCGCCGCTCGCCGTCGACGTCGTGCGTCTCGATCTTCGCCAGGTTGTGCGAGATGTCGTAGACCAGGTCGAGGCGGCTGCCGGTGACCCGGGCGAAGACCCGCCGGGCGGCGTCGGCCAGCAGTTGCCGGTTCGCCCGGGCGTAGTTCGCGGCAGCGGCCATCGCGCCCAGGTAGGCGCGGCCCTCGGAGGAGGAGACCGGGGCGCAGGCGAGCTGCCGGTCCGGCACCTCGATGCCGTGGCGGGCCATCACCTTCTCCATCTTGCGCACGTAGTCGGTGCAGATCTGGTGGCCCAGCCCCCGGGACCCGCAGTGGATCATCACGCAGACCTGGCCGGGGCGCAGCCCGAAGGCGGTGGCGGCGGCGTCGTCGTACACCTCCTCGACGGCCTGCACCTCCAGGAAGTGGTTGCCGGAGCCGAGGCTGCCGACCTGGCGCGCGCCGCGCTCGATCGCCCGCTCGCTGACCCGCGCCGGATCGGCGTCGCCGACGGCGCCGGCGTCCTCGCAGCGGTACAGGTCCCGCTCGACGCCGAAGCCGCGCTCCACGGCGTACCGGGAGCCGCCGCGCAGCACCGCGTCGAGTTCCGCGCGCGTCGACAGGTGCCACACCGCGCCTCTGCCCATGCCGCGCGGGGTGGCCTCGCCCAGCCCGTCCATCAGCGCGTCCAACCGGGGCCGCAGGCCGTCGCGGTCGGTGTCGGCGGCGAGCAGCCGGACGCCGCAGGAGATGTCGAAGCCCACCCCGCCGGGCGAGACCACGCCGCCGTGCGCGACGTCGGTGGCGGCCACGCCGCCGATCGGGAACCCGTAGCCCCAGTGCACGTCGGGCATGGCGTACGAGGCGTCGACGATGCCGGGCAGCGTGGCGACGTTCGCGACCTGCTCCAGCGACTTGTCCTCGCCGGCGTCGGGCAGCAGGGACCGGGACGCGAACACCACCCCCGGCACCCGCATCGGGTCGTGCCGGTCGATCCGGAAGCGGTACGGCGACTCCTCGACCAGCTCCATTCCCGGCGGCTACCCGGGCGGGCGGCCCTTACACCCGCTCGCCGGCGGCCGGCCGCCGCATCGCCCAGATGTCGGGACCGCCGTCGGGCACCCGCGCCTGGCCGGTGACGTCGAACCCGAGCCGCCGGTAGAACCGCACGTTCGGCTCCGACGACGTCTCCAGCACCGCCGGCAGGCCGGCCCGGTCGGCCTCGGCCAGGCCGGGCCGCAGCACCCGGGCGCCCAGCCCCCGGCCCTGGTCGGCCCGGCGCACGCCGACGGTGGCGAGCAGGCACGCCGGCTCGGCCGACCGCAGCGAGGCGCAGGCCTCGTCGGCGGCGCGCAGCGCCGACCGCCGGTCGCCGGCCAGCTCCGCGTTGCGCGCCGCGACACCGGCCCAGACCTCGTCGGGCACCGGCCGGTCCGGGCGCAGCCAGACCGCCACCGCCGCCGGCCGCCCGTCGGGGTCGACCGCCGCCCAGACGTCACCGTAGGGCAGCCCGACGGCGTCGACGGTGCCGGCGAACATCGCCTCCAGCCGCTCCCGGTGCCGGTCGGCCGCCACCGTCCAGGCCATCCAGGGGTACCCGTCGAAGGCGTCGGCGAGCACGGCGGCCGCCGCCGCGGTCGACTCCGGTCCGATCCGGCGTACCTCGAACTCCATGCCATCCTCCCGGGGATGCTCGGCGCAGCGCGCGATCATCGCACGGTGCGCTGACCCGCGCGCGGGAATATCGGACCAGGTCTGCTCCACGGCCACGGTCAGGGGGCAGGTCTCGGCCGCCGCAGCTGCGGGCCGGCGGGCCCTGCCACTCATGGCCGGTCCTCGCCGGGCCTCCTCCCGGTCCCGTCCTCGCTCAGCCCTTCCTCGGGCGTGAGCCGGCCGGCGGCCGCCTGGTCGGTTGGTCGCGAAGGCGGGACCGCCGAACGCCGGGCCCGCCGGATCCGGTGCAGCACCCCGTGCCAGGCCGGGGCCTCGCGGGCGTCGTCGAACGCCCGGGCGACCACGACGTCGGTCGAGGAATGCGCCAGGATCGAGATGACGATCGTCAGGGCGACCAGGTGGAACACCTCGTCGCCGGCGGCGATACCGGACTCCAGCACCAGCAGCCCGTAGACCACCGAGGCGAAGCCCTTCGGCCCGAACCACATGGCGGCGGCCTGTTCCCGCAGGCCCAGTCCCGAGCCCAGGAACGAGACCCACAACGCGACCGGTCGGGCGACCACGATCGCCAGCACGGCGAACACCCAGCCCGTCCAGGAGATCTCCCCGAGAAACTCCACCGAGATCAGCGCCCCGAACACCAGCAGAGCGGCCAGCTTCAACAGCTCGGCGACGTTCTCCCCGAAGTGTTCGAACGCCGCCCGCTGCCGCGGCCCGAAGGTGGCCACGGTGATCCCGGCGGCGAACGCCGCCAGGAACAGGTTGCCGTGGGTGGCCTTGCCCAGCGCCAGCACCAGCAGGCCGATCGCCATACCGTTCAACGGGGCGTACGCCGTCGACGCGGCGAACCAGCGCGTCCGTTCCAACGCGATCGCCAGCAGGGGCACCAGCACCCCGATCAGCAGACCGGCAGCCAGCTCGCCGGCCAACGCCCCCAGGTGCAGGTCGTCCGAGCCGGCCGCCACCGCCAGGAGCACCACCACGAACGGCAGGGCCAGGCCGTCGTTGACGCCGGACTCCACGTTGAGCAGGTGCCGCAACCGCGCCGGCACCTTGTCGTTGCCGACCAGCGCGGCGGCGAACACCGGATCGGTCGGGGCGAGGACGGCCCCGACCAGCAGCGCCTCCGGCCAGTCCAGACCGGCCACGTAGTGCGCCAGCACCGCCGTCACCAACAGGGTCAGCGGCAGGCCCCAACCCAACGCCCGTCCAGGCAGCCGCCAGGCCGAGCGCAGGTCGGCCCAGCCCACCCGCATGCCGTCGGTGAACAGCACGGCGAACAGGGCCAGCTCCGCCAGCTCGGCCACGATCGGCGAGTCGGCCCGCAGGTGCAGCACCCCGCCCGTGTCCTCGCCCAACAGGAAGCCGGCGGCCAGGAACAGCACCGCCGTGGACAGGATGGTGCGATGGGCCAGCGCCGACACGAGCACGGCAGCCAGCAGGACGGCGGCGAAAGACAGCAGCAGCACGGGGAGGCCTTCCGAGGGTACGGGTCATCACGGTGCCGACCAGACTTCCCGGCGCTCCACAGATCCCGGCGATCATACCGACGGTCTGCACGCCGACGCGCCGGCTGTACCACGCCTCCCGGGCCGGCCGTCCCTGTCAGGTGACCTGGGCACCATGGAATGATCCCTACGTGGTGCTGATTGGCCGACGCGGCGAGCTGACCGGGCGCGCCGCCGGGAAGAGGCGCACGGACGTGTCGTGCGGACGCTGAGGCGGGCGCCGGCGTGGAAGCGGCGCAGCGGTCCCACCCGGCATCCGGCTCAGGTGATCACCACCGGCTTCGGGGCGGCGGTCGCCGCGGGCACCGGGCTGCTGTCGCTGCCGGCGGCCACCCAGTCCGGCCAGCGGGCGCCGCTGGTCGACGCGCTGTTCACCGCGACGTCGGCGGTGTGCGTGACCGGCCTGGCAACCGTGGACACCGGCAGCTACTGGTCCGGATTCGGCCAAGCGGTCATCCTGCTGCTGATCCAGACCGGCGGCCTGGGCATCATGACGCTGGCGACGCTGTTCACCGTGCTGCTGTCCCGCCGGCTCGGCCTGCGGGCGCGGTTCCTCGCCCAGGCCGAGACCAAGAGCCTCGACCTGACCGACGTCTGGGGCGTCGTCCGCCGGATCGTACTGTTCAGCCTGGCCAGCGAGGCCGTCGTCGCGGTGGCGCTGGCCCTGCGGTTCGCCACCGCCTACGACGAACCGCTCGGCGCCGCCGTGTACGACGGCGTCTTCCACGCGATCTCGGCGTTCAACAACGCCGGCTTCTCCACCAACGCCGACAGCCTCGTCGGCTACGTCACGGACCCGTGGATCTCACTCACCGTCGCCGCCGCGGTGATCCTCGGCGGGCTCGGTTTCCCCGTCGTGTTCGAGCTCGCGCGGTCCTGGCGCCGACCGGCCCTGTGGTCGGTGATGACCCGCCTCACCGTCACGCTCACGGTGGCCCTGCTCGTGCTCGGCACCCTGGTACTCACCCTGGCCGAGTTCAACAACCCGAAGACCCTGGGCCCGCTGAGCGGCCCGGAGAAGTTCCTCGCCGGTTTCTTCACCTCGGCGATGACCCGCACCGCCGGTTTCAACAGCCTCGACATCGCCGCGCTGCGCCCGGAGAGCCTGCTCGCCACCGACGTGCTGATGTTCATCGGGGGCGGCAGTGCGGGCACCGCCGGTGGGATCAAGGTCACGACGTTCGGGCTCCTGGCGTTCGTCCTGTGGTCGGAGATGCGCGGAGAGACGCATGTCAACGTCGGTCACCGGCGGATCCCGCCCAGCAACCAGCGACAGGCCCTGGCGGTGGCGCTGCTCAGCATCGGTGCGGTGGTGTCGGCCACGTTCGTGCTGGTGTCGATCACCTCGTACGGTCTGGAACAGATCCTGTTCGAGGTGATCTCCGCCTTCGCCACGGTCGGGCTGTCGACCGGGATCACCGGCAGCCTTCCCCCGCAGGCGGACCTGCTGCTGATCCTGCTGATGTTCGCCGGGCGTATCGGCCCGCTGACGCTGGCGTCGGCGCTGGCGCTGCGGGAACGGACCCGCCGTTTCGAACTGCCCGAGGAGAGGACGATCGTTGGCTGAGCTCCAGACCGAACCTGTGGTGGTCATCGGGTTGGGCCGCTTCGGCAGCGCCCTGGCCCTCGAACTGACGAGCCGGGGCACCGAGGTGCTGGGGATCGACAGCCGATCCAGGGTCGTCCAGTCGATGTCCGGCCGGCTGCCCCACGTCACGACCGCCGACTCCACGGACATCGAGGCGCTACGGCAGCTCGGGGTCGCCGATTTCCACCGTGCGGTCGTGGCCATCGGCACCGACATCCAGGCCAGCATCCTCACCACCAGCCTGCTGGCCGACCTCGGCATCCCTGACATCTGGGCCAAGGCCATCAGCGACCAGCACCGCCGCATCCTGACCCGCGTCGGCGCCCACAAGGTCGTCGCGCCCGAGCAGGACATGGGCGAACGCGTGGCGCACCTGCTCTCCGGCCGGATCCTCGACTACGTCGAGGTCGACGCCGACTTCGCCGTCATCAAGACCACCCCACCCCGCGACGTCGTCGGGATGCCGCTGCGCGAGTCCCGGCTGCGCAGCCGCTGGGGCGTCACCGTCGTCGCGGTCAAGCCGCAGGCCGCCCTGGGCGGACGGCGGCCGGAGTTCAGCCACGCCACCCCCGACACCGTGCTCGCCTATGGCGACCTCATCCTCGTCGTCGGCCCGGTCGACAACGTGGAACGCTTCGCCGGCGCCGGGTGAACCGCGCCACTTCCCACCCGTGACGCGGCGCAGTACGGTGAGGACGGTGCGCCGGGAAGCCTGGTCGGCAGTCGTGACACGTCGTCGACCGGAGGCATTCCGTGGCCACACCCGCCGTTCGCACGCAAGACCTGACCAAGCGCTACGGGAAGGTGCTCGCCCTCGACGGGCTGGAGCTGACCGTACCGGCAGGCGAGGTGTTCGGGTTCCTCGGCCCGAACGGCGCCGGGAAGTCCACCACCATCCGGCTGCTGCTGGGCCTGGCCCGGCCCACCGCCGGCCGGGCGTGGGTCTTCGACGCCGACGCCGGTGACGTGGCCGCTCATCGCCTGCTGGCGTACGTGCCGGCCGACGTGGCGCTGTGGCCGCAGCTCACCGGCGCGGAGACCCTCGAACTGCTCGCCGCCACCGGACCCGGCATCGACCGCGCCTACCGCGACGACCTCGTGGAGAGGTTCGCCCTCGACCTGTCCAAACCGGCCCGCACCTACTCGACCGGCAACCGGCAGAAGATCGCGCTCGTCGCCGCGTTCGCCACCCGCGCGCCACTGCTGGTCCTCGACGAGCCGACCAGCGGGCTGGACCCGTTGATGGAGCGGGAGTTCCGCCGCGCCGTCTCGGTCGCCCGGGACCGCGGCCAGACCACATTCCTCTGCTCCCACCAACTGGCGGAGGTGGAAGCGGTCTGCGACCGGGTGGCGATCCTGCGCGCCGGCCGCCTCGTCGACGTCGCCACCGTCGGCGACCTGCGCCGCCTGCACCGCACCGAGGTGACCGCCCGCTTCACCGGCCCCGCACCCGACCTGTCCGGTGCGGCGGGAGTCGACATCGTCGCGCAGGACGGCGGGACGCTCCGCTTCTCCCTGACCGGGCCGCCCGCGCCAGCGCTACGCGCCCTCGCCGCCGCCGACGTCACCGCCCTCACCGTCCGGGAGCCGAGCCTGGAGGAGATCTTCCTCGACTACTACGGCGAGACCACCCGATGACCGCCGCCGCCCTGACCGGGGCGGGCCGCACCGCGGACACCGCCGCCGGGCCGGCAGTCACCGGCCTGGCCGTACGCCAGGTACGCCGCGGCGCACTGGTCGTGCTCGCCGTGACGGTCGGCATGTCGACGCTGGTCGCCGCTACCTACGCCACGACCGTCGGGGACGGTCTCGACGCGGACGCGCTCGCCGCCCTGGCCCGCAATCCCGCGATCCGGACCCTGTTCGGCGAGCCGGTCGCCCTCGACACCGCAGGCGGCTTCACCGTCTGGCGGACCGGCACCATACTCGCCGTCGTGCTGTCGGTGTGGGGTCTGCTCGCGACCACCCGCGTCACCCGCGGCGAGGAGGCGGCGGGCCGATGGGACCTCCTGCTCGCCGGCCGGCTGGGTCCGGCTGCGGTACTCGGCCGGCACCTCGCGGTGCTGGCGGCCGCGGCGGCCCTCACCGGGGCCACGCTCGCCGTGACGCTCGTCGCGGTCGGCACCCCGGCCCGCGGAGCGGCCCTGCACGCCGCCGGTCTGGCGCTGGTCGCCACGGTGGCCGTAGCGGCGGCGGCCTTCGCCGGGCAGGTCTTCCCCACGCGGGCCGCCGCCACCGGGGCCACGCTGGCGTTTCTCGGCGTCGGGCTGCTCGCCCGAATGGTCGGTGACGGCGTCGCCTCGCTCGGCTGGCTGCGCTGGCTGCCGCCGTACGGGCCGCTGGCCCTGACCCGCCCCTATCAGGACGACCGGGTGTCGCCCCTGGTCGTGCTTGCGCTCGCCACGGTCGTCCTCTCCGCCGGCGCGCTCACCCTGGCCGGCCGACGGGACGTCCGCGACGGACTGCTCTCCCCCGCCGCCGGCCGGCCGCCCCGTCTGCGGCTGCTCGGCTCGGTGGAGTCCTTCGCCGTCCGGCGGATGCTGCGGCCACTCGCCGGCTGGTCGTCCGGCGTCGGCGCGTACTTCCTGCTGGTCGGCGTGCTCACGGTCTCCCTGACCGACTTCCTCGCCGACAACCCCCGCTTCGCCGACCTTGCCGCGCAGGCGGGCTTCGCCGGCCTCGGCACCGTCCGTGGGTACGCCGCCACCCTGTTCGCACTGCTCGCCGTACCGGTCGGAGCCTTCACCGCCGTCCGGATCGCCGCGTTCGCCGCCGCGGAGACCGACGGGCGCCTGACCCTCCTCCACGCCGGGACGGTCCCGCGCGCCCGGCTACTCATCGCCGAGGTGGGCACCACCGCGGTCGGCGCTGCGGTGCTCGTCACCGTCGCCGGAGTGGCGACGTGGCTCGGCGCGATCCTGGTCGGCGCGGATCTGCCGCTGCGCGCCGCGGTCGCCGGCACCTGGAACGTCCTGCCGGTGGCGCTGCTCAACCTCGGAGCCGCGGTCCTCGTCCTGGGCCGGGCGCCACACGGGGTGGCGGTACTGGGCATGGTGCCGGCCGCCGGCGGGTTCCTCCTCAAGGTCATCGCCGACAGCACCGGGGCGGCGGGCTGGATGAGCTGGCTCTCCCCGTACACCCATCTCGCGGCCGTGCCCCAGGCGACGCCGGACTGGCCCGCCACGGCTGTCATGATCGTGCTCGCTGGTGCGGCCATGGCGGTCGGCGTGACGGGCTACCGGCGTCGGGACCTGGTGGTCTAGCCGACGGGTGGACGCGGCCCTGCTGATCGACGGCCCGCGGCGGGACGGGCAGCCGCCGCACATCGCGGGGTCACACCGGGTAGAACGCCCGGTAACGGCGGATCAGCCGCCACTGCACCAGCACCGCCGCCACGGTCAGCAGGATCATCACGAGGGTCGCGGCGGCGGCGTAGCCGTAGCGCAGGTACTCGAAGCCGGTGCGGTAGACGAACAGCGACAGGTAGGTGGTGGCGTACGGGGGCGGGCCGCCGTCGGTCACCACGAAGGCCGGCACGAAGGAGAAGTGCAGGCTCTGGATGGCGTCGCGCACCGCCAGCAGCCCCAGCACGGGCGCCATCAGCGGCAGCGTGACCCGGCGGAACACGTCCCAGCCGGTGGCGTCCTCGATCGCCGCCATCTCGTAGACGTCGCGGGGCAGCGCCCGGCGGGCGGCCAGCAGCACCACGAAGGTCTCCCCCACGGTGAACAGGCTCATTCCGATGATCGCCGCGCGGGCGTCGGTCGGGTCGGTGAGCCACTGCGGCGGGGTGCGTCCCAGCGCCGTCAGGCCGTTCTCCCCGCCCGTGCGCAGCAGCTGGTTGATCGGGCCGTAGAGCGGGTTGAGCAGCCAGAGCCAGAGCAACCCGTGGGCGATCTCCGGCACCGCGGTCGGCAGCACCGCCGCGGTGCGGGCGCTGCCGACGCCGAGCGCCCGGCGGTGCAGCAGCAGCGCCAGGCCGAGGGCGAAGAGCACCCGCAGCGGTACGGCCACCAGCGCGAAGACCAGCGAGTTGGTCAGCGACACCCAGAACACCGGGTCGGCCAGCAGCGCCGCGAAGTTGTCCAGCCCCACCCAGCGGGGTGGACGCAGCAGGTCGTACTCGGTGAAGGCCAGCGCCAGGGTGACCGCGGCGGGCAGCAGCACCAGCCCGACCAGCCCGACCAGGTACGGCGTCAGCATCAGCGCCAACTGCCGGCGCGAGCGGCGGTCCGGGCTCGTCACGGGGCGTACCGGCGCCCGGAGCCGGCGTGGAAGACGTGCACGTCGGCCCAGCGCACGCCGACGCGTACCGCCGCGCCGCGGTCGGGCCGGCGGGCGGCGGGCACCCGGGCGACGACGGGGTGCCCGCCGTCGAGGGTCAGGTACGCGTACGCGTCCTCGCCGACCACCTCGACCCGGTCGACGGTGGCCGCCGCGCCGTCGGTCGCGGCCAGGGTGACCGCCTCGGGCCGGAAGCCGATCTCCAGCCGGCCGGACTCCGTGACGGTCGCCCCGGGCGGTGCCGTGCCCGTGGGCCGCAGCGGCCCGTGCGCGGGGAGCAGGTTCATCGCCGGGGAACCGACGAAACGGGCGACGAAGGTGCTGGCCGGGGTACGCCAGATCTCGTCGGGGGTGCCGACCTGCTCGATGCGCCCGTCGCGCAGCACGGCGATCCGGTCGGCGAGCACCAGCGCCTCGGTCTGGTCGTGGGTGACGTGCACCATCGTCGCGCCCAGCCGGTCGTGCAGGGCCCGCAGCTCGGCGCGCATCTGCACCCGCAGCGCCAGGTCGAGGTTGGACAGCGGCTCGTCGAGCAGGAACACGTCCGGCTCGCGGACCAGCGCCCGGGCCAGCGCCACCCGCTGCCGTTCCCCGCCGGAGAGCTGCCCGGGCCGCCGGTCCAGCAGGGCGGCGCAGCCGACGGTCTCCGCCGCCGCGCGGGCCCGCTCCCGGGCCACCGCGCGAGGCGTGTCGCGCACCTCCAGGCCGAAGGCGATGTTCTCCGCCACGCTCAGGTGCGGGAAGAGCGCGTACGACTGGAACACCATCGACACGTTGCGCCGGCCCGGACGCTCGGCGGTGACGTCGCGGCCGGCGATGCGGACGCGGCCGGCGGTGACCGGCTCCAGGCCGGCGACGACCCGCAGCACGGTCGACTTGCCGGCCCCCGACGGGCCGAGCACCACCAGCAGCTCGCCCCGGGCGACGTCCAGGTCCACCTCGTGCAGGACGGTCGCACCCCGGTACGCGGCCGAGACGCCCGCCAGGGCGAGGCCCGGATCGCTCACCCGTGCTCCCCGCGGGCGAAGATCGGCCGGGTCTGCCGGTCGAGGTCGCGGATGACGTCGTCGAGCCGGTCGCCCCGGTGCACGGCGTTCTCCAGGATGCCGTAGGTGACGTCCTCGATCTCCGGCCAGGTGGAGACGGTCGGCAGCGCCCGGACGGTGGGGATGGCGTCGAGGAAGACCTTCGCGCTGCGCGGCGGCTGGGCCGGGCCGAGGAACGCCGGCGACCGCGACACCTCGACGTGCGACGGGACGGTACGGCCGGTGGCCGCGATGATCCGCTGGCCCTCCTCGGCGATGGCGAACTCCAGGAACCGCCACGCGGCGTCCTTGTGCTTCGCGCCCCGGGTCATGCAGTACGCGTCGGAGTGCAGCACGCCGACCTGCTCCTTGTACACGGGCAGCGGGGCGACGTCCCACTCGAAGCCGGTGATCGAGCGGAACGTGGTGGTGGAGCGGCGGGAGCTCATCAGCATGGCGAGCCGGCCGTTGGCGAACCGCGACTCGTCGTCCTCGGCCTCCACCTCCTCGTCGGTGGGCACCACCCCGTACGCCAGCCGCAGATCGACGAGGTTCTTCAGCGCCTCCCGGGCGGCCGGGGCGTCCAGGGTCAGCCGGGTCGGCTTCGCCGGGTCGTCGACGATCTCGCCGCCGGCCGACCAGACGAACGGGGCGAGCCGGATGATCGACGGCTCCACGCCGAGGCCGTGCACGGCCGGGCGCAGCGCCGCGCCCTCGCTCTCGGTGGCCTTGACCACCACGCCGCGGGAGTCGCGGGTCATCGCCGTCGCGGTGGTGACCAGGTCGTTCCAGGTCCAGCCGGCCCTCGGCTCGGGCACGCCGTACTTCGCGAACAGGGTGCGGTTGTAGTAGACGGCCAGGCTGGAGACGTTCTGCGGCAGGCAGAGCTGCCGGTCCTTCCACCGGAAGGCGTCCCACGCCACCGGGTAGTAGTCGGCCGGGTCGACGGCCTCGGAGGCGGCCAGCCGGTCGTCCAGCGGCTCGATGACGTCCTTGGCGGCGAACTGGCCGTAGAAGCGGTAGTTCATCAGGAACAGATCCGGCGGGGCGCCGCCGGCCACCGAGGTGGCCAGCCGGGCGAGCAGGTCCTTGCGGTCGCTGGCCTCGACGAGCTGCACGTCGGCGCCGGGGCGGGCCTTCTCGTACGCCTCGACGAGGGTGCGGTAGGCGGCGAGTTCCTCGGGGGCGCCGAAGACCAGCAGCCGCACCGGCCCGTCGGCGGACGACCCGGAGCCCGAGCCGCACCCGGTGGCGGCCAGCACGGCGGTGAGCAGCAGCGCGAGCAGCGCCTTCGGTCGCATGGTCAGTTCCGTCCCGTCGGGTCGTCGTGGTGGAGGAAGCGCCGCTGGGCGAGCACGAAGACGGCCAGCGCCGGCGCCGTGGCCAGCACCGCGCCGGCCAGGAACACCGGGAAGTTCGTCGGGTCCAGCACGGACAGGGAGCGCAGCGCCAGCGGCAGGGTGAACAGGTCGCGGTCGTAGACGTAGACCAGCGGGTCGAGGAAGTTCGACCAGGTGAGCACGAAGGTCAGCGCGGTGAGGCCGGCGGTGACCGGGCGGACCAGCGGCAGGGCGACCCGCCACCAGGTGCGCAGCGGCGAGAGGTCCGCCACCAGGCAGGCGTCGTAGAGGTCGCTCGGCAGCGCCCGGAACGCCAGGTAGTAGACCAGGACGTAGAGCGGCGAGGTGCCCAGCAACGCCGGGGCGACCAGCGGCACCAGGGTGTCGGTCAGGCCGAGCGTCCGGAAGATCGCGAAGCGGGGCACGAGCAGCGCCGTGGCCGGCACCATCAGCGCGACCAGGGAGGCCGCCACGACGACGGCGGTGGCGCGCGGGGAGATCCGGGCCAGCGCGAAGCCGGCCAGCGAGGCGACGAGCACGCTCAGCGGCACCGCGACGACCGCGACCAGGACCGAGTTGAGCGAGGCGCGCAGCAGCCCGCCCAGCTCGACGGCCTGCTGGTAACCGGTGGTGGAGACCGGCTCCGGCACGAGCTGCGGGGTGGGCGGCGGCGGCAGGCCCGGCTCGGTGAGCGAGCCGGAGACCAGCAGGAGCAGCGGCGGGACGAAGACGAGCAGGACGAAGGCCGCGCCGAGGGTGCGCCAGGCGCGGCCGGCCGCCTCGGGCAGCGGTGAGGGGCCGCGCGCGCGGCCCCTCACCGTGTCGTTGCCGATGGTCGCCTTCCTCAGAGCGTGAGCTGCCAGGCGCCGAGGCCGTGCGAGGCGGCGTAGAGCAGCCGCTTGCCCGGCACGATGGTCAGCCCGGCGACCTCCACGTTCGGCATGCCGCGGGCCGCCTTCACCCAGGTGGTGCTGCCCTTGGCCAGCCGCAGGACGCCGAAGTCGGTGGCCGCGTAGAGGGTGCCGGTGACGTCGTCGCGGACCAGGTCGGTGATCGGCTGGTCGCCGAAGTCGTACGACCTGTCGGTCCAGGTCGCGCCGGCGTCGGCCAGCCGCACCTCGAACGCGTGCCCCACGGTGGCCGGGGTGTTCGAGTTGAACCCGCTGTAGGAGACCCACGCCCGGGCCGGGTCGGCCGGGTCGACGTGGATGCTGGTGACGAAGCGGTTCGGCGTGGCGGCGGTGTCGATCCGCGTCCAGGTGACCGCCGACGCCGGCTCGGCGTCGACGTTGCGGGACACGAACACCCGGCCGGTGCTGGTGGCCGCGTACGCCGTGGACGAGTCGGAGGCGACCCGCTCGACGACCGAGACGGCGCCGCCGGCCCGGTCGCCCCACGCGGCGTCGGTCAGGTTGACCGTGCCCAGCGGCGCGAAGTCGCCGCACTGCGCCTCGAAGGTGCCGGTCCAGGTGTTGCAGATCCGGTTGGCCTCGGCCAGGCTCCGGTCGCCCAGCCCGAACGTCTTCGTCCGGTAGACGGTGCGCGAGGTGCCGGCGAACATCGTGCCGCTCACCTTCGGGTCGGTGATCACCGGGGCGTAGAACAGGGTGCCCGGCTGCCCGAAGATCGGGTCCGAGATCGAGATCCAGCTGCCCACGTCGCCATTGGCGAAGTTCACCTCGGGCGAGGCGTCGTAGAAGGTGTGGAAGCGGAACTCCGGCTTGCCGACGTCGAAGCCGGACGCGCCGCCGTCACCGATCATCGTGTTGACCCAGCGCCGGCGCTCGCCCTTGTTCTCCCAGGTGCCGTTGTCCTGGGTGCCGCCCTGTAGCAGGCGGTGGTCGTGCGGGCTGGCCGAGAGGCTGATGAACTGCAGCGTGTTCATGCCCTTGTTGATGCCGTCCAGCTTCGACGGGATCTTCGACAGCATCTGCCGGCAGCGGTCCTTCTGCGCCTGCGTGGTCAGGTTGCGGTCCGGGTTGTCGCACCAGGCCGAGCGGTCCACGAACTGGCCGCTGGAGCGCATCACGCCACCGTCGTTGGCCTCGAAGAACTGGTACGGGTTGCGTGGGTTGGTGACCAGGGCGTGCTGGTCGGGGTGCAGGCCGTTGGGGTGCAGCTCGTCGGTGCCGTCGTAGGTCATGTCGGTGCCGCTGACGCCGGCGTCGGTGGAGAGCACCACCGCCCGCTTGTGGGCGACGGTCTCGCCGTAGACGTAGGAGCCGCCGGTGTAGACGATGTCCGGGTGCCCGGCCGGGGTGTGCACGAACACGTCGTACCAGCACTGGCCGGTGCACTGGTTGTAGGTGGCGTAGCCCGGGTCGGCCGGGTTGGCGCTGCTCAGGTCGGCGAACGCGGGGGCGCCGCCGGCCACGTCGTCACTGCGGAACAGCCGCGAGTACGGGTTGCCGACGTTGCCCTCGTAGACGTACATGCGGGTCTTGCCGTTCGGCAGGGCGGTCACGTCGATCGCGGCCCGGGTCTGGAAGACCGCCGGGTTCAGCGAGGGCTTAATCTGCGTCCAGGTGGCGCCGGCGTCCGCGGAGCGCCACACCCCCCGGGCGTACGAGGAGGCGTAGACGGTGTTCGCGTCGCGCGGGTCGAGCTTGACGTAGCGCACGCCGCGCGGCGAGCAGGTGGCGGTGTTGTTGTACTCCGCGGCGCTGCCCGTGCACTGCGTCGCGTCGGCCGAGCCGTTGTGGATGAACTTCCAGTTCGCCCCGCCGTCGGTGGACTTGTAGAGGCCCCACTTCTCCGCGTCGGGCACGGGCCGGGTGACGCCGGTGCAGCAGGAGCTGGACATGCCGCGCAGGGCGGTGGTGGTGGCGACGTAGAGCGTCTTCGGGTCGCCGGGCTTGACGGTGATCTCACCGATGCCCTTGCCGGCGAGCGCGTCCTTGCCCAGCGGGCCGTTCCAGGTGACGCCGCCGTTGGTGGACTTGTAGAGGCCGACGCCGGCGACGCAGCCGGAGGCGCAGGTGTTCGCCTCGCCGGTGCCGACGTAGATGGTCAGCCCGGTCTTGTCGTTGCGGTCGATCTTGACCGAGCCGGCGGCGTTGATGCCGAGCGGCCCACCCAGGTAGAACCACTTCGGCTCGGCCGCCAGGACGTTCAGGGTGCCCCAGACGCCGCCGCCGGCCGGCGTGACGTAGGCCCGGCAGAGCAGGGCGTTGCAGTCCGGGGCGATGTCGATGGAGGTGACCCGGCCACCCGCGACGTACGCGTTCGGCACGTAGTTGGAGGCGTTGCGGAACTCGGTGAACGGGTAGAGGGCCTCGCTGGGGCCGATGTTGGTCCAGCCGCGGGTGCCGCCGGCGCGCCGCTCCGCGGCGGCGTACGCCGACTTGGACCGGTCGACCTGGGCGATGCTGATCGTGTCGGCCGGGTACGCGCGCTCCAGGAACTCCTGCTGCGCGGCGTTGCCGGGTCCCTCCGGCGACATGCCGTCGCTGCCCGGCACGGCCTGGCGCAACCGCTCCATGTGGGCACCGAGCGCGCCCGGCATCTCCCCGTCGCCGGCCGCGGCGACGGGGGCCGGCACCTGGGCGCCGGCGAAGTGGATTCCGATGAGCCCGGTCGACGCCACCAGGGCACCGACCGCCAGTCCTGCGAGCAGATGGCGACGTCTGCGCTTCACGAGGTCCCTCCGGCAGATGACGGCGCCACCTCGGCGCGACCCTCCGGATTGGTGATCGTCACTGGCAGCGTCCACGGTGGAGAATGGCAGAGCGCATCGACGCAGACAATCCCCTGCATGGACCGGGATCGACGCATGGTTGCATTCGCATGGAACGGGTAGTGCGCCAGCATGCCATCGCGTTACGAGAACTACCCGAGGATCGCCATCGTCACGGGCGCCGATTCCGGCATCGGCCGGGCCTGCGCCGTCGCCCTCGCCGGGGCCGGCTTCGACGTCGGCGTCACCTGGCACCGCGACGCCGACGGCGCCGAGCGGACCGCCGCCGAGGTGCGCGCCGCCGGCCGGCGCTGTGAGGTCGCCGAGCTGGACCTGACCCGACTGCCGGGCGCCGACGCGGTCGTCGACGAGCTGGCCGACCGCCTCGGCGGCCTCGGCGTGCTCGTCAACAACGCCGGCACCGGGGCCTCCACCCCGTTCGTCGACACCGGCTGGGAGCAGTGGCGTGAGGTGCTCTCCGTCGACCTCGACGGGCCCTTCCTGTGCGGACAGCGGGCCGCCCGGCGGATGCGCGCGGCGGGGCTGGGCGGGCGCATCGTCAACATCACCAGCGTGCACGAGCACGCGCCCCGGGTCGGCTCGGCCGCGTACTGCGCCGCCAAGGGCGGGCTCGGCCTGCTGACCAAGGTCATGGCGCAGGAGTTGGCGGCGGACGGGATCACCGTCAACGCGGTCGCCCCGGGCGAGATCGCCACCCCGATGACCGGGCAGGAGGACGTCGACCCGTTCACCGAGGAGCGGCCCGGGGTGCCGGTCGGGCGGCCCGGCGACGCGCGGGAGGTGGCCGCCGTGGTCGCGCTGCTCGCCTCGCCCGCCGCCGCGTACGTCACCGGCGCGTCCTGGGCGGTCGACGGCGGCATGCTGATGATGGGCCCGCAGGCCAGCGCGCTGGAGTCGCACGACTGGCGCTCGGTGGGGGGATGACCAACGGCCACGCGCGCCGGGTAGCGCCGATGCGGGGGTGAGCGGAGCCGGGGCGGGACGGCCCGCGTCGGCCCGCCCGGCGGGTGCGGGCAGCCGCACCCCGCGGCCGGTGAGCGGGGCGGCGGCGGGACAATGGGGGCCTCCGCCCGCGAGGCCGCCGGCGGGATCCCCCCGATCGGCAGGAGAACGGTCAGCGTGTCGGAAACCCCCGAGGCGACGTCGTCGGCGGACGGGCTGCGCGCCGACTGCGCCCGGTGCTTCGGGCTCTGCTGCGTCGCGCCCGCCTTCGCCGCGTCGGCCGACTTCGCCATCGACAAGCCCGCCGGTCGGCCCTGCCCGAACCTGCGGGCCGACTCGCGCTGCGGCATCCACGCCGACCTGCGCGACCGGGGCTTCCCCGGCTGCACCGTCTTCGACTGCTTCGGCGCCGGGCAGCGGGTGGCCCAGCACACCTTCGGCGGGCGGGACTGGCGCGACGCGCCGGAGACCGCCGCGCGGATGTTCGACACGTTCGCGGTGATGCGGCCGCTGCACGAGCTGCTCTGGTACCTGACCGAGGCGCTCGCGACGCGCCCGCCGCAGCCGCTGCGCGACGAGTTGTCCGTCGCGCTCGACGAGACCGAGCGGCTGACCCGGGAGCCCGCCGGGTCGCTGCTGACACTCGACGTGGACGCGTACCGGGGGCGGGTCAACCCGCTGCTGTCGCGCGCCGGGGACGCGGCCCGGGCCCGGGGCGGCCGGCCCGGCGTGGACCGGCGGGGCGCCCACCTGTTCGGCGTCGACCTGCGCCGCGCCGACCTGCGCCGGGCCAACCTGCGCGGGGCGCTGCTGATCGGCGCCGACCTACGCGGCGTCGACCTGCACCTGGCCGACCTCACCGGCGCCGACCTGCGCGGGGCCGACCTGCGCGGCGCGGACCTGTCCGGCAGCCTGTTCCTGCACCAGTCGCAGCTCGACGCGGCCCGGGGCGACCGGCACACCGCCCTGCCGCCCGGCCGGACCCGCCCCGGGCACTGGTCACCGCTGTCCCTCACCCCCCTGCGCCACCCACCCCGCTCCCCCGCCCGCCCCACCCGCCCACCCCGCCGCCGCTAACCCCACCCCGCCCGTCCCGTCCCGTCCCGCCCCCGTTCTCCGCGATCATGCAGTTGTGGTGCCAGTCATGTCCGGTCTGCGACCGTTTTGTTCAGCACCACAACCGCATGATCGCCGCGGCAGGGGCGGCGGGGCCGGGCCGGGGCGGGCCGGCGGGGCCGGGGTTTCGGGTGGGGGGCTGCGGGTAGCCGGGGCCGGAATGGCAACGGCGGACGGCACGGGAGGCAGCGGTGGGGTATCGGGCGCGCGACGGTGAGCTGCCGGTCGACCCGGCGCACGCCGAGGACGAGGCCGGCCAGGCACGGCTGGTCCAGGTCGAGGCGGACACCGACGTCCCGGCGCCGGACGACACGACGGAGAAGCCCGACATCGTCACCGAGGACGACGGGTCGGGCGTGGCGGGCGGCGCGTCGGGCAGTTCCAGCGGCGGATCCGGCATGCCGGGCCACCCGGACGCGGCGCGCTGAGCACCGCCACGCACGTTTGCGGGCAGGCCATCGGGGCAGGAGTGCGGCATGACCGAACAGAACCGTACCGACCGGGCCGCCACCGACGAGCCGGACGGCGCCACCGCCATGCAGGCGTCGCTGCGTCCGCCGGGCGAGTCCCTGCACAGCACCGACGACACCGGCGACGACTTCGCCGACCTGCCGGCCGAGGACCGGCGGTCCGCCCGGGAGGTCAGCCGCGCCGGCTACGACGTGGACGCCGTCTCCGGCACCACCGACCCGAGCCGCACCGAGTGACCTGATCGCCGGCTCGCCCGCCGGCCCGGTCAGCGGCCGGCGGGCACCACCGACGCGCGGGCCTCGACCATGCCCCGGTTGGCCAGCGCGTCGGCGCGCTCGTTCTCCGGGTGGCCGTTGTGCCCCTTCACCCACAGCCAGGTGACCTCGTGCTGCGCGCACGCGGCTTCCAGCCGCTGCCACAGGTCGGCGTTCTTGACCGGCTGCTTCGCGGCCGTCCGCCAGCCGTTGCGCTTCCACGAGGCCAGCCAGCTCGTGATGCCGTTGCGCACGTACGTGCTGTCGGTGTGCAGCTCGACGGTGACGGGCCGGGTCAGGCTCTCGAGCGCCTGGATGGCCGCCATCAGCTCCATCCGGTTGTTGGTGGTCGGGGTCGCCTCGCCGCCGCACAGCTCCCGCTCGTGCGCGCCGTAGCGCAGCACCACGCCCCAACCGCCGGGGCCGGGGTTGCCGCTGCACGCCCCGTCGGTCCAGATCTGCACGACCCTGCCGGCCGTCTCATCCACCATGTCGGCAACCTACCGAATCCGCGCCGCCTCCCCCGCCGTCGGGGGCGGTGGCGTGGTCGGCGGAAAAGGCCGTGCACCCGACCGCCGGCCACTGGCAGCATGCCTCCCGTGACAGGGGGCTGGGACGGCCTGCGGGCCGAGGTGCGCACGAGGATCGACGAGCTGGTGGCCTCCGGCCGGGAGGCCGGCGTGCAGGTGGCCGCCTATCTGCACGGGAGGCAGGTGGTGGACGAGGTGGCGGGCGTGGCCGACCGCGCCACGGGCCGCCCGCTCACCTCCGGCACGCCGATCTGGAGCGTGTCGACCGGCAAGGGACTCACCGCGACGGTGGTGCACGTGCTCGCCGAGCGGGGCCTGCTCGACTACGACCTGCGGGTCGCCGAGGTGTGGCCGGAGTTCGCCCGCCACGGCAAGGGCGGCATCACCCTGCGACACGTGCTGACCCACACGGCGGGCGTGCCCGCGCTGCCGGCCGACGTCACGGTCGCCGACGCCGGCGACTGGGACCGGATGTGCGGGATCGTCGCCGACAGCGTGCCGCTCTGGGCGCCGGGCGACGTGCTCGCGTACCACGCCTGGACCTTCGGCTGGCTGGTCGGCGAGGTGGTCCGGAGGGTCACCGGCCGGCGGATGTCGCGGGTGCTCGCCGAGGACGTCGCCGCGCCGCTCGGCGTACCCGGCGAGCTGTTCTTCGGGGTACCCGAGGCCGAACTGGACCGGCTGGCCCCGGTCGCCGACCGCAACCTGTCGGCGATGCTGGACTGGGCCGCCGCCAACCTGCCGAACTTCGACCGGGTCGCCCCGCCCGGTCTCCGGCCCGACGCCTCCGTCGGCACCCGGCCCGAGTTCCTCCGCGCCGACGTCCCCGCCACCGGGACGATGTCCGCCCGGGCCGTGGCCCGGATGTTCGCCGCGCTGATCGGCAAGGTCGACGGCGTACGCCTGATCTCGCCGGAACGGCTGCGCGAGGTCGGTGCCGTGGCGGTGCGCGGCACGGAGTGGGTCTTCGGCCAGGAGGCGAGCTTCGGCCTGGGATACGCGGTCGAGCCGGACGGCGCGTTCGGCTGCGCGGGCAGCGGCGGCAGCCTCGCGTACGCCTATCCGGACCTGGGCCTGACCGTGGCCGCGACGAAGACGCTGCTCGGCGCGGGCGACGGCGACCCGATGGAGGAGCTGCGCCGGCTCGTCCGCGACGCCGTCCGCGCCGGCTGAGGCGACTCAGCCGTCGGCGTCGGCCCGGCCGCCGACGACCGGTCGCGGAACCGTCCACGTCGCCGAGCGCCGGGCCGGATCGAGGCGGTCGCGGAGCCGGGCCGCGGCGTCGCCGGCCGTGGCGGCGACCATCGGCAGCAGCCGGGTGGAACTCATCAGCGCCACCTCCTCCGCCGGGCTGGTGCCGCCGTCGAGGAACCGCAGCACCCGCTCGGCGGGGTTGCGGTCGAAGAGCCGGCCGAAGAAGTCCGGCCCGTCGACGCCGCCGGCGTCCAGCGCCCGGAGCGCGACCGCGTCCATCCAGCGGTGGCGACGGGGGTACGCGGGGCCGGGCACCGGCG
This sequence comes from Micromonospora sp. NPDC023644, assembly GCF_040640115.1. NCBI lineage: Bacteria > Bacillati > Actinomycetota > Actinomycetes > Micromonosporales > Micromonosporaceae > Micromonospora > Micromonospora sp. NPDC023644. The sequence goes on along the minus strand of NZ_JBFABA010000022.1, from coordinate 32,589 downwards.
GGCGGCCGGCGGCCAGGGCGCGGGCGACCTGTCCGGCCTGGCGGTGCATGGCGGAGAAGGTGAAGCCGGTGGACGGCCGGGTGGCGCCGCCGGCCGTGCCGAGGCGGACCACCCGGGGCGAGGGCCGCGCCTCGAACGGACCGTCGGTCATCGGGATCACCCCGTTCTCCACCTCCCGCACGGTGAGCCGGGTCGGGTCGAGGCCGAGCAGGTCCCGGTAGCCGGCCAGCGCCGCGTCGTACCCGGCGTCGGTGAGCAGGTCGGGGCCGAACTCCGTGTACTCCACCAGGGCGTAGCGGTCGCTCACCGGCAGGACGTAGCCGAACGACACGCCCCGGGCGGGCTGCGGGGTGCGGAAGTCCATCAGGACGGCCCGTGCCGGGTCGAAGACCGGCGTGGCGGACTCCAGCCACCAGCCGCGGAAGTGCTGGAGCCAGTTGGTGCGGCCGGGTCGCCGGGGCGGCCGGGGCCGGGAGTCCAGCACCCAGGAGGCACGGACGGTCGGGCCGGCCCCGCCGGTACGCACCAGGACGTGCCGGCCGTCGTCGTGCAGGGCCTCGGCGGGCGCGACGACCCGCCGCACCCCGAGCCGCCGCTCGGCCTCGGCGGCCCGGTCGTAGACCGGGCCCGAGCGCAGCATGGCGTACCGCAGGGGGGCGAGGTCGAGCACGCGGCGGCCGGCGGGCGTCGCCACCTCGACCTGGGGCCAACTGGCGGCCAGCAGCGGGTCCAGGTCGCTGCCGGGCCGGTCCCAGAACGCCCAGGTCCGGTCCTGGCCGCGCCGGTGGACCGGGTCGACGACGGCGATCCGCAGGCCGCGCACCCCGTGCCGGTCCAGGGCCGCGAGGACCAGCGACGCCGCGCCGCCGCCGCCGACCAGCGCCAGGTCGACGTCCAGCGGTGCGCAGGTGTTCACGCCGCCCACGCTGCCACACCGCCCGGGCCGCCCGGCCACCGACCGACCCTGCCGCCCCGAGGCCACGGGCACCGGCGGGCGACCGGCGGCAGGCCGTACGCATCCGTCTCGCGCAGTCGCTGGACACGCAGCCGGCCGGTTGCCTATGCTCCGAAAGGCAGCCAGGCGGCTGCATGTGCGAGGTGAGCAAGGGTGGACGACGTGTTCCGGGCGCTGGCCGACGCGAGCCGGCGTCGACTCCTCGACGACCTGAACCTGCGCAACGGACAGAGCCTCCGCGAGCTGTGCGCCGGGCTCGACATGACCCGACAGTCGGTCAGCAAGCACCTCGCGGTGCTGGCGGCCGCCAACCTGGTGACCACCGTGCGACGCGGCCGGGAGAAGCTGCACTTCCTCAATCCCGCGCCGATCAACGCCATCGCCGAACGGTGGATCGACCGCTACGACCGCGAGCGGGTGCGCGCACTCGCCGACCTGCAGAGAGCACTGGAGCGGGAGCCGATGTACAGTCCCACCTTCGTCTACACCACCTACGTCAACACCACGCCCGAGAAGCTCTGGGCCGCGCTGATCGAGCCCGCGTTCACCCGCCGGTACTGGGGCGGCGTCGCGCTGCGCTCCGACTGGCAGGTCGGCTCCCCCGTGCTGTGGCAGGACGAGCCGGGTGGCGAGTTCCGCGACCTCGGCCAGCGTGTCCTGGTCGCCGATCCGTACCGCCGACTCTCCTACAGCTGGCACGGCTTCCAGCCGGAGCACGCCGCCCACTTCGGCTGGTCCGACGAGGAACTGGAGGCCCGGCTCGGCGAACGGAGGTCCCGGGTCACCTTCGACATCGCCCCGTACGGCGCGTTCGTCCGGTTGACCGTCACCCACGAGGACTTCTCCCCGGGCAGCGAGATGTACCGGGCGGTCAGCGGCCAGCTCGACGGCAGCGGCGGCTGGCCGGAGCTGCTGGCCGGCCTCAAGTCGCTGCTGGAGACCGGGGAGCCCCTGCCCGGGCCGCGCCCGGAGAACCCGACCGCGCAGGGCTGATCCCAGCAGACGGGCCGCGACGGGCCCAGGGCGGCGGGCCGGACGCGTACGGCCCGCCACGGGGCATCGTTCCGAGACGGGCCGAGACGGCCCAGCCCCGACAGCACGACCCCCGGCGACACCGGCACGGCCAACCCTCGCGGGCGGGTCGTGCCGGCATTTCCGCTGCTCCCTCCGCCTCGGGGGTGGACTCGTGACGGCAACGAAGATTTCTCATTTTCACCGGATCGGGGCCCCAACCCTCCTAGGGTTGGTCACACCGGTGCTAGTCACGGAGTTGGCCACCCGAACGACGTCCCACGCAGTCAGCGGACGAAAAGTGAGGGAAGACGCGTATGAAGGCAAAGACAGTTCTCGTATCGGCGGCGCTCGGCGTGGGTCTCGGCACGCTCCTGCTCCCCGGCGCGGCGCTGGCCGACACCGTCGTGTCACCGGCGACCACGCCGGTCGGCGGGACGGTCGTGCTCACCGCGACGACCTGCAACCCGAAGTCCGGCGACGCGATCTTCCGCGTCACCGGGCCCGACCGCGACCAGAACGTCCGGTCCACCACCGCGGCGGCCGGCGGCGGGCTGAGCGCCGAACTCTTCACCGCCGGCTTCACCCTGGGCACCTACACGGTGACCGCGACCTGCGGCGACGGCAGCGCGGCCGGCAGCGCCACGTTCACCGTCACCCCGATCGGCGGCGCCCAGGCCGGCGGCCGTGGCGGCGCCGACGGGACCGGGGCACTCGCGGCCGGCGGCGCCCTGCTCGGCTCCGCCGCGGGCGGCGCCCTGATCCTGGCCCGCCGCAGGCGCCAGATGGCGGCGGCCACGCTCTGACCGGCGGCCCCGCGCCGTCCATCCCTGGAACGGGTGCCCGCACCGGTGAACCACCGGAGCGGGCACCCGGGCGAACGCGTACGGAGGTGGGATCGTGTCCTGGCGCAGGCCCGGCTGGGCGGCGACGGTCGTCGTCCTGCTCGGCACGACCGGGCTCGGCCTGGTGGCCACCGGGGTGGCGACGACCCCGCCCCGCCCGCCCCGGCCGGAGGCCGCCGACGCCCCCGCGCCGGCCCGCTCCGCGCAGTCGGTGCCGCCGCTGCACCCGGCCGAGCCGGTCGACGTGCGGATCCCGGCCATCGACGTGCGGGCGCGGGTCGTCCCGGTGGGCGCCGACGCCGAGGGGCACCTGGAGGTGCCGCCGCTGGACCAGCCCACCGTGGCCGGCTGGTACCGGCACGGCGTCACCCCCGGCGAGACCGGCAACGCCGTGATCGTCGGGCACGTCGACTCCGCCGCCGGCCCCGCCGTCTTCTTCGACCTCGGCCGGCTGAGGACCGGCGACACCGTACGGGTCACCCGCGCCGACGCCAGCGTCGCCACGTTCGCCGTCGACGGCGTCGGGTCGTACCCCAAGGACCGCTTCCCCACCGACCTGGTCTACGGGCCCAGCGACGCGACCGGCCTGCGCCTGATCACCTGCGGCGGCCGGTTCGACCGCGACAGCGGCAACTACGTCGACAACGTCGTCGTCTTCGCCACCCGGGTGCCGTGAGCCCCGGATCCGCCGGCGCCGAGTACGGTGTCCGCGCGGATGCCGGCGAGGCGAAGGGGGACGGGTGGCTCGGCGGGTGAGAGAACGGGTGGGTCTGTCGGCCGTGTTCGACCGGCTGCTCGGCCGAGCCGTGCCGGGGCAGCGCGGGCCGGAGCCCCGACGGTCCAATCCCGACGCCGTGGTCGACTGTGCCGTCTACGTCGACGGGCGGCGCGAGCCGGGCCGCCCGCACTACGCCGACGCGTACGCCCGCAGCCGTCGTGGCCGCGACGCCTTCGTCTGGCTGGGTCTGCACGAGCCGGGCCCGGCGGTGCTGGCGGCGGTCGGGCGCACCTTCGGGCTCGACGACCTGACCGTCGAGCAGGCGCTCGCCGACGGCCACCGGCCCACCGTGCGGCGCGACGGCGACGTGACCCTGCTGGTGCTGCGCACCGCCGGATACGTGTTGCACGCCGAGCTGACCGACACCTCCGAGGTGATCGACACCGGTGACGTGATGGTGCTGCTCGGCGACCGTTTCGCCATCACGGTGCGGCACGGCGCGGCGGGCGCGCTCACCTCGGTCCGCGCCGACGTGGAGCAGCGCCAGGCAATGCTCGCGCAGGGCCCGTGGGCGGTGGCGTACGCGGTCTGCTCCCGGATGGTGGACCTCTACCTGGAGGTCGCCGGGCACGTCGAGCGGGACCTGGAACGCATCGAGGAGGCCGTGTTCGCCCGCGACCGCTCGGCCGACATCCAGCACATCTACCAGCTCAAGCGGGAGGTGGTCGAGTTCAAGCGGGCGGTGCAGCCCCTACAGGTGCCGCTGCGTTCGCTGCTCGACCAGCGGCCCGACAACCCGCCGCGTGAGCTGTACCGGTGGTTCGTCGACGTGGACGCCCGGCTGACCCGGGCGGTGGACCGGGTCGCCGCGTACGACGACCTGCTGAACTCGATCCTGCAGTCCCGGCTGGCGCAGCTCGCGGTGGACCAGAACAACGACATGCGCAAGATCGCCGCGTGGGCCGCCATCGCCGCGACCCAGACCGGCATCGCCGGGGTCTACGGCATGAACTTCGCCAACATGCCGGAGCTGGGCTGGCGCTACGGCTACCCCGCCGCGCTCGGCCTGATGGCGCTGACCGCCCTCACCCTGTACCGCCTCTTCCGCCGCTCCGGCTGGCTCTGACCGGGCTCATCACCGCCGCCGGGCGGACCCCTTCCACCTCCAGCAGCTCGGTCAGTCCGTGCCGGGCGGGCCGTCGCCGAGCGCGAGCGCGCGCAGCGGGACGGGCTTGACCGGCGCCTGCGCGGTGAACGCGCCGACCTCCTCCGGCCCCCGGCCCGTCAGCGTGGAGATGAGCTGGCAGAGGCCCGGCTGGCAGGACCGGCCCTGGCACAGGCCCATCCCGGCGCGGGTCACCAGCTTCACCGCGTTCGCGGTGCCCAGGTGCGGGTTGGCGCCCAGCGCGCGGCGCACGTCGCCGGCCCGCACCTCCTCGCAGCGGCAGAGCACGGTGTCGTCGGTGACCAGGCTGCCCAGGGCCGCGCGGTCCGGCGCGAACCGGTCGAGCACCTGGGTGACGAACCGTCGCCGGCGGCGCAGTTCCCGGCGCACCGGGCCGGCCAGCGTGGCGGCCCGGCGCTCGTCGAGCAGCCCCAGGTCGCGCAGCACGCCGAGGGCCGCCAGCCGGCCCTCGACCGCCGCCTGCTCGGCGCCCGCGACGCCGGTCAGCTCGCCGGCCACCGCGATGCCCGGCACCGAGGTACGCAGCCACTCGTCGTGCCGGACCACCCAGCCGCCCGCCGGGGAGTCCCAGGTCACCGCGCAGCCGGCCTGCCGGGCCAGCTCGACGGAGGGGACGAAGCCGTACCCCAGCGCCAGCACGTCGCAGGGCACGGCCCGGTCGGTGCCGGGCACCGGCTGCCCCGTGGGGCCGACCTCGGCGAGGGTCACCGTGCTCAGGTCCGGGTCACCCTCGGCGCGGCGGACCACCGTGGCGAACCGGACCGGCACCCCCGCCCGGCGCAGGACGCGCAGCGCGCCGACGCCCTCGGCGATCTTGCCGCCCGCACCCGCCGCGGCGGCCAGCCCGGCCGGTCCGGGCACCAGGTCGCGGCGGCGTTGGATCAGCGCGACCTCGACCACCCGGGCGCCGGCCCGCACCAGCTGGGCGGCCACGACCAGCAGCAGCGGGTGGCCGCCGGCCAGCACGAACCGGTCGCCCGGCAGCAGGCCCTGCGCCTTGACGAACGTCTGCACACCGCCCGCCGTGAGCACTCCCGGCAGGGTCCAGCCGGGGAACGGCACCGGCAGGTCGTACGCGCCGGCGGTGAGCAGCACCGCCCGGGGTTCGAGCAGGCGGACCCCGGCCGGGCCGTGCGTGGCGACCCGGTAGCGGCCCGGCGGGGGCTGCTCGCCCGCGTACCCGTCGAGGCCGGCCCGGGTGCCGAGGACGCCCCACACCGTGGTGTCGGCGAGCCACCGCACGCCGGGCGCGGCGGTGGCCTCGGCCAGCAGCGCCCGGCCGGCGGAGGAGGGTGCGGCCGGCGGGGTGAAACCGGCCGGCGGGCGGCGGTAGATCTGTCCGCCCGGCTGCTCCTGCTCGTCGACGACGGTGACGGCGGCGCCGTGCCGGCCGAGGGTGGCGGCGGCGGCCAGGCCGGCCGGGCCGGCGCCGACCACCACCACGTCGGGCGCGCTCACCGGGGCACCGCCGTGCGGACCCGCATGCCGGCCCGCACCCGGATCAGGCAGGACCGCTGGCAGGGCACGTCGTCGACCGTGACGACGCACTCGAAGCAGATCCCCATGTTGCAGTAGGGCCCGCGGCGGGCGCCGCCGCGCGTGGTGCCGACCGCCCGCTCCCCGGCGGCGAGCAGCGCGGTGGCCAGCGACTCGCCCGGGTGGGCGGGCACCGGCCGCCCGTCCACCTCGATGGTGACCGGCGCGGGTCGCCGCATCGCGGTGCGCCGGGGCGCGTGCGCGGGGTCCGGCGGGCGGTGTTCAGACAAAGTTCAGCGCTCCGAAGCGGGCGGGTGAGTAGTCCTCGATCGACCGGTCGGCCTCGCCGGTCACGACCATGGCGGCGAGGAGCCGGGCGTAGGTGAGGCCGAGGGTGAAGGCCGAGCCGCCGGTGGCGACGTAGAGCCCCGGCCGGCGCGGGACCGCGCCGAGCAGCGGCAGGTGGTCCGGGGTGAGCGTGGTCATGCCCGTCCACGTCCGGATCACCGGCAGGTCGAACACGGCCGGGACCACCCGGGCGGCGTCGGCGTTGCCGACCAGCGACTCGTAGCGCAGCTCCGGGTTGGTCTCCAGGTCGACCCGGCCGGCCCGGCTGACCAGCTTGGCCGGCCAGCCGCCACCGATGAGCACGTTGCCGTCCTCGGTCTGCTTCATCGACAGCCGCCGGCCGACGTGCTGGATCAGGTGCGGCAGGAACGGCCGGCTGCGGGCGGTGGCGCTCATCGTCAGCCCGACCGGGAAGACCGGCAGCCGGACGTCGGCCATCGCGGCCAACTCGGCGGTCCAGACCCCGCCGGCCAGCACCACCGTGTCGGCCAGGTGGGTCTCCCCGGCGGTGTCCCCCGGCCCGGTCCCGGTGCGCAGTTCCCAGAGCCGGCCGCGCCGGTGCAGCCCGGTGATCCGGCAGCCGGTGCGCAGCACGGCGCCGTGGCGGCCGGCGGCCCGGGCCAGCGCCGGGGTGACCAGCCGGGGGTTGGCCTTGCCCTCGCCGGGCACGTGACCGGCGGCGAGCACGGTGTCCGCCAGGTACGGTGCGAACCGGCGCAGCTCCGCGCCGGAGAGCACGGTGACGTCGAGGCCGTACTCGCGTTCCAGGGCCGCCTTGCGGTCCAGCACGGCGATCTCCGCCGGGGTCTCGGCGAGCATCAGCCCGCCGGTGCGCGACACCCCGCACCGCTCGCCGAGCTCGTCCTCGATGCCCGCCCAGGCCCGCACGGCGTCCAGGTGCAACGGGAGCGCGCGGGCCGCCGCCCGGGCCGCGTCGTCGCCGTGCTCAACCATCCGGAACTCCAGCTGGAAGTGCAGGCTGCCCGCGTTCTGCCCCGAGGCGTGCCGGTTGACCTGGTCCTTCTCCACGAGCAGGACCCGGTTGCCGGCCCGGGCGAGGTGCCAGGCGGTCGCGCAGCCGAGCAGGCCGCCGCCGATGACCGCGGTGTCGTACGCGGTCATGGAAGCAGGTCGAGCTGGGTCATGGTGGCCCGCACGCGGTCCTGTTCGGCCGGGGTCAGCGGGAGCAGCGGCGCGCGGACGTGACCGGCCGGCACGCCACGCAGGGTGAGCGCGTACTTCATGATCGCCTGGGCGTTGCCGAAGCGGGCGCCGTAGTCCGGCCCGAACCAGTCCTCCATGATCACCCGGTCGCGGGCGCCGAGGACCCGGGCCCGGTCGAGGTCCCCGGCGCGCAGGGCGCGGAAGAAGTCGGGGTGGTCGGCGCCGAGCACCGCGCCGGCCCCCATCAGCCCGTCGCCGCCGATCGTGGTCATCAGCTCGATGCCCACCTCGTTGGTGGGGATGCCGAAGTAGCGCACGCGGTGCCGCAGGGCCACCAGGCTCCGGACGAAGCCGCCGAAGTCCGGGGTGGAGTTCTTGACCGCCACCACGGTGTCCAGCGCGCTCAGCTCCAGCAGCAGGTCGGCGTCCAGGTCGACGCCCGTGCCGCGGGGCCAGTTGTAGACGCAGAGCGGCAGGTCCACCGCCTCGGAGACGGCCCGGTAGAAGGCCACGACCTCGGCACGGGTGGGCACCACGTACGGCGGCGGGGTGAGCAGGATGCCGTGCAGGCCGGCGTCCCGGGCGGCCTCGGCGTGCCGGATCGCCTCCGCCGGCGTGTACGCGTTGCAGCCGCCGAGCACCGTGAGCCGGTCGCCGACCCGCTCGGCGGCCGTCCGGAACAGCGCGGCGCGCTCCTGTTCGGTGAGGCTGAACCACTCGCCCGTGGTCCCGCCGACGATCACCCCGTGCAGCCGCTCGGCGGCGAGCCAGTCCAGTTGGACGCGCCAGGCGGCGAGGTCCAGCTCGCCGGTGGCGGTGAACGGGGTGGTGACGGCCGGGAGGTAGCCGAACCAGTCGACGCTGTCACGGTCCACTGCGGGTCCTTTCGACGGGCGGCGTCGTACCGCCCACGTGCGCGACGCGGGCCGGGTGACGTGCCGGATGGGTCAGGGGGTCGGCGGGGTGACCGCGATGATGAGCCGGGCCCGCTGGTCGCTGGCGTTGCGGTAGAGGTGGGGCAGCCGGGAGTCGAAGGTGATCGCCTCGCCGGTCTTCAGCACGTACTTCTCGCCACCGATCTCGGCGACGACCTCACCGGTGACGGCGATCGCGCACTCGGTCGAGGGGTGCGCCCACGGCTCGGTCGAGCTGGCGTCGCCGGGCGCCAGCTCGGCTTCGAGCACCTCCAGGTCACCCCGCCCCGGCGTGAGCCGGTCGTAGGCGATCTGCCCGGGCGGCGCGGCGAGCCGGGACCGCGAGCCGGGCCGGCTGATGTGCACCAGCGGGGCGTCCGGCTCGGAGAACAGCGCCGCGATGGAGGTGTCGAAGACCTTGGCGAGCTTACGCAGGGTGGCCAGGCTGGGGTCCGTGGCGCCGTTCTCGATCTGGCTGAGCAGGGCGGGTGAGACGTCGGCCGCGGCCGCGAGCTGGCGCAGCGTGAGGGAGTGCTGCTGGCGCAGGTCACGGAGCTGGTCACCGAGCATGCGTCTTTCCTCGTTCCGAAAACAGGGTGGCTAGAAATGTTTGACGTGACTATACGCCGCTGTCTAGCATGGTCAAACATATGGTGAACGTGTTTGGCGCTACTAGACAAGCCGCGTCGAGGCACGAACCGGACGGGAGTGCCGTCCGGGTACATCCAACCCCATGACGGCACCACGGCGAAGACCGCGAAGCCGCCACGGTTGGCACCAGCGGCCCGACCTCGGCGTCCCGGCGTCGCCGGGCCCGACAGCCCCCAGAGCCCGTCCCGCGCGGGCCGGCCCATCACGAAGGTAGGAACAGCATGTCGGTGTCCCCTCGCCGGCTCCGCGTCGGAGCGATCGCTCTGGCGGCGCTGGCCATAGCCTCCAGCACCGCGTGCAGCGCGGGCGGCAGCGGAGGAAGCGGTAACGGCGGTTCGGCCAAGACCCTCACCGTCAACACCTCGTTCGTCCTCAAGACCCTCGACCCCGGCCGGATCTACGAGGCGACCGGCCTCACCGCCGTGCACTCCCTCTACGACACCCTGCTGACCTTCGAGGGCTCGGACGTCAGCAAGCCCGTCCCGGCGCTGGCCGAGTCGTACGAGGCCTCGCCCGACGCCAAGACCTTCACCTTCAAGCTGCGCGAGGGCGTGAAGTTCTCCGACGGCACCGCGCTGACCGCCGACGACGTGGTCTTCTCCCTCAACCGGCTGAAGAACGTCAAGGCCAGCCCCGCCGTCATGGTCAGCGGCCTGACGTTCGCCAAGACCGACGAGCGGACCGTGGTGGTCACCTCGGCGACCGCCGACCCGAACATCCCCGTGGTGCTCGCGATGCCCTCCACGGGCGTCGTGAACTCCAAGGTCGCCAAGGAGCACGGCGCGACGGACGCCGCCGACGCCGCCAAGAGCGACACCGCGCAGCAGTACCTCGACACGAACTCCGTCGGCAGCGGCCCGTACGTGCTGAAGTCGTACGACCCGTCGGCGCAGGTGGTGCTGGAGGCCAACCCCAACTACTGGGGCGCCAAGCCCGAGTTCAGCCGCGTCGTGCTGCGCAACATGGACGTGCAGACCCAGAAGCTGACCATGCAGCGGGCCGGCGGCTCCGAGATCGCGCTGGACATCTCCGGCAAGCTGCTGGAGGGGCTGCCGGGCAGCCTGAAGACCTCCGGCGTGCAGGACACCGTCTACTTCCTCTTCCTCAACGCCGACCCGGCCGTCTCTCCGGTGACCTCGAACGCGAAGTTCAACCAGGCGCTGCGCGCCTCCCTGGACTACGAGGGCCTCGCCGCGCTGTACGGCAAGGGCGCCGCCCCCGGCGCCGGACTCGTGGCCCCCGCGTTCCCGGGCGCGCTGCCCGCCGCCGAGCAGTCGAAGCGTGACGTGGCGAAGGCCAAGGCGTTGCTCACCGAGGCGGGGCTGACCAACCCGACGGTCAAGTTCAACTACCCGGCCATCACCTACAAGGGGGTCGACCTGGGCACGGTCGCGACGAAGGTGCAGGGCGACGCCGCCGAGGCCGGCATCAAGCTGGAGCTGACCCCGCAGCCGCTGACCACCTTCCTCGACGAGATGCGGACGGGCAAGATGGCCCTCGGGTTCACCCCGCAGAGCCTGAACTACCCGGTCGCCGACTCGCTGATCAACAACATGTCCCCCGGCCAGGCCACCGCGCTGCGCTCGGGCTGGACCGTCGAGCGGGCCGACCCGGCCGTCGTGGCCGCCGGCAAGAAGGTCACCGCGACCCTCGACCTGGCCGCCCGGGCCGACGCCATGCAGGAGTGGCAGCGGGCGATGAACGCCGCCTCGCCGTACGTCGTCCTGGCCAGCAACTCCTCCACCGTGGTGGCGAGCAGCGACCTGACCGGCACGGACTACACCGCCGCCGGTTGGCAGGTCGACCTCGCCGCGGTGGGCCGAGGGTAGTCACTCCATGACGACGACAGTCGACGACGCCGGGCCGGGCACGGTCACCACGACCGTGTCCCGGCCCCGGCCGCACCGGGCGCTGCTGTTCTTCCTGCTCAAGCGCGTGGCCATCACCGCCGGGCTGCTGCTGGGCGTCACCATCGTGACGTTCGGCCTGGTCACCGTGGTGCCCGGCGACCCGGTCACGGCCAACCTCTCCGACCAGGCGCTCAACGACCCCGCGACGGTGGCCGCGTTCCGCGAGAAGTGGGGCCTGGACCAGCCGTTGTACGTGCAGTACCTGCAGTACCTGGGCAACCTGTTCCAGGGCGACCTCGGCATCTCCCAGCAGACCGGCCGGACCGTGGCCGACGACCTGTTGCAGTACGTGCCGGCGACCATGGAGCTGGCCATCCCCACCATGGTGCTGGCGCTGCTCATCGGCACCGGGATCGGCATGCTCGCCGCCGTGCGCAACGGCCGGATCACCGACCAGCTGATCCGCGTGGGCGCGCTGCTCGGCCTGTCCACCCCGCCGTTCTGGCTGTCGCTCGTCGTGCTCTACGTCTTCTTCTACCAGCTCGGCCTGGCGCCCAGCGGCGGGCGGCTCTCGACCGACTTCAGCCCGCCGCCGACGGTGACCGGCATGTACACGGTCGACGCCGCCCTCGCCGGGCAGTGGGACGTGGCCTGGGACGCCGCCCAGCACCTGATCCTGCCGGTGCTCGTGCTGACCAGCCTGACCGTGGCGATGCTGGTCCGGTTCGTCCGCTCGTCCATGCTGGAGGTGCTCCAGCAGGACTACATCCGGGCCGCGTACGCCAAGGGCCTGCCCGCCCGGGTGGTGTTCCGCCGGCACCTGCTGCGGGCCGGCCTGGTCCCGGTGATCACGGTCTCCGGGCTCGCCTTCGCCTCGCTGCTCTCCGGCACGGTGCTGGTGGAGAACATCTTCGGCTGGCCGGGCCTCGGCCAGTACGCGTACCGCAGCGCGACGGCGCTGGACCTGCCCGCGATCCTCGGCGTCAGCCTCTTCGTGGCGTTGGTCTACACGCTGGTCAACCTCACCGTCGACCTGCTGTACGGACTCATCGACCCGAGGATCCGGCTGTCATGACCACACTCGCACCCGATCCCGTGGCGCCCGACCCGAAGGCGACCGGCGCGCTGGCCCGGCGTCGGTGGCCGGGCCGGCTGCGCGGTCGCTCGACCGGGCGGCCGATCTGGCGGCAGCCGATCGCCGTGGCGGCCCTGGTCATCCTCGGCGGGTGGCTGCTGGTGGCGCTGTTCGCCCCGCTTTTCGCGCCGTACGACCCGTTGGCGCAGAGCCCCGACGCCTACGCACCGCCGTCCGGCACGCACTGGTTCGGCACCGACTCGCTCGGCCGGGACGTGTTCAGCCGAGTGATCCACGGCTCCCGCCTGTCGATCCCCCTCGCGCTCGCCATCGTCTCGCTCGCCCTGCTCATCGGCGGGCTGCTCGGCCTGGTCGCCGGCTACGTGGGCCGGTTCGTCGACGAGGCGCTGATGCGCCTGACCGACCTGGTCTTCGCGTTCCCGCAGATCATCCTGGCGATGGCCGTCACCGCCGCGTTCGGGCCCAGCACCCGCAACGCCGTCCTCGCGCTGGTCATCGTCTCCTGGCCCGTCTACGCCCGGGTCATCCGCAGCGCCGTGCTGACCATGCGCGGCGAGGACTACCTCAGCGCCGCCCGGCTGCTCGGCATCGGGCCGATCCGCGCGCTGCGCCGCGACGTCCTGCCCAACAGCGTGGGGCCGGCGATCGTGCTGGCCACCCTGGAGCTCGGCAACGCCGTGCTGCTGCTCTCCGCGCTGTCCTTCCTCGGCCTCGGCCCCCGGCCGCCGGCCGCCGAGTGGGGCTCGATGGTGGCGCTCGGGTCGCAGGACCTCTCCATGTGGTGGGTCAGCGTGTTCCCCGGTCTGGCCATCCTCACCGTGGTGATGGCCTTCAACGTGCTCGGCGACGCGCTGCGCGACCGGATCGACCCCCGCTACGCGAAGGGACGTTGAGAAAATGCCACCCCTGCTCGAGGTCGACTCCCTGGCCGTCACCCTGCCCGGCCCCACGGGGCCGCTGCCGATCCTGCACGACGTGTCGTTCACCGTCGACGAGGGCGAGATGGTCGGCATCGCCGGGGAGAGCGGCTGCGGCAAGAGCCTCACCGCGCAGACCCTGCTCGGGCTGCTGCCGAACGGCGCCAAGGTCACCGGGTCGGCCCGGTTCGCCGGGACCGAGCTGCTGGGCCTGGACGCCAAGCGCTGGCAGAAGGTGCGCGGCGCCGGGATCGCGATGGTCTTCCAGGACCCCACCGCGGCGCTGCACCCGATGCTCACCGTCGGCCGGCAACTGACCGAACACATGCAGGTCCACCTGGGCCTGGACCGACGGGCGGCCGACCGACGGGCGGTGGAACTGCTCGACCAGGTCCGCATCCCCGACCCGCAGCGGGCGGTGCGGGCGTACCCGCACCAGTTCTCCGGCGGCATGCGGCAGCGGGCGGCCATCGCGATCGCCCTCGCCGCCCGTCCCCGGCTGCTGATCGCCGACGAGCCGACCACCGCGCTCGACGTGACGGTGCAGGCCGGCATCCTGGCGCTGCTGGACCAGCTGCGCGCCGAGACCGGGCTGGCCGTCGCCTTCATCACCCACGACCTCGGGGTGCTCAGCGCGCTCACCACCCGCGGGTACGTCTTCTACGCCGGGCGGGTGGTGGAGACCGGGCCCACCGGGGCGCTGCTCACCGCGCCGCGCCACCCGTACACGGCCGCGCTGCTGGGCGCCCGCCCGCACGGCACCCAGTCCGTCGGCACGCTGCGTCCCATCCCGGGCGGGCCGCCGGCGCCGGGGCAGGCCCCGCCCGGATGTCCCTTCCAACCCCGGTGCGGGTACGCCGAGCCGTCCTGCGGCACCGCGCCTCCCCCGCTGTCCCCCGCCGGCGCCGACCGGTCGGTGGCCTGCGTGGTCCGTCCGCACCTGGAGGTGGCGGCATGAGCGAGCCGGTCGGATCGGGCAACCTGCTCGAGATCAGCGACGTCGAGGTGGAGTACAAGGCGCGTGGCCGAGGGCCGGTCCGGGCCGTGGCCGGGGTGAGCCTGGAGGTGGCGCCCGGCCAGATCGTCGGCCTGGTCGGCGAGTCCGGCTGCGGCAAGTCGTCGCTGGCCCGGGTGGCGGTCGGGCTGGCCGCGCCGAGCGCCGGGACGATCCGGTTCGCCGGCCGGCCGGTCACCCCGCTCGGCTGGCGGCGCCGGCCGACGCCGCAGGTCGGGCTCCAGATGGTCTTCCAGAATCCGTACGCGTCGCTGAACCCCCGGCGCACCATCGGCGCCCAGCTCCTCGACGGGGTGCCCGACACGGTGAGCGGCGCCGCCCGCCGGGCGCGGGTCGCCGACCTGCTGGACCGGGTCGGCATGCCGGCCGGGGCGGCGGAGCGGTACCCGCACCAGTTCTCCGGCGGCCAGCGGCAGCGGCTCGCGATCGCGCGGGCGCTCGCGCCGGAACCCCGGATGATCATCGCGGACGAGCCGGTCACCGCGCTGGACGCCTCGTCCCAGGCGCAGGTGGTCAACCTGCTCGTCGGGCTGGTCCGGGACCTGGACATGGGCATGCTGTTCATCTCGCACGACCTCTCCCTGGTGCACGAGATCGCCGACGTCACGGCGGTGATGTACCTGGGCCGGATCGTCGAGACCGCGCCCACCCGGCAGCTGTGGCGCTCGCCCCGGCACCCGTACAGCCGGGCGTTGATCGACGCGGTGCCGCAGATCGGGCCGCACCCGCAGCTGCCCAGGACGCTCGCCGGGGAGGTGCCCGACCCGGCGCACGCGCCCACGGGGTGCCGGTTCCGGCCGCGTTGCCCGCACGCCTTCGCGCCGTGCGGCGAACACCCGCCCACGCTCGACCTCGGTGGCCGCAGCGCCGCCTGCTGGCTCAACGACCCCACGGTGGCGCCGTCCACCGTGCCCGCCGCGTAGAGGACTCCGCATGCACATCCCCACCGAACAGGTCCTGGTCAACCTCGCGCTCTACGACGGCGTGCGGGACGACGTCCAGCGCGACAGCGGCGTCTGGATCGGCGCCGACGGCACGATCCGCGCGGTCGGCCCGGTCGACGACGTCCTCGCCGAGGCCGGCGGCGCCCGGGTGGTCGACCTGCACGGCGACCACGTCATGCCCGGCCTGACCAACATGCACGTCCACCTCTCGCTCGGCCTGCCCGGCCACTTCGGCGACGAGGTGCACCGGTCGAACCTCGCCGAGCTGGTGCTGCTGATGGCCGACTCGGCGCGGCGGACCCTGCACTCCGGGGTCACCACCGCCCGGCTCGTCGGCGAGAGCCGGTACGCGGACTTCGCCCTGCGCAAGGGGATCGAGCGCGGCGCGGTGGACGGCCCGCGGATCTTCACCGCCGGGCACGCCCTCTGCTGCACCGGCGGGCACGGCTGGGAGGCCGACGCCCTGGAGGCCGACGGGGCGGACGGGTTCCGCCGGCTGACCCGGCAGCAGATCCGGGCCGGCGCCGACCTGATCAAGGTGTGCATCTCCGGCGGCATCGCCGGCGAGTTCGAGTCGATCGACACCCCCCAGCTGCTCGACGACGAGCTGGCGGCGGTGATCCGGGTGGCGCACGACTGGGGCCGCAAGGTGACCGCGCACGCCGGCCCGGCCGAGTCGGTGCGCCGCGCCGTGGAACTCGGGCTGGACTGCGTCGAGCACGGCTACGAGCTGACCGACGAGGTGACCCGGCTGATGGCCGACCGGGGCGTCTGGTACGTCCCGACCATCGTGGTCAGCCGCTGCGAGCAGTTCTTCCGCGACGCCGGCGTGCCGGGCTGGCTGATGGACCGCGCCCTGTCGGCCGGGCCGCGGCACTGGGAGAGCCTCCAGCACGCCATCCGCAACGGGGTGCCGATCGCGCTGGGCAGCGACATGCCGCCGCACGCCGGCTACGACGAGACGACCGCGACCGTGCGGGAGCTGGAGTTCATGGTGGACGCCGGGATGCCCGTCGCCGACGCGCTGAAGTCCGCCACCATCCGCCCCGCGCAGTGGCTGGGCCAGGCCGACACGCTCGGCAGCGTGGAGGTGGGCAGGCACGCCGACCTGCTGGTCCTGCGCGACGATCCCACCCGCTCGGTGTCCGCGCTGCGCACGCTGCACGCGGTGCTCAAGGGTGGCGTCGCCTACCGCGACGACCACGGCCGCCTCGGCGTCACCCGATGACGACGATCACCGAGGTCGCCGACCGGTACCTCGACGCGCTCGCCGAGCTGGACCCGCAGGCCGCCGAGGCGGCGGGGCGTACCCCCGACTCGCACTTCGCGGACCTCTCCCCCGACGGCTTCGCCGCCCGCGCGGAGCTGGCCCGCGACACCGCCACGGCGGCGACCGGCGCCAGCGCCGACGGCACGGCGCAGCGGGCGCTGGCCGGCGCGCTGCGCGACCGGCTGGCCAGCGAGGTCGACCTGTACGACGCGGGCTTCACCACCCGGCTGCTCGCCCCGCTGGCGACGCCGGTGCACCTGGTCCGGCAGGTCTTCGACAACCTGCCCCGCGACACCGCGCGGGACTGGGCGGTCGTCGCCGCGCACCTGCGCCGGGTGCCCGTGGCCCTCGGCCAGTACGCCGAGACGCTGCGCCGCTCGGCCGGGCGGGGGCACCTCGTCGCCCGCCGGCAGGTGCTGGCCGTCGCCGACCAGTGCACCGCCTGGGTCACCTCCGACGACTTCTACGGCCGGCTGGTGGCCGGGGGCCCGGGCGGGACGCTGGCCGGGGAGCTGGCCGCCGGGGCGCGCTCGGCCGCCGCCGCGACGGCGGACTTCGCCGCGTTCCTGCGCACCGAGCTGGCGCCCCGGGCCACCGACACCGACGGCGTCGGCCGCGACCTGTACGCCGTCACCGCGCGCAGCTTCCTCGGCGCGACCGTCGACCTGGACGAGCTGTACGCGTACGGCTGGGAGGAGCTGGCCCGCACCGCCGCCGAGCAGCGCG
The DNA here is from genome assembly GCF_040640115.1 of Micromonospora sp. NPDC023644. Lineage (NCBI taxonomy): Bacteria > Bacillati > Actinomycetota > Actinomycetes > Micromonosporales > Micromonosporaceae > Micromonospora > Micromonospora sp. NPDC023644. The sequence goes on along the minus strand of NZ_JBFABA010000022.1, from coordinate 15,503 downwards.
CCGTCGCCGCCGAGCTGGGCCACCCCGACGTGGCGCGGGCGCGGGCCGCGCTGGACGCCGACCCCGCCGGCCGGGTGCCGGTCGGGCCCGACCTGGAGCGGTGGCTGCGGGAGCGCACCGAGCGGCTCACCGACGCCCTGGACGGCACGCACTTCGACATCCCGGCCGCCACCCGCCACGTGGTGTGCCGGATCAGCCCCGCCGCCTCCGGCGTCATGTACTACACCCCGCCCGACGCCGCGTTGACCCGCCCGGGCGGGATCTGGTGGTCGACGCCCCCGGGCGAGTCGACGGTGCCGGTGTGGCGGCACGTCGGGACGCTCTGCCACGAGGGGCTGCCCGGGCACCACCTCCAGCACGCGATCACCCTGACCACCGCCGAGCTGCACCCGTGGCAGCGGTCGCTGTGCCAGGTGCACGGCTACGCCGAGGGCTGGGCGCACTACGCCGAACGCCTCGCCGACGAACTGGGCCTCTACGCCGGGCCCGCCGAGCGGCTCGGGATGCTCGACGGGCAGATGTGGCGGGCCGCCCGGGTGGTCATCGACCTCGGCCTGCACCTGGACGTGCCGGTCCCGGCCGGGACCGGTTTCACCGACGCGCGCCGGTGGACCCCCGGGCTGGCCGTGGACTTCCTGATCCGCGTCGCCGGGCTGGACCCGGCGACCGCGCGCTTCGAGGTCGACCGGTACCTGGGCTGGCCGGCGCAGGCGTTGGCCTTCAAGGCCGGGGCGCGGCTCTGGCAGCAGGCCCGCCGGGAGGCCGAGCGGCGCGAGGGGGCGGGCTTCGACCGCAAGCGGTTCCACCACCGCGCCCTGCGGCTCGGCCCCATGGGGCTCGACCCGCTGCGCGCCCGCCTCGCCGAGCTCTCCTGATCCACCGTCACCCCCGTCCGCCCCGACCGGAAGCGAGCCCCGATGACCGTTGACGATCTCACCGCCGCCATCACCGACATGTACCGGTCGTTGGGCGACCGGGCGGCGTTCGACGCCCGGCTGCACCCCGACCTGACGATCTGGGAGTCCGACGCGCCCGACCTGCTGGACGGTCTGGCCGCCCTCGACGACCTGCGGGACCGCCGGGCGGCGGACCGGGGACCGGCCGCGCCGCCGACCTCGGTCGCCCCCGAGCAGTTCCGGGTCGAATCGTGGGACGACACCGGCCTGGTCCGCTACGTCCTGCGCGCCCGGTACGCGGCCGGGCAGCCCGACGACTGCTTCCGGGTGACGGACGTGCTGCGCCGCGACGAGCGGGGCTGGCGGATCGTGCACCACCACGCGGAGGCCCTCCGATGAGCGCCGAGGAACCGGTCACCGACCTGTACGACCTGCGGGTCGTGGTGGAGCGGATCGAGGGCCGTTCCGTCTGCGGCCTCCAGCCGGGGGACCACATCGACCTGACCGAGTCGAACCGGCTCCGCATCCCGGCGGGCAAGCACTTCTGCCTCTACGCCCTCGCCGCGTGCCTGCCGCTGCTGCCGGCCAAGCAGCGCCCGTTGCCGCCGGAGGACTGGCTGGCCCGGGACTGCCACGTGGCCTGCCCCGATCCCGACGAGCGGGTCATCCTGCGCATCGAGCGGACCGGCCGGCGCCAGATCCCGACTGGAGAACTGACGTGAGCACCGACGACGGACGCCGACTGGTCGGCATCGGACTGCAGTCCGACAAGAGCGCCGACGAGTACGCCGCGCTGGCCGAGCTCGCCGAAGGGCACGGCTTCGACGTGCTGTCTGTCTTCGGTGACCTGATGTACCAGCCGCCGTTCTTCCCGCTGCTGGTGGCCGCGCGGCACACCCGGCGGATCCGCCTCGGTTCGGCCTGCCTGAACCCGTTCACCATGCATCCGGTGGAGATCGCCGGGCAGGTCGCGGCCCTGGACCTGGCCTCGAACGGGCGGGCCTACCTCGGGCTGGCCCGGGGCACCTGGCTCGACCAGGTCGGGGTGGCGCAGGCCCGGCCGCTGCGGCGGATCACCGAGACCGTCGACGTGGTCCGGCTGCTGCTCTCCCGCGACGACCGGGGCTATCAGGGCCGGGAGTTCACGGTGGCGCCCGGCACGGCCCTGCGCTACGCCCCGGTCCGCGCCGACGTGCCCGTCCTGGTGGGGACGTGGGGCCAGCAGACCGCCCGCTCGGCCGCCGCGTTCGCCGCGGAGATCAAGGTCGGCGGGTCGGCCAACCCGGCGATGGCCAAGACGATGCGGGCCTGGCTGGACGACGCCACCCCCGCCGGCCGGGCCGGCGACCCGGTCGGCGTGGTGCTCGGCGCCGTGACCGTGGTGGACGAGGACGGCGCACTGGCCCGTCGGGTGGCCCGCACGGAGGTGGCCATGTACCTCGCCGTGGTCGCTGCCCTCGACCCGAACGTCGACATCGACCCGGAGCTGCTGGCGCGCATCCAGCAGCACGTCGCCCGCCAGGAGCACGACGTCGCCGGCGCGCTGATCGGCGGGGACCTGCTCGACCTGTTCGCCTTCTCCGGCACCCCCGAACACGTCGCGGCGCAGGCGGCGGCGGTGTTCGACGCCGGGGCGACCCGGGTGGAGTTCGGCACCCCGCACGGGTTGACCCCGGCCGGCGGCGTCGACCTGCTCGGCCGCCGGGTGCTGCCGCTGCTGCGGGGATGACACCGTGGCGGGGGCGGGCGCGCACCGACCCGCCCCCGCCACGGACCCACCGCCCACTTTCATCCGCAGTCGATTTCTTTCGCTTTCAGATTCGACTCTTGCAATGACAAGTCCACTGCTGCACGATGACCCTCGATACCTTTCCGTGTCGGAGGGAGCAGGGCCATGGCGGTGTCACGCCGGAGACTCATCGGATCCCTCGCCGCGGGCTCGGCCCTCGCCGCCGTCGCCCCGGCCGACCTGGTGTCGGCCCTGCGCGGCACGGCGTACGCGGCCAGCCCGCCGGGCGACGTCGTCGGCAAGGTCTCCGTCGGCTACCAGGGCTGGTTCAGCTGCCCCGGCGACGGCGCGCCGATCGGCGGCTGGTGGCACTGGAGCCGCGACCGGTTCCAGTCGCCTTCCCCGGCCAACACCACCATCGTCTCGTGGCCCGACATGCGGGAGTACGCCCGCGGCTACACCACCGCCTACCCGCCGCTGGGCAACGGCCAGCCGGCGCGGCTCTTCTCCTCGTACGACGAGCAGACCGTCGACACCCACTTCCGGTGGATGCGGGAGCACGGCTGCGACACCGCCGCCCTGCAACGGTTCAACCCGTTCGGCGACGAGGGGCCGACGCGCGACGCCATGACGGTCAAGGTCCGCGGCGCGGCCGAACGCCACGGCCGCAAGTTCTACATCATGTACGACGTCACCGGCTGGACGGCGATGCAGTCGCAGATCAAGGAGGACTGGCTCAACCGGATGTCCGCGCACACCGCCTCCCCGGCGTACGCGCGGCAGAACGGCCGGCCGGTGGTCTGCGTCTGGGGCTTCGGCTTCAACGACGACGGCCGCCCCTTCGCCCCCGCCGCCTGCCTCGACGTCGTCAACTGGTTCAAGGCCCAGGGCTGCTACGTCATCGGCGGCGTGCCCACCTACTGGCGGCAGGGCGTCAACGACTCCCGGCCGGGCTTCTCCGAGGTCTACCACGCGTTCCACATGCTCTCGCCGTGGATGGTCGGGCGCACCGGCACCCTCGACGGGCTGGACTGGTTCCACGCCAACGTCAACGTCCCCGACCTGGCCGACTGCGCCGCGCACGGCATCGACTACCAGCCCTGCGTGATGCCGGGCGACCTGTCGGCCGGGCACCGCCGCCACGGCGACTTCTACTGGCGGCACCTCTACAACATGACCCGGCTGGGCGCCCAGGGCCTCTACGTCTCCATGTTCGACGAGTTCAACGAGGGCAACCAGATCGCCAAGACCAGCGAGACGCAGGCGAGCACCCCGGCGGGGACGGGCATCCGCGCGCTGGACGAGGACGGCACCGCCTGCTCCGCCGACTACTACCTGCGGATCACCGCCGACGGCGGCCGGATGTTCAAGGGCCAGCTCGCCCTGACCCCCGTACGGCCGACGCCGCCCGTCGTCGACGGCCCCCCGGCGCCCGGCGCTGACCTCGCCGCCGGCCGGCCGGCCTCGGCGAGCAGCCAGAACGGCCCGTTCGGCGCCGGCAACGCCGTCGACGCCGACCCCGGCAGCTACTGGGAGTCCACCAACGGCGCCTTCCCGCAGTGGTGGCAGGTCGACCTCGGCGCGGCGCACGCGGTCAACCGGATCGTGCTGGCCCTGCCGAACGGCTGGGAGGCGCGCACCCAGACGCTGACGGTGCAGGGCAGCACCGACGGCGCGACCTTCCGCACGCTCGCCGGGCCGGCCGGGGTCCGGTTCGACCCGGCGACCGGCAACACCGCGACCCTCACCGTGCCGGCGAGCACCGCCCGGCACGTCCGGGTGAGCGTCACCGGCAACACCGCCTGGCCCGCGGCCCAGCTCGCCCGGGTCGGGGTGTACGCGGCGGCGAACGCCGACCTCGCCCGGGGCCGCCCGGTCGCGGAGAGCAGCCACGTCCAGACCTACGGCTGCGCCAACGCCGTCGACGGCGACGCCCACAGCTACTGGGAGAGCGCCGGCAACGCGTTCCCGCAGTGGATCTCCGTCGACCTCGGCGCGAGCACCCCGATCGGCAGGATCGTGCTGCGGCTCCCGCCCGTCGCCGCCTGGCAGCGGCGCACCCAGACGGTCGCGGTCGAGGTGAGCCCGGACGGCGCCGCGTGGAGCACCCTCGTCGCGCCGGCCGGCCGGGTCTTCGATCCGGCCACCGGCAACCAGGTGACGCTCACCGTCGCGGCGACGCCGGCGCGGCACGTGCGGATCCGCGTCACCGGCAACACCGGCTGGCCGGCGGCGCAACTGTCCGCGCTCGAGGTCCACGCCGCGTAGCGGCGACGCGGGGCGCCACCGGCGTCGCGCACCATCCCCTCGGCGAGCGCGGGCGGGTCGCGGGACCCGCCGCCGTCGTCGCCGTCGAACCCCCGTCCCCAGGAGAGTCCCCATGTCCCGGAACAGGATCCCGGTGCCCCGGTGGTCGTCGCGGCGAGCGTCGCGCCGGCCCTCGGCCGCGATCGCCGCCACCCTCGCGCTCGCGACCGCCCTCGGCGTCCTGGCTGGCGCGCCCGGCCCGGCCACCGCCGCCTCCCCCGCCGGGGCGGCGCCCGTCGTGACCCGGGCGGGCCTCGATCCGCGGCTGGTCGCCGGGCGCGGCGCCGACGTCGGCTTCGTCGAGCAGGAGGCGGAGAACGCGACCACGGACGGCGAGGTCATCGGCCCCGACCGCACCGCCTACACGCTGCCGGCCGAGGCCTCCGGCCGCCGCGCGGTCCGGCTGACCCCCGGCCGGTACGTCGAGTTCATCCTGCCCCGGGCGGCCAACGCGATCACCGTGCGCTACAGCATCCCCGACGCCCCGGGCGGCGGCGGCATCACCGCCCCGCTGGAGGTCGCGGTGAACCGCCGGCCGATCCGGACCATGACCCTCACGTCGCAGTACTCCTGGCTCTACAACCAGTACCCGTTCTCCAACGACCCGACCGCCGGGCTGCTGCACCCGGACTGGTGGATCACCGAGTGCTCGTGCGTGCCGGCGGCCACCACGCCGTACCCGAGCATCCCCACCCCGTTCCGCCCCAGCCACTTCTACGACGAGCAGCGGCTGCTGCTCGGCCGGACGTACCGCGCGGGCGACCGGATCCGGCTCACCGCCCCGGCCGGCAGCAACGCGGCGTGGACGGTGATCGACCTGCTCGACTCCGAACTCGTCGGCCCGCCGCGCGTCCGGCTGCGCGCCGCGAACGTGCTGGCCTTCGGCGCCGACCCGACCGGCCGCCGCGACTCCGCCGCCGCCCTGGACCGGGCCATCGCCTTCGCGCGGCGGGCGGACCTGCCGGTCTACCTGCCGCCGGGCACGTACCAGGTGAACCGGCACATCATCGTCGACGACGTGACGATCGAGGGCGCCGGCAGCTGGCACACCGTCGTCAAGGGGCGCGAGGTGGCGCTGCCCACGCCCGCGCCGGACGGCTCGGTGCACACCGGCGTGGGCTTCTACGGCCGCAGCGCCGCCGAGGGTGGCAGCCGCAACGTGCACCTCTCCGGCTTCGCCATCGAGGGCGACGTGCGCGAGCGCATCGACACCGACCAGGTCAACGCGATCGGCGGCGCGATGAGCGACTCCACCATCGACGGCCTGCACCTGCGCCACACCAAGGTGGGCATCTGGTTCGACGGGCCGATGTCCAACGTGCGGGTCACCGACACGATGATCGTCGACCAGATCGCCGACGGGCTCAACTTCCACACCGGCGTCACCGACTCGCTGGTCGCGCACACCTTCGTGCGCAACAGCGGCGACGACGGGCTCGCGATGTGGTCCGAGAAGGTGGGCAACGCCCACAACACGTTCGACCACAACACCGTGCAGTCGCCGGTGCTGGCCAACGGCATCGCCCTCTACGGCGGCACCGACCTCACCGTGTCGCACAACCTGGTCGCCGACCCGGTGCGGGAGGGCAGCGCGATCCAGGTCGGGTCGCGCTTCGGCGCGGAGCCCTTCACCGGGCGGCTGCTGATCACCGGCAACACCACCGCCCGCGCCGGCACGTACGAGCTGAACTGGAAGATCGGGCTGGGGGCCATCTGGTTCTACGCGCTCGACCGGGACATCGACGCGACCGTCGACGTGATCGGCGACAGCTACCTCGACAACACGTACAACGCCATCATGCTGGTCAGCGACTGGCCGGTGAAGGACCTGCACTCGATCACCGGCGTGCGGTTCCAGGACATCCGGGTCGACGGCACGGGCACCTCCGTGCTGAGCGCCCGCGCGGCGGGCTCGGCGTCGTTGCGCAACGTCGACGCCCGCAACGTCGGCGCCGTCGGCGTCAACAACTGCGGGTCGTTCAACTTCCCGGCGACCGGCTCCGAGTTCGCCCTGAACGATCTCGGCGGCAACGACGGCGGCTGGCTGGCGCCGTGGCAGCTGCCGAACACCATCACCTGTGACGACCGCCCGCCGGTCGTGCCGCCGCCGCCACCGTCGCCCTGGTGAGAGGCGGTACCCGCGGGCGGCGCGCCGGTTCGGCGCGCCGCCCGCGGCGGTGTGACGTGCCAGTTGTCCGCCGCTATTGACGCCTGTTGATCTTTGTGTTATTCCACCGCCTTTACACATCGCAATAAATGGCGGAAACCTCCCCTTTCGGAGTCGGACACGGCCCGCAACGAAGGCGTGACACATTGCCTTTCGTCGTTGCATAATGGCCGCCGCACGCGCTGTCGGGCCGCCGGTTACCGACGCAGCGACGCTGACCGAAGGGGACAATTCCGTGAAGCGGGACCATACACCTGTTCTTCCTGGCGACGGCGCCACGGACTACGCGCGCTACATGCGCACGGACGCGCTGCTCGACCTGCAACGGAGCCCGGCGGAGATGATCCACCGCGACGAGCTGCTCTTCCAGGTGGTGCACCAGTCCACCGAGCTGTGGCTCAAGCTCGCGGCCGCGGAGCTGACCGAGGCCATCGCCCGGGTCCGCGCCGGCGAGCCGGCGGCGGCCGAGCCGCTGCTGACCCGGGCGACGCTGGGGGTACGGCTGGTCACCGACCAGTTGGAGATGTTCCGGCACCTCTCCCCGGCCGCCTTCGAGGCCATGCAACCGGCGCTGGGCAAGGGTTCCGGCGCCGAGTCCCCCGGCTGGCGGCGGGTCCAGGCGGCGAGCCGGCAGCTCGGCGTGGCGTTCAGCGACCACCTCGCCGCCCGCGGGACCGCCCTGTCGGAGCTGCGCCGGGCGGACCCGACGGACCCCGTCCACCTGCTCGCCGAGGCGATGATGGAGTGGGACGAGCGGGTGTCGCTGTGGCGGGTGCGGCACTACCAGGCCGCCCTGCGCGTCGGCGGCCACGCGCCCGACGGCGCGGAGGCGACGGTGCTCGCCAAACTCATCGGGCACAGGTTCTTCCCCGAACTGTGGCAGGCCCGCGTCAAGTCCGTCCACGGGTGAAAGCGACCGTTCCCATGCCGACCGGTCCTGACAATCCCCACCCACCCCTTAATTCGTCAATCAACTCCCCGTCTGCGGTTGACACGGGCCGAATGTCGAGGTGCGGTTCGTGCGTGAACTGACGAGTTGGTTGTCGGGTGCCGCCGACCCGGACGATTTTCCCTACTCCCCCGTACTGGCGGAATTCCACCGGGTCGGCAAACACTTCGTCGAAAAGGAGCTCCTCGCTCTGCTGGATTCGGCCCGGGCCCGGGTGACCGTCCCGGCCGCCGGCCCGCCGTCGCCCGCCGCCCGGCTGCTGGGCGACTTCCTCGACGTCGCGCTCGACAAGTGGGACGGCCGGTACGACTACCGCAGCTACCTGGCGCTGCGCCTGCTCGGGCTGCCCTGCGGGGCGGACGACGGGCCGGGCGGGGAGGACGACGGGCCCGGCCAACCGGAGGGCGCGCGTCGCGACCGCGACCGGCTCCTCGTCCGCCTGGTCGCCGACGCGCTGGCGTTCGAGCTGGCCGCCGGGTCCGACGCCACCCACCTGCTGCCCGAGGACCGCCCGAGCCGGGAGGTGGTGGCCAAGCGCCACCGGCTCAGCGTGCGGGCCGCGGCCCCCGCCCTCGCCCGCCTCGGCCTCGCCGGGGAGGTCCACGACCGGGAGCCGGCCGCCGTGCTGCGGGCCCTCGTCGCCGACGGGGATCCCGCCGTCGGGCTGGCCCTGCGGCTGAGCATGCTGCCGGTCTACGTGTCGCACGACGAGTACCTGTTCATCCGGGTGCTCCAGGCGTACGAGTGCCTCTTCGCGGGGCTCGTCGAGGAACTGCGCGCCACGATCGTCGCCCTGCGCGCCGGTCACGCCCGGCCGGCGGCCGACCGGCTGGCGTACGCCTGCGCGCAGCTCACCGCCGCCGGGCCGCTGTTCTCGCTGCTGGCCACCATGCAGCCGACCGCCTTCCGGACGTTCCGGCAGTACACCGAGGGGGCCAGCGCCATCCAGTCCCGCTCGTACAAGCTGATGGAGTCGCTCTGCCGCACGCCGGAGGGGGCGCGGCTGGAGTCGCCCGCCTACCAGCAGGTGCCGGAGGTGCGCGACCGGGTGCAGGCCGGACAACCGTCGGTCGACGAGGCGTTCCGGGCGGCGGTGCGCGAGGGCCTGCTCACCGGCGCGGACGCCGAGCTGGTGGCAGGGGCGATGCGCACGTTCGCCGCGGCCGTGCTGCAGTGGCGACGCACGCACCACCGGCTGGCCACCCGGATGCTCGGCCCCCGCCCGGGCACCGGCTACACGGAGGGCACGCCCTACCTGGCCGCCGTCCGGTCCATTCCGGTCTTCAGCTCCGTCACCCACGATCCGGTCCCCTCGTCGCGGACCGACCCGACCGGAGGCAGCCCCGAGTGAACCCGACCGACCCGGCACCCGGCCCCGACACGCCCGAGTGCCTCGACGCCGCCGCCCAGGCCGCCCTGCGCGCCGAGTTTCCGCTGCTGGACACCTGCGTATACCTGAACAACAACTCCACCGGAGCGGTGCCGAGGGGCGCCGAACACGTGCTCACCGGCTACTGGGAGACGCTGCGCGGCTGGCGCGACGACGTCTGGCACGACTGGCACGTCGGCCTCGACCGGTACGCCGACTCGATCGCCGCCCTCATCGGCGCGCCCCCGGGCAGCGTGGTCACCGACGCGAACCTGAGCACGCTGCTCGCCCGGGTCGCGTCCTGCTTCGACTACCGCGCGCCGCGCGACCGGGTCGTCACCACCGACCTGGAGTACCCGACCGTGCCGTTCATCTTCAACGCGTTCCGTCGCTACGGCGCCCGCCTCGACGTCGTCGGGTCGGGCGGTCCCCGCTTCGACGAGGACGCCCTCGACGCGCGCATCGACGAGCGGACGCTGCTGGTGTGCGTCCCGCACGCCAGCTTCTCCTCCGGCGCCACCATCGACCTGCCCCGGCTGGTACGCCGGGCCCACGACGTCGGCGCCCTCGTGGTCGTCGACGCCTTCCAGACCGTCGGGGTCATGCCGCTGGACGTGACGGCGCTCGGCGTCGACGTCGTGCTCGGCGGCGCGCACAAGTGGCTGTGCGGGGTCGCCACCGCCTTCCTCTACGTCCGCCCGGACCTGGCGACCCGGCTCGAACCGGCCGCCACCGGCTGGCAGGCCGGCGACCGGGCGCTGACCTTCCAGCCGTCGACCGGCTGGGCCGCCGACGCCCGGCGGTTCGCCGGCGGCACGCCGTTCCCCCTCACCTCGCTGGTCTCCCAGGTCGGCCTGGACCTGCTGGCCGGGGTGGGCGTCGCCGCGATCCGGCGGCACTCGCTCGCCTGCACGTCCCGGATCCTGGACCGGGCGGCGGCGGCCGGCATCGGCGTGGTCAGCCCGGTCGAGCCGCACCGGCGCAGCGGCGTGGTGTGCCTCGACGTCGCCGACGGCGAGGCGGTCAAGCGGCGACTGCTCGCGCGGGACATGGTCTGCAGCTGGCGGGGCTACCTGCGGATCGGCCCGCACGTCTACAACACCCTCGAGGAGATCGACGCGTTCATGGACGCACTGGAAGAGGAGCTGGACCGGTGAACGTCACCCTGTCACCGCGGGCGCTGATGAGCCTGCTCGCCAACGGGCCCAAGGCCATGGACGTGCTGGAGACCGCGCTCGGCATGGGGCTGCTCGACGCGCTGGAGCCGGGGCCGGTCCGCCTCGGCGAGCTCGCCGAGCGGTTCGACGTACGGCCGCTGCGGCTCTACAAGTTCCTCGACTGCCTGGAGAGCCTCGGCTTCGTCGCCCGCAGCGAGCCGGGCGACGACATCGCCACGGCCGCGTACCGGGCGGTGCCCGGGCTGCGCGACGCCGTCGCTGCGGTGGTGGGCCCGGACGCCATCGAGCGGGACCGGGACCGCTACCCCTGGCGACGGCTGCACGGCCGGCTGGGCGAGAGCCTGCGCGGCGAGGTCAGCATGGGCGACGACGACTTCGCCTGGCCGCCGAAGACCGACGAGCAGACCGCCGACTTCGAGCGCAGCATGGCCGTCGGGCTCGGCCCCGTGATCGAGGCGGTGCACCGCAACGCCGACCGGCTGTGGCCGGGCCGCACGCGCCTGCTGGACGTCGGCGGCGGCGACGGCACGCTCGCCGCGCACGTCCTCGACGACGCCCCCCGGCTGCGGGCCGACGTGTACAACCTGCCGGCGGTGGCGCCGCTGGTGGAGGCCACCCGGGCCCGCAGGGGGCACGCCGACCGGCTGGGGTTCGTCGGCGGCGACTTCCTCGCCGAGCCGCTGCCGTCGGGCTACGACGCGCTGGCGTTCGTCCGCGTGCTGCACGACTGGCCGAACGAGGTCGCCCGCCGGCTCGTCGAGAAGGCGTACGCGGCCCTGGAGCCGGGCGGGATGCTGCTGATCTGCGAGGAGTTCCGCACGCCGGACCGGCTGGCGATGCAGTTCTTCTGGAGCTACTTCCTCATTGGGGTCGACACCTGCGTGAGCCGGCTGCGGGAGGTCGAGTTCTACACCGGCCTGCTCAAGGAGGTCGGCTTCGAGCGGGTGGCGGTGCTGCCCGGCGGCTGGGAGCTGGTCTGCGCGTACAAGCCGACGACCGGGACGTGACGCGGCCAGCGGGTGGCCGGGCGCCTTCGACGCCGCGCGGGGGCGGGGCCCCGCCCCCGCGCCGCGGCGGCACCGGCGTTTGACCGCCGGGGCCGGGGGAAGACCGTGCGCCCAGGGCCGATTCCCGAGGAGCGACGATGGCGGACGCAGGACGGGCCAGGAAGGCCACCGGGGCGCGCAAGGCCCCGATGAAGCGGGCGGCGACGGCCAAGAAGGTGGCGACGGCCACGAAGCGGGCCACCGGGGCGAGCGCGGCCAAGTCCCCGGGCGAGAAGCCCACCACGACGACCGCCCGCGTGGCCCGGAAGAAGGACACCTCGGCGACGGCGGCCCCGGCCCGCGCCCGCAAGGCGCCGGCCACGGCCGCGCCGGCGAAGAAGGCCCCCGCGAAGAAGGCGGCGAAGGCCGCCGCGACCCGCGCCGGCGCGGCGGCGAAGACCCCGGCGCGCAAGGCGACGACCATGGAGTCGTTCGGCACCCGGCGGGCGCCCCGGACGAGCGCCCGCTGACCCGGGTCCACGCCGCCCGGGGCGAGGGTCGGCGGATCCACCCGCCGGGCCGTCCCGGTCGATCGCCCGGCCCGCGCGAGGGTCGGCGGGTCCATCGGTCGATCGCCCGACCCGGCCCCCGCGCCGGGCGGCCGCCGGGGTCCGGGCGCCGGTCGCGGCGGGTCGTCGGCCAGAATGGGCCGGTGGCGAAGCGAACCCGCCGGCGGGCGGCCGACGGCCCCGACCGGCCCTGCCCCTGCGGCGCCGGCCAGCCGTACGCCGGATGCTGCGGGCGGCTGCACCGGGGCGAGGCGCAGGCGGCGACCGCCGAGGCGCTGATGCGCTCGCGGTACAGCGCCTTCGCCGTCGGCGACACCGGGTACCTGCTGCGCAGTTGGCACTCCTCGACCCGGCCGCGCCGGCTCGACCTCGACCCCGGCCAGCGCTGGACGGGCCTGGAGATCGTCGACACCGACCGGGGCGGGCTGTTCGACGCCACCGGCACCGTCGAGTTCCGGGCCCACCACCGCGCCGGCGGCCAGCCGGGGACGCAGACCGAGCGCAGCCGGTTCGTCCGCGAGGACGGCCGCTGGGTCTACCTCGACGCGCTGCCCGACTGACTGCCCGGTCGCGGCGCCGGGGCACCGCGACCGGGACGCGCTCAGCCGTTGGCGGCGACGCCGCTCGCCAGGCCGAGCCGCCGCACCGCCGCCGAGACGAGCTCCTCCGGCGTCAGCGACACGTCGAGCACCAGCACCGCCTCGTCCGGGTGGGGCCGTTCCAGGGTGGCCAGCTGCGATTCCAGCAGGCTCGCCGGCATGTAGTGCCCGGCGCGCCGGGCCATCCGCTCCCGGATCACCTCGGCCGGCCCGTCCAGGTGGACGAACTCGACGCTGGGCGGCCCCAGGCGCAGCACGTCGCGGTAGGACCGCCGCAGCGCCGAGCAGGCCAGCACCGTCGACACGCCCTCGGCGGCGCGGGCGGCCATCCAGCCGGCCAGCTCGCGCAGCCAGGGCAGGCGGGCGGCGTCGTCCAGCGGCACGCCGGCGCGCATCTGCGCCACGTGCTCCGGCGTGTGGAACTCGTCCGCCTCGGCGAAGGTCAGTCCGGTCGCGGCGGCGACGCCCACGGCCACGGTGGTCTTGCCGGCCCCGGACACCCCCATCACGACGACGTGCCGCGTCGGGGACGCGCCCTCACCAGTCATGGACCGTGCCGTCCTGGAGGCGGTTGAACGGCAGGTACGCCGGCACGTACGGGAACTTCGCGGCGGCCTCCTCGTCCAGCTCGACGCCGAGCCCGGGCTGCTCCCCCGGGTGCAGGTAGCCGTCGGTGAAGGTGAACGACTGCCGGAACACCTCGTTGGTGAGCGCCCCGTGCTGCATGTACTCCTGGATGCCGAAGTTGTGGATGGCCAGGTCCAGGTGCAGGGCGGCGGCCATGCCGACCGGCGAGATGTCGGTCGGGCCGTGGATGCCAGACTTGATCTGGTACTGGGCGGCGAAGTCGAGCAGCTTGCGCATGGCCGTGATGCCGCCGGTGTGGGTGACGGCGGAGCGCACGTAGTCGATGAGCTGCTCGCGGATGAGCGTCTGGTAGTCCCAGACGGTGTTGAAGACCTCGCCGATCGCCAGCGGCGTGGTGGTGTGCTGGCGGACCAGCCGCAGCGCCTCCTGGTTCTCCGCCGGGGTGCAGTCCTCCAGCCAGAACAGGTCGTACGGCTCCAGCGCCTTGCCGAGCTTGGCGGCCTGGATCGGCGTCATCCGGTGGTGGCCGTCGTGCAGCAGCGGCAGCTCCGGGCCGAACTCGTTGCGGACCGCCTCGAACACGCCGGGCAGGTGACGCAGGTAGGAGCGGGTATCCCAGTCCTCCTCGGCCGGCAGCGGGGTGCGCTGCGCCGGCTCGTAGTCGTAGCGCTTGCCGTCGGCGCTGGGCTGGGTGGCGACCCCGTAGACGGCGTTGATGCCCGGCACCGAGGTCTGCACCCGGATCGAGCGGTAGCCCTGTTCGAGGTGCCGGCGGATCGAGTCGAACAGCTCCGGCAGGTCCCGGCCGGAGGCGTGGCCGTAGGCCATGATGCCGGTGCGCGACGCCCCGCCCAGCAGCTGGTAAAGCGGCATGCCGGCGGCCTTGGCCTTGATGTCCCACAGGGCCACGTCGACCGCCGCGATGGCGGCCATGGTGACCGGCCCGCGACGCCAGTACGCCGAGCGGTAGAGGAACTGCCAGGCGTCCTCGATGCGGTGCGCGTCCCGGCCGATCAGCAGCGGCACGACGTGGTCGCGCAGGTACGAGGCGACCGAGAGTTCCCGTCCGTTGAGGGTGCCGTCGCCCAGGCCGGTGACGCCGTCCTCCGTGGTGATCTTCAGGGTGACGAAGTTGCGGTCGGGGCTGGAGACGATGACGTCAGCGGCGACGATCTTCACGGGGTGCCTTTCTTCTTCGGGGTGCTCGGCGGCTAGCGGAGGACGTCTCCGGCCTCGTGGCCGTCGAGGAGGGACAGTTCGGCGCGGCGCGGCAGCCCTTCCCAGTCGCCGGGGCTGGAGACCGCGAAGGCGCCGAGGGTGGCCGCGCGGCGCAGCCGGCCGGCCAGGTCGAGCCCGTCGAACCAGCCGGACAGGTAGCCGGCGGTGAACGCGTCCCCGGCGCCGACGGTGTCGACGGCGGTCACGGTCAGCGCCTCGGCGTGCCGGACCCCGTCGCGGGTGTGCGCGCGGGCGCCGTCGGAGCCCAGCTTGACCAGGACCGTGTCCACGCCCCGCCGCAGCAGGTCCGCCACGACGGTGGACTCGTCGGCCCCGGGGTCGCCGACGAGGTCCAGCTCGTCGGCGGAGGCGACGACGATCGAGGCGTGCCCCGCCAGCGGGGTGAGCACCTCGCGGGCGGTGTCGCGCGACCAGAGGCGGTCGCGGTGGTTGACGTCGAGGCAGACCGGGATGCGCGCGGCGACGGCGGCCTCGGCCGCCCACCGGGTGGCCGCGCGGGCGGTGTCGGAGAGCGCCGGGGTGATCCCGCTCAGGTGCAGCATCCGCGCGCCGGCGGCCAGCGGCGCCCGCAGGTCGTCGACCTCGAGGGCGGAGCCGGCCGATCCGGCCCGGTGGTACTGCACCCGGGTCAGGTCGGCGGTGCGCCGCTCCAGGAACATCAGCCCGGTCGGCCGGTCCGGGTCCCGGGTCACGCCGTCGACGGCGACGCCCTCGGCGCGCAGCTGCCGCAGCACGTACTCGCCGAACTCGTCGGCGCCGACCCGGCCGACCCAGGCGGCGGGGGGGGGGGGGCGCCCCCCCCCCCCCCCCCCCCCGGGGGGGGGGGGGGGGGCGGGGGGGGGGGGGGGGGGGGGGGGGGGGGGGGGGGGGGGTGCCGCGTAGGTGGGCCACCAGGCGCATGCCGTGGTAGACGGCGAGGGCGGCGGC
>NZ_JBFABA010000021.1:0-89207 GCF_040640115.1 Micromonospora sp. NPDC023644 | reverse complement strand
ACGCCCGGTTACATTCCGAACCCGGAAGCTAAGCCCTCCAGCGCCGATGGTACTGCACTCGGGAGGGTGTGGGAGAGTAGGACACCGCCGGACAATCTTTCAGTTCAGGGCCACCCCTTCGGGGGTGGCCCTGAACTGCGTTACGGAGGGCACGCCATGCATACCGTCGTGGAACCCCTGCGGGCCCGGCCCCGGCCCGACGACCAGCTGGCCCGGTTGTTCGCCGACGGCTGGCCGGCCTTCATCGGCGCCGACCGGGATGCGAGCCGTCACCTCGGACGCGTGCGGGAGGTGTTCGCCGACCTGGAGCTGGTGCTGCTCGACGGGGACGACGAGCTGGTCGCCGCGGGATGGGGCGTGCCGATCCGCTGGGACGGCGACCCGGCGCACCTGCCCGAGGGCTACACCGACTCGCTGCGGCACGCGGTCACCGGCCACGACCACGGCGACACCCCCGACACCCTGGTGGTGATGGCCGCCCAGGTCCGCCCTGACCTACGCGGCCGGGGACTGGCCGGTGACCTGATCACGGCGCTGCGTTCGCTGGTCGGTGAGCGCGGCTGGTCGCGCGTCGTCGCCCCGGTACGACCCACGCTCAAGGCCCGTTACCCCCTGACCCCGATAGAGCGGTTCGCCACCTGGACCCGCGAGGACGGCGCACCGCTCGATCCCTGGGTCCGTACCCACTGGCGGCTCGGTGCCCGGCTGGTCGCCACGGCGCCCCGGTCGCAGACGATGACGGGCACCGTCGCCGAGTGGGAGCAGTGGACGGGCCTGGTCTTCCCCGACAGCGGCGACTACGTCATCCCCGACGGGCTGGCCCTGTTGCGCATCGACCGCGACCTCGACCAGGGCACCTACACCGAACCCAACCTGTGGTTCCGCCACCGGTAGCGCCGGCGTAGGAGCAGATCGCCGCCCACGGGACGGCGAGGTGCCGGGCCGCGGCGTCGACGGTCGGGCGCGGTACGCGTACGACAGGAGGAAGCCCCGCCGGCGACGTGGCCGGCGGGGCTTCTCCGAGCGGGAGTCGGGCGGCCGTCAGGACGGCTCGGGGCCACAGATGAAGCGCGGCTCCGCGGAGTAGCGCCAGGTGAACTTCTCCCGCTTCACGACCTTGCCGTCCTTCTTGAACACGCGGAAGGCGTCCTGGGTGAACCCCTGGCTGCCGTTCGCCGGGATGCAGGTCGGGCCCGGCTTCAGGTAGACCGTCTCCGGGTGGGTGATGTTGCGGCGCGGGCTGTACTCGGTCTTCACGCTGTCCCAGATCTTCGTGCTCCAGATCGACACGGTGATCGAACTCGACGTGTAGGAGGTGTCGATCAGGACGCCGTGCTCGGTGTTGTTGCGGAACTTGAAGTCCAGGTCCGGCCAGAAGATGGTCGACTCGATGACCGCCGGGTACCGGCTGAACCAGTACGAGTGCGGCTTGTGCTCGACGTCCTCCAGCCCGGCGTAGTACGTCGCGTTGAACAGCGTGGTGGTGAACTGCGAGGTGCCGCCGCCCACCCCGGGGACCAGCTTGCCGTCGAGGATGACCGGGGCGTCCCGGTAGCCCTGGGCGTAGCCGCGCTCGCCGGTGTGCCCGTTGAGCGAGAACGTCTCGCCGGGCAGCACCACCGTGCCGTCGACGTCCTTCGCGATGGTGACGATGTTCTGGCTGCGCGGCGAGGAGAGCCCGCCGGTGAAGTGCGTGGTGAAGGTGGAGACCCGCTCCTCGATGCCCAACCCGGCCAGCTTCGCGGCGGTCAGCTCCGGCTCCGCCGGCTTCAGCTCGCCGGTGACCTTCCGCTCGTCCGCCTTCGGCAGGACGGCGAGCAGGTCGCGGCCGAGGGCCTCGCTGTCGAGCTGCTGCCCGGGCTTGCCGTCGACGACCTTCGGCTTGCCGCCGGAGATGGTCATCCGCGCGTCCTTCGGCGGCACCTCGATCGCGGCCAGGTCGTCGCCGAGCGCGGC
The DNA here is from genome assembly GCF_040640115.1 of Micromonospora sp. NPDC023644. Classification (NCBI taxonomy): domain Bacteria; kingdom Bacillati; phylum Actinomycetota; class Actinomycetes; order Micromonosporales; family Micromonosporaceae; genus Micromonospora; species Micromonospora sp. NPDC023644. The sequence goes on along the minus strand of NZ_JBFABA010000021.1, from coordinate 87,251 downwards.
GCGCAGCCGCTTCACGTCGACCTGGGGGGTCAGCTTCCCGGCCTTGTCGGCGGTGAACCGGAGGCTCCGCGCGATCGCCTTCGGTGGGATCTGCACCGAGCCCTTGCCGGTGGTCAGCGTGACCGGGGCCGCGACGGCCGGCTTCGCCAGCTCGGCGACCAGCCGGTCCACCTCCTCGGCGGTGGTCGCCGGGTGCGTCTCGACCAGCGGCACGGTCACCGGCTGGCCGCTGAGCCAGCCCTCCCGCACCACCTGCGCGGAGCGGTCCGGATCCAGCGCGAGGCTCGGCTTCGGGTGCACCGCCTTCGGCGTGGTGCCCTTCCAGGTGATCGCCGGCATGGTCATCTTCCGGCCCTGGTCGCCGACGACCTTCTCGAGGGCGGCGTCGAGCCGGGCCGCGTCCACGGTCACCACCGGCTGCACCGTCCGGGAGCCCACGAGCCGGTCGACCGCGTGCGCCTCGGCCTCGGCCGCCGCCGCCACGGTGGCGTCGACGTCGACCGCCAGGCCGACGGCGGCCGGGTCGATCGTGGCGGTCCGCTCGCCGACGCGTACCGACAGCGGGGCGTTGAGGGTGGCGGCGCGGCGTTCGAGCTCCGTCCGCAGCTCCCGGGCGGCGTCCGCGCGGCTCCGGCCGCCGAGCTCCGCGCCGAGCACCGTCGTCCCGCGCGGCACGTCACCGGCGTACGCGTAGGCGCCCGCCCCCGCCACGGAGCCCAGTACCGCCGTGGCGACCCCGGCGGCCAGCAGCAGGCGGACCCGGCGGGACCGGGAGCCGGCCGGTCTGCCCGCCGGCGCAGGCGGCTCCGGCTCGTCACCGGGCCAGGTCACGGCCGTGACCTGCACGGTGGGCCGTTCGTCGGCGGGTGGAGTCTTCTCGCCGTACAGCGTCACGGTCACCTCGATCGGACGTACCACAACGGGCGGAGCGCGCCTCCGCCCGGAAGACACCTACGGTAACCGGCGCTCCGGCGGGGCGGCCGCCTGCGCCCACCCGTCGCACCACGGCGTGTCGCCCGGCGTGTCGCGGGATACCGGCCGGCTGCGGGCCGGAGCGGCGGGCATGGCACGGTAGGGGCATGGGAACGGACGAGGCGGTCCTGGCGTACGGGGGCGGTTGGCTGGACCGGGCGGGGGAACTGCGTACCGACCCGGAACGGATCGCCGCGCTGCTGGCGGACCCGTCGAGCACCCTGCTGCCGCTGTGGCGGGACCGCTGCCTGGTCGCCGGAGACGTGCCGGTGCGGCTGAGCGGGGAACGGGCGGCCGGGGCGCGCGCCGTCGCCGACGAGACCGTCTTCCTCGGCATGGACGAGGGCTCGGCCGTCTTCGCCGTGGACCTCTCCGGGCTGCCCGAGGCCGCCGCCGTCGAGGTGGCGGGGGCGGGCGCCGCCGTCGACGTCCGGGCACTGGTCGGCCGGCTCGACCCGGCCGGGGCGGCCGTCCAGGCGTACGCGCGAGGGCTGCTGCACTGGCACCGGCAGCAGCGCTTCTGCGGCACGTGCGGGGCGTCGACCGTCGCCCGGGGCGGCGGACACGTCCGCTCGTGCGCGCGGGCGGACTGCGGCCGGCTCCTCTTCCCCCGGATCGAACCGGCGGTCATCGTGCTGATCGAGGCGCCCGGTGCCCCGGACCGCTGCCTGCTGGCCCGGCACGCGGGCGCGCCCGAGGGGGCGTACTCGACGCTCGCCGGCTTCGTCGAGGTGGGCGAGAGCCTGGAGGACGCCGTCCGGCGGGAGATGGCCGAGGAGGCCGGCGTGACGGTGACCGACCTCGCGTACGTGGGCTCGCAGGCGTGGCCCTTCCCGGCCGGGTTGATGGTCGGCTTCCGGGCCACCGCCGCGTCCGAGCAGGTGCGGGTGGACGGCGAGGAGCTGCTGGAGGCGCGCTGGTTCACCCGGGACGAGCTGCGCGAGCGGGCGGCCGCCGGACGGCCGCTGGGCCGCGCCGACTCGATCGACCACCACCTGCTGCGCTCCTGGCTCGCCGCCGGGGCCTGACCGGGCCAGCTCCTCCAGCGCGGCGCGGCCGCCGCCGGTCTCTCAGCGTGCGAGCACGGCGACCGGCGCGGACGGCGTACCGGTGTCGACGCCGTTGGTGGCGGCGACCCGGAACTCGTAGCGGTGCCCGCGGACCAGCAGCACGGCGGTGAAGTCCGTCCCGCTGACCGGCACCGGGTCCGTCCGCCACTCCCCGCCGGCCGTGACGTCGCGGAGCTGGACGCGGTAGGCGAGGCCCGGCCCCGCCGAACGCCAGGTCAGCCGGGCCTCGCCGGTGCCGCCCGCCGTCGCCGTCAGCCCGCCCGGCGTGGGCAGCCGCGGGACGGCCCGCACGGGCCTGCTCAGCCGACCGGCACCGGCCTGGTTGGCCGCGGCGACCGTGAACTCGTACTCGTGGCCGTTGCGCAGCTGGCGGATGGTGGCCTCGGTGCCCTGCACGGGCACCTCCTCCTCGGTGAACTCCCGCTCCCCGGCGGTGAGGTCCCGCCGGTAGACGCGGTGCCACCCGCCGGGATTGGCCGATCGCCAGGTCAGCTCCACCTCGGAAGTTCCGACCTTCGTCACCCGCAGGTCGGTCGGCACCACCTGCGGCGCGGTGAAGCGCGCCCGGCCCCGCACCGGCGGGGAGAGCGGACCCTCCCGGTCGCGGTCCACCGCGCTGACGGCGAACTCGTACTCGTGGCCGTGCTCCAGGTAGCGGGCGAGGTGGCTCGGCCGGGTCTCGAGTGCGGGCGAGTCAAAACGGCTCCGGCCCGCCGTCACGTCGCGCCGGTAGACCCGGTAGGAGATGCCGGGCCCCAGGTTGGCCCAGCCGAGCCGGAGGTTGCCGTCCGGCTGGGCCTGGACGGTCAGCCGGGCCGGCGCGGCTGGCGGGCTGACCGAGGCGGTGGCCCGGACGGGCGCCGAGGGCGGGCTGTCCCCGCCGCCGCCCACCGCGACGACGGTGAACTCGTACGTCCGGGCGTGCCACAGCGAGCTGACGGTCGCGCTGGTGCCGGTGAACGTGCCGACGAGGGCCGGTTCCCGCTGCCCCGCCGTCACGTCGCGCCGGTAGAGCCGGAACAACTGGACGAACGGCACCGGCTCCCAGCGCACCGCGACGTCCCCGGTGCGTCCGGCCTCGGCCCGCAGCCCGCCCGGCGGCGGTGGCGGCGGCACGGTGGCGGTCATCCCCGCCACGGCCGACGGGGGGCCCTCGCCCCGACGCCCGACGGCGGTCACCCGGAACTCGTACCGGTGCCCGTTGACCAGGAAGTCGGCCGAGGCGCGGGGCTCGGCGGTCGGCTCGCCGATCCGGACGAAGTGGGTCTGCCCGGCGGTCACGTTCCGGCGGTGCACCAGGTAGCGCAGCTCGTCGTCGGTCGGGACGGGGCGCCACCGCAGCTCGGCGTTGCCCGCGCCCCGTGCCTCGGCCGTGAGCGCCGCCGGCGCCGGTGGCACGTCGGTCCGGTCCGGCCGGGGGCGGGGCCAGTCGACCTCGACGAAGCGCGGCCGGTAGAGGCCGGCGTCGGCGTACGTCACCGCGTCGTCGACGTTGTTGACGTTGTAGGAGATCAGCAGCTTGCCCGGACGCGCCAGGTCGGGGTGCAGGTCGGCGTCGTAGACGAGGTGCCCGGCGTCGGTCTCGGGCGCGCGGTGCAGGTAGTCCGGCCCGTCGAACGGACCCGTCGGCCCGTCGGCCGAGTAGGCCACCAGGTCGGCGCTGAACACCAGGTTGTTCTCGTGGGTCACGAGCACGTACCGGTCGCCGACCCGCTGCACCCCGTACGTCGTGCCGACCCCGCTGAGGATGCGGGCGGAGCGGTCCGCCGCGGGCGCCCAGTCGCTGCCCGTCCAGAACTCCCACGGGCCGTTCAGGTCGTCGCCGGCGACCCGGGCGACGTGCGCGAACTTCGTCTCGCCGCTCGCCTCGGTGCCGTAGATCAGGGTGTGCCCGCCAGCGCGGAGCAGGGTGGAGCCCCACGAGACGCGCTCCCCCAACGGCAGCGGCCGGACCGCGGTGGGCGTCAGGCCGGGCAGTGCGAAGGTCGCCAGCGAGGTGCCCAGCAGGACGTGGTCCAGCGGGCCGTCGCCCGTGCGGCGGTAGCGGTTGACCAGCGCCTGGAGGGTCTCGCCCACGACCTGGGCGTCGCCGATCCAATAAAACTGGTCGGCTGCCGGCGGCGGCACCAGCGAGGCGGGGTCGTCGGCGGTGCCGCCGTGCACCGTCTCGCGCAGCTCGTCGCCCTGCTGCACCACCGCGGAGTTGTTGATGAACGACGCCGTGCGGGGGCGGGAGCCGTCCGGGCCGATGGGGCCGAGGAAGGTGTCGGAGAAGAGCCAGAGGAGCCGGCCGTCGGGGAGCCGGACCGAGGCCGTCCGGTCGGCGCCGTTCCACCGGCCGGAGGTGTCGCCGTAGCGCTCGAAGAGGGCGGTGAGCCGGTCGGCCGACATGCCGCCCTCGGCCCGCGCCCGGCCCGGGACGCCGGCCGTCAGGGTGAGCACCAGCGCGGTGGCGTACAACACGAGCAGCCAGCGGGCGTGCGCGCGGGACTTTCCTGGCCCGGATCCGGTCGTGGCCATGCTGACGCTCACCAGAAACCCCCGTCTCCTGGTTATCCGTCCCGCACTGTGACATGTCCTCCCGCTGGGGTGGTAGTGGCCGTACGGGTGCGTTTCGACCTGCTGTCCCGTTCGTGGGCCATTGTCAGGAGTCCCGTGACCACCGCGGTGACCGCCGCCGTGGCCAGGGCCGCCCCGGCGATCCCGGCGACGGTCCGTGGCACGACGGTCGCGACGGCGGCCACGAAGATCACCGTGGACGTCCACAGGGGAGCGGCGGGCCACCGGGCCGACGCCGCGACCCGGGCGTTGACCAGGATGAACACGACCGCGTACAGGGCGCCGGTGGCGGCGAAGAGCGGGGCGTAGCGGCCGGCTGCGGCGTAGGCGGGGCCGCCGGCCAGGCGGAAGGCCAGCCCGCCCGCGAGCGCCGAGCCGAGCACCAGCGTCGCCCCCGCGCCGGCGACCAGGGCCAGCGCGGTGACCAGGGCCCGCCGGTCGCCCCTGGCCAGCCGGGGCAGCGCGATCACGGTCACCACCTGCGGCGCCCACAGGGCCCCCTTGGTCAGCACGGTGCCGACGGCGTAGGTGCCGGCGACGTCCGGCGGCAGGAAGCGGCGGGCGAGCAGGAGGTCCGCGTAGGAGACGACCAGCATCGCCAGGGTGGCGCCGCTGGCGGTGAGCACGGTCCGGGTGGCGAGGGAGGGCACGGCCGGGTCGATGCCGGCGCCCCGGTTGAGGCGTACCAGCAGGGCGAGCACCAGGACCGAGGTGAGCGCGCCGGCCAGCAGGGAGCCGGTGAGCCCGCCGCCGAGCGAGAGCCCGGCGACCATGCCCCCGTAGCGGCCGGCGCCGAGCAGCGCCATGCCGCCGGCGAGGCGCAGGAAGCGCTGGTCGCCCTGCAACTCGCCGAGCCAGCGGCCGGCCGCCACGACCGCCACGGTGAGCACGCCGAGCAGCAGCACCGCCGGGGCGGTCAGCCGGAGCTGGATGGCGGCCACCGGCAGCGTCAGGGCGAGCAGCGCGGCGGTGACGAGGACCGTGAGCAGGGTCGGCCGGGCGGTGGCGGCGCGACCGTGCCGCGCCCGGTGCACGGCGACCGCGATCTGGAGTCCGGTGCTGGCCACGCCGCCGATCGCACCCAGCGCCAGGAGCGTGGCGAGCGCCCCCAGCTCCGCCGGATCGAGGTGCCGCGCGCCGAGGACGGGCACCACGTAGGCCAGCCCGTTGACGAACACCCCGGCCAGCGTCACCGCGACGCCGGCGGTGCCGAGACTCCTCGCCCGGCCGGGCCGCTCCGAATCCGTTCCCATCAACCGTCCCGTGTCGCCGGCACTCCCGGGGGTGCGACGGGCGCGCGTACAGTGGCGCCACGCCGGTGCCACGCCCGGTCAGCGTAATGAGGAGGTCAACCCTGCGGGAGAGGTCGATGCTCGTCGGGCTCGGGCTGGCCGTCACCCTGCTGGTGCTGGCTCCGCTGGCGGCACCCGGATACGTGCTCAGCTACGACATGGTCTTCGTGCCGCACCAGCCGTGGCGCGCCGAACTCGTCGCCCCGTCCGACTCGCTGCCGCGGGCGGTGCCGTTGGACGCCCTGGTGTCGCTGGCGAGCCAGGCGGTGCCCGGGTGGTTGGTGCAGCGGCTGGCCCTGGTCGCGGTGCTGCTGCTCGCCACCGTCGGCGCCGGGTTGCTGGTGCCGGCCCGGCATCCGGTCACCCGGCCGGTGGCCGCCGTCGGGTACGCGTGGACGCCCTACCTGGCGGAGCGGCTGCTGATCGGGCACTGGGGTCTGCTCCTGGCGTACGCGGCGCTGCCCTGGCTGGTGCTGGCGGCGATCCGGCTGCGGACCGGTGCGCGGCGGGCGCTGCCGCTGCTGGTGCTGGCCGCCGCCCTCGCCGCGGTGACCCCGACGGGTGGGCTCATCGCCCTGGCGGGCACCGTCGTGCTGGTGCCGCGGCGGGGCGGGGGCCGGGTCGGCGCGATCGCGGTGGCGGTGGTGCTGCTGCTGAACGCGCCCTGGCTGGTGGCGGCGGCCCTGACCCGGGCGGACGCCCGGACCGACCCCGACGGGGTGGCGGCCTTCGCGGCGCGGGCGGAGAACTGGAGCGGGGCGCTCGGCGCCCTGGCCGGCACCGGCGGGATCTGGAACGCACAGACGACGCCGGCGAGCCGGTCGTCCCCGCTGGCGCCGGTGGCCACCGCCGTCGTGCTGGCACTGGCGGTCCTCGGCTACCGGGCGCTGCGCCGCCGCTGGCCGGACGGGGTCCTCGACCGGCTCGTCGTGCTGGCGGCCGGCGGTTTCCTGCTCGCCGCCCTGGGCGTGCTGCCCGGCCTGGGCGCGTCGCTGGAGTGGCTGGTGGCCACGGTGCCGGGAGCCGGGGTGCTCCGCGACGGGCAGAAGTTCCTCGTCCCGTACGCCCTGCTGGTCGCCGTGGGGTTCGCGCTCGGCGCGGAACGGCTGGCCGGGGCGGCGGCCCGGGCCGGTCGGGCCGGCGCGGGCGCGGTGCTGGCCGGGGCGCTGGTGCTGCCGGTGGTGGTCCTGCCGGACCTGGCGTTCGGCGCGGCCGGCCGGCTGCGGCCGGTGGCCTATCCGGCGGACTGGGACGCCGTCGCCGCCCGCCTCGACGGCCAGCCGGGCGAGGTGCTCTCGTTGCCGCTGGGCTCCTACCGGGCGTATCCCTGGAACGGCGGCCGGACTGCGCTCGACCCGCTGCCCCGCTACGTCGACGCCGACGTCCTCGTCGACGACACGCTCTGGGTGGGCACGAGCGAGGTGAGCGGGGAGAACCCGCGCGTCGCGCACGTGCGGCGGGTGCTCGACGCCGCCGCCCCGGTGCGGGACACCGGGGTGCGCTGGGTGGTGGTGCAACGGGTGGCCGGCGGGCAGCGGATGGACCCGGCGGCGTTGGTCGGGCTGCGCGAGGTCTACGCCGGCGAGGACCTGACCCTGTACGAGAACCCGGCCGCGCGCGGCGCCGGTGCGCGGTGAGCCGTCGGCTCCCGCCGCGGGGCCGGTATCGATCGTCCTCGCGGCCCTCCCCACCGACGCTACTTGGTGGTAACGTCCCGCGCACGCAGCTCACGAGGAGGAAGTCAGCACCATGCGCAGTGCTCTCTCGTTGGTTCTCGCCGGAGTGATCGCGGTCGCTCTCGGCGTCTTCGGGTCGGTGGCGCTGGCCACCACCCTCACCGGCACCTCGTCGTCCGAGGCCGCCAAGGCCGAGCAGGCCGCGCGGACCAGCTCGGACGGCGGAGGCAGCGGCGCCAACAAGCCGCTGGTCTACGGCACGAGGTAGGACGGCTCCACCGGCTCCAACTGCTCCGCCGGCACCACAGCCCGAACGTTCGCGGCCCTCGTCACGAGGGCCGCGAATTTTTCGCCCGAGACCGGCCAGGTGAAGCGGGCCGCGTGCGCCCGCGCCGCCGTGCCCATCGCGGTGCGCCGGCCGTCGTCGGTCAGCAGCAGCCGCACCTTGGCGACGAAGTCGTCGACGTCGTCGGCGAGCAGGCCGGTCTCGCCGTCGACGAGCGCCTCCTCGACCCCGCCGGCGCCGCGGAACGCCACCGTCGGCGTGCCGACCGCGCCGGCCTCCACGATGGTCAGCCCCCAGCCCTCCTTGAGCGACGGGGTGAGCGCGACCCAGGCGCTGGCCAGCAGCTCCCGCTTCTCCCCGTCGCTGACGAAGCCGGTGAAGCGGACCCGGTCGGTGACGCCCAGCTCCTCGGCGAGCTGGCGCAGCTGCGGCTCCCACCAGCCCTGGCCGGCGACCACGAGGGTGAGCCCGGGCAGCTCGCCGGTGAGCCCGGCGACCGCGTGCAGGGCCAGCTCGACCTGCTTGTGCGGCACCAGCCGGCCGAGCACCACCAGGGACGGGTGCGGGGTGCGCGGGACCGGCCCGACCGTCATGTCGGGCGTGCCGTTGTGCACGATGGCGATCCGGGACGGGTCGATGCCGAGGGTGGCCAGCTCCCGCCGGGTGGCCGCGGAGACGGTCACGTACTGGCAGTGGCGGTAGACGCGTGGGGCGAGCCAGGACTCGACCCACCAGCCGAAGCCGGCCAGCCAGCGGCCCAGCACCACCGGCCACTGCTCGCGGTGCACGTGGTGCACCAGCGCGATCACCGGGCGGCGGGCGTACAGGGCGGACAGGAAGGGCAGGCCGTTGCCGACGTCCACGATCACGTCGGGGCGACCGCCCCGCCTGCGGGTCAGCGGCCCGAGCCCCAACGCGCCGGCCAGGTAGACGAGCGCGGCGCGCAGGTAGACGGTGTGCCGGCCGCCGCGCCGCAGCACCCGTACGCCGGCGGCGGTGACCTCCTCGGCGGGGCCGGCGGAGTGGGTGGCGCAGAGCAGCGTGGCGCGGTGACCCCGGCGCACGAGTTCGCTGGCGATCCGCTCGACGTACACCTCCGAACCGCCGCCCTCCGGGTTCCGGGTGTCGCGCCAGTTGAGGAAAAGTACGTGCCGGGTGGCGGCAGGCGGTGCTTCCACACTTACTCCTACTGCCGAGTAGTCTTCGCGTCGCGTCACACTATGGGCTTCGTCACGCCCCCCGCAATGCCCGATCGGAGGCGAAATGCAGCAGGCGCCGGCCCGCCCGGAGCTGACCGACCGACCGGACGCCACATCGAGAAGGGTGTGGCGTCTGCGCTTGGTCGCGGTCTGTCTCGGTTTGTCGGCCCTGGCGTTCCTCCAGGACCCGGGCATGATCGCCATCGACACGAAGGTGGACCTGACGGTCGATCCAGCCGGATGGCTGAGCCGCGCCCTGCACGTCTGGGACCCGGACGGCACCTTCGGGCAGCTGCAGAATCAGGCGTACGGCTACCTCTGGCCGATGGGGCCGTTCTTCCTGCTCGGCGAGGTGCTCGACATCCCGGCCTGGGTGGTGCAGCGGCTCTGGTGGGCGCTGCTGATGACGGTGGCCTGCACCGGCGTGGTCCGGCTGGCCGAGCGGCTGCACATCGGCACGCCGGCCGCCCGACTGCTCGCCGGGGTGGCCTTCGCGCTCTCTCCCCGGCTGGTGACCGAGCTGGGCCCGATCTCGGTGGAGGCGTGGCCGAGCGCCCTCGCCCCCTGGGTGCTGGTGCCCCTGGTGGGGCTGGGCCGGGGTGCCTCCGTACGCCGGGCGGTGACCCTGTCCGCGCTGGTGGTGGCGTGTGCCGGCGGCGTCAACGCGACGGCGGTGCTGGCCGTCGTGCCGCTGGCCGGTCTCTGGCTGGTCGGCCTGCACCCGTTCCGGCTGCGGATCAGGGCGCTGGTCGCCTGGGGGCTGGCGGTGGGCGCGGCGACCGCCTGGTGGCTGGTGCCCCTGCTGCTGCTGGGCCGGTACAGCCCGCCGTTCCTCGACTACATCGAGACGGCGCCGGTCACCACCGGGCCCACCGACATGACCACCGTGCTGCGCGGCGCCTCGCACTGGCACGCGTACCTCAACGGCGCGTACGGGCCGCCCTGGTCGGCCGGCTGGCGGCTGGCGACCGAGCGGCCGCTCGTGGTCGCCACCCTGGTGGTCGCCGGCCTCGGCCTCGCGGGCCTGGCCCGGCGCGGGATGCCGCACCGGCGTTTCCTGGTCACCGGCCTGCTGGTCGGGCTGGCCCTGGTCGGGCTCGGCCACGTCGGCGCGGTCGACGGGCTCGGCGCCCAGACGCAGCGGGACTTCCTCGACGCGGCCGGCGCGCCGCTGCGCAACGTGCACAAGTTCGACGTGGTGCTGCGGCTGCCGCTCATCCTCGGGCTCGCCCACCTGGTCGGGCTGGTGGCACGGGCGGCGCGTGCGGCCGACCGACCCGAGCTCAACCCGGGCCTGCCCCGCCTGCTCCAGCCGGTGCGGCTGCGCGCCACGCTGGTGACCGGCACCGCCCTCGTCGCGGTCGCCGGGGTGGCCGCGCCGGCGCTGGCCGCCGGGCTGCCCGCCCAGGGCAGCTTCCGGGAGGTGCCCGGCTACTGGCACCAGGCGACCTCCTGGCTGGACCGCAACCTCGGCGACGACCGGGTGCTGGTGGTGCCCGCCGCCCGCTTCCCCCGCTACCTGTGGGGCAGCCCGAGCGACGAGGTCACCCAGCCCCTGCTGGAGAGCCCCTGGGCGGTGCGCAGCTCGGTGCCGCTCACCCCGCCGGGCACGATCCGGCTGCTCGACGCCGTCGAGTCGGCGCTGGCCAACGGCGAGGGTTCGGCCGGGCTGGCCGACCTGCTCGCCCGCTCCGGCGTGCGGTACCTGCTGCTCCGCTCCGACCTCGACTACGGCCGCTCGGGGGCCACCCAACCGGTGGTGGTCCGGCAGGCGCTGCAACGCTCGCCCGGCATCCGCCCGGTGCGGGCCTTCGGGCCGGAGGTCGGCGGCGGCCAGCTGCCCGGCAACTTCGTCGACCACGGGCTGGACGTGAAGGTCCGGGCCCTGGAGGTGTACGAGGTCGCGCAGCCGGTCAGCCCCGTCGTCGCGTACGACGCGAAGGGCCTGACCACCGTGGTGGGTGGGCCGGAGTCGCTGCTCCAGATCGCGGCGGCCGGCCGGCTCTCCGACGCCCCGACGGTGCTCGCCGGGGATCGGCCGGCGGGGCTGGCCGACGGCCCGGTGGTGCTCACCGACGGGATGCGCCGGCGCGAGGTCGCGTTCGGGCAGCCGCACGACAACGCCTCGGCGACCCTGACGTCCGACGACGAGGCGAGGCTCGACGCGCCCGCCCGGGACTACCTGCCGTCGTGGGGCGAGGACCAGGCCACCACCGTGCGCTACCTGGGCATCGAGTCGGTCACCGCGTCGAGTTCCTGGTCCGACGCCCAGCCGCTGGTCGGCGGCCGGCCGGCGCACCAGCCGTACGCGGCGCTCGACGGCAGCCTCGCCACCGCCTGGCGCTCGGCGCCCGGGACGGTCACCACCGCGCAGTGGCTCCAGGTGGAGCTGACCGAGCCGCAGGTGGTCCGCGAGGTGGGGCTCACCTTCGACACCGGCGCCGACTCCCTGCCCACGAGGATCACCGTCAGCGCCGGCAACCAGCAGGCGGTGGTGGAGAACCCGGGCCAGAGCGTGCGGGTCACGGTGCCCGCCGGCTACCCGACCCGCCGGGTGCGCGTCTCCATCGACCAGGTCTTCGACATCCGGGCCGGCTTCGGTGGCGTCGGCATCGCCGAGATCACCATCCCGGGTGTGCGGGCCGAGCGGACCCTGGCCGTGCCGGCGCCGCCGGCCACCGCCGCCCCGGCCGCCGTGGTGCTCACGGCCGCCGCCGGCGCCTCGCCCTGCGTCTTCGACGAGGGCCGGCCGATCTGCGACGGCGGGCTGGTCCGGGAGTCCGAGGACGGCGACCGGATCGACCGGACGCTGAGCCTGCCGGTCGCCGCCGGCTACGACGTGGCGCTGCGGGTACGCCCCCGTGCGGGCGGCGCGCTGAACGCGCTGCTCGACGGCGGGGGCGCGGCGGCCGTCACGCGCGGTGTCAGCCCGGTGGTCGCCGCCTCCAGCGTCGGCGTCTCCCACCCCGCGGCCCGGCCGGGCGCGGTGGTCGACGGCGACCCGGCGACGACCTGGTACGCCGCCAGCTCCGACCGGCAGCCGTGGCTGCGCCTGACCTGGCCGAAGGCCCGCCAGATCGCCGGGCTGAAGGTGACCCTGCCACCCACGGCGGCGGCGGCCCGCCCGTGGCAGGCCACCGTGATCGGGGACGGCGGCATGCGCGGCGGCGTCTTCGACGAGGGCGGCAGCCTGGTCTTCGACCGGCCACTGACGACCGACGAGATCACCGTGCTGATCTCCGACGTGGTGCCGGCCAACACCTTCGACCCGTACCGGCGGTTGTCGCAGAGCCTGCCGGTCGGGGTGGGCGAGCTGATCGTGTTGCCCGACGGCCCGGTGCCCCGCCACGACCCGGCGGCCCGCGTCACGCTCCCCTGCGGCACCGGGCCCACCGTCGAGGTCGGCGACGCCTCGCGCCGTACGGCCCTGGTGGCCAGCCGGCGGGAGCTGGTGGAGCTGCGCGAGGTGGACGCGGTGCTCTGCGGCGCCGGCGCGAAGGCTCCGCTGCCCCTGGCCGGCGGTGAGGTGCGGGTGGTGGCGAAGGCCAGCCGGCTGGCGATGCCGACCCAGCTCGTCCTCACCCCGGACGCCGTGGTCCCGGGGCCCGCCGACGGCAGCGCGGCCGGCTCGGCGGGCGTCGCCGGCTCGGCGGAGGCGGCGGACGTCGTGCAGACCCCGGTCCGGGTGGACGGCTGGTCGGCCACCCGGCGGTCGCTGCACCTGGACGGGTACCCGGGTCAGCGGGTGCTGGCCCTGCGGGAGAACGCGAACGCCGGATGGGAGGCCACCGCCGGCGGCGAGCGGCTCACCCCGTTCGTGGTGGACGGCTGGCAGCAGGGCTGGCTGGTGCCGGCCGGGTTCTCCGGTGAGGTGCGGCTGCGGTTCGCCCCGGACGACGGGTACGTCCTGGCGCTGGGCGCCGGCGCGATCCTGCTGGGCGGGGTCGCGGTGGCCGCACTGCTGCCGAGCCGGGGCGTCCCGGCGGCGGCGGTGGGGCCGGCGCGTCGCCGCCGGCACCGGCTGCTCGCCCTGGTGTTCGGCGGGGCGGCGCTGTTGCTGGTCGGGGGCCCGGCCGCGGTCGCGGTCGTGCTGCTCGCGGCGGCCGGCGTGGTGGCCGGTCACGCGCTGGAGCCGCGCCTGCCCGCGTCGGACCGGCGCGGGCTGCGCCGGGTGTACGGACTGGTCGGGCGCTGGCTGCCGGTGGTCTGCTTCGGGCTGGCCGGCTGGTACGCGGTGACCCGGGGCGGGCACACCGACGCGGTGCCTCAGCTGGCGGCGGTCGCCGCCGCGACGGTGCTCTGGTTCTCGCTCGTGCTCCCGCGTCGGCGCGGCCAGGGGCCGTTCCAGCGTTGGAAGGGACGCTCGACGGCGTAGTAGCTGATCGCGGCGAGGACCAGCCCACCGGCGACGGTGAGCAGGAAGATCTCGCCCGTGTCACCGGTGAAGTTCGGTCGGTCGCCGACGACGTAGACGCCCTCCAGCACGAACGGGTGCCAGAGGAACAGCCCGTAGGACACCCGACCGAGCCACCGGCCGACGACGCCGCCGAGGACGGCCTTGGTGCGAGTGGCCGGCCCGAACGCCACCGGCAGCACCACCATCACCGCCACCAGGGCGTACAGCGCCATCTTCAGCCCGAACTGGGCGGCGGTGGGCTCGGCCAGGTCGCGGGGCCCGACGATCGGCGTGGTGGCGACGGCCAGCGCGGCCAGCGCGACCGACCAGCAGGCCAGCGGCGCGGCGCCGAGGTCGTCCAGCCACCGCCAGCGGTCACCGGTGCCGGTGCGCAGCGACACGTGGACGGTGGCCAGCGCCATGCCGGCGCCGAACCAGCCGGCGTACGAGGGCAGCCACATGGTGTGCAGGCCCAGGTCGAGCAGGCCGAATCCCATCAGGGCCACCCAGCCGGCGGTGATCGCCAGCCCCGCCGCGACGATGAGGACGGTGGACCGGCCGGGACGCCAGCGCCGCCGGAGCAGCAGCACGGCGAGCAGCGGCAGCAGCAGGTAGAAGGCCGCCTCGGTGGCCAGGCTCCAGGTCTGGCTCAGGCCGTGGCGCAACTGCCGGGGCTCGTAGATCTGGGCCAATGTCAGGTGTCGCCACCAGTCGCCGGCGGCCGCCGGCTGGTTCTGCGGCAGCACCAGTAGGCAGACCACCACGGTCAGCCAGTACGCGGGCAGGATGCGGGTCGCGCGACGCCACAGGTAGCGCCGGGCGGAGGGGCGCCGCTGGTCGGTGGCGGACGAGTGGGCGTACGGGCGGAAGAGCAGGAAGCCGGAGAGCACGAAGAAGACGGCGACGCCCACGTCGAGGCGGGACAGCCAGCTGCCCAGCCCCGAGTCGCCGGTGTTCGCACCGGTGGCGAACCCGACGTGGTGCCCGACGACGGCCAGCGCGCCGATCACCCGTACGGCGTCCAGCGCGGGCAGTCGGCGGAGGTCGTGATCCGGAGTTGGGGCAGACATCAACCGTCCAGAGGGTCGCGTGAATATGTAACCCGGGAGTAACCTGCGGCCAAGTTTAGGGACAGGACCGCTCGCCGGACACCGGCTGACTGTCTTTGTTGGGAGGATCAGTGAAGGCTCGTCTGGGCGCCGTGCTGTTCGGGATAGGCGTCTTGTGTCTTGTGCTCGCCGCGGGGGCGGCGTTCTTCGTGGCACCGACGGTGACGAAACTGCCGTACGACCTGAAGCTGTGCAACGCGGAGAACAAGCCGGAGGGTTGCCTGAAGCCGAGCGTCGCGGTGGCGGAGAACGCCAAGTTCCTGCAGCTCAAGAAGGATGCCCCGCCGACGGTGCAGACCGGAACGCTGCAGGCCACCACCGAGGTGGCACCGCAGGCGGGCAGCACCGAGTCGGAGATGACCGGCGACCTGGAGGGCAAGGCGGTCGTCTGGGGCGCGTACGGCACGGTGAAGTGGATCCAGACCGGCGAGGTGATCAGCCAGTACTCCGCGGAGCTGGCCCTGGACCGGCGGACCGCCGCGGCGGTCGGCTGGGACAAGCAGTTCCTCCAGGCCGACGGCCCGGAGGGGCCGAGCGAGGTCACCTTCGGCGGGCAGACCTACAAGTTCCCGTTCCACACCGAGCGCAAGGACTACGAGTACTTCGATCGTGACCTGCGCAAGGCGCTGCCGATCCGGTTCGACGGCACCGAGAAGATCAACGGCACCGAGGCGTACCGGTTCCGGCAGGTCATCGAGGAGACCGACCTGGGCATGCCGGCCGAGCGGGTCGGTGGCCTGCTCGGGGCGTTCGCGCCGGGCGCGACCAGCGGCAAGGTGATGTACAGCAACACCCGCACCATCTGGATCGAGCCGGTCAGCGGCAACCTGGTCAAGGTGCAGGAGCAGCAGAAGAAGACGCTGGTGCCGGATCAGGGCGCGCCCACCGCGCTGCTGGACGCCGACTTCGTCTACACCGACGAGACCATCGCGAACAGCGTCGAGTCGGCCGGTAAGAACCGGGACAAGCTGCTGCTGATCGGGCGGACCATCCCGCTCGTGCTGACGGTCGTCGGCGCGCTGGCGCTGATCGTCGGGCTCTGGCTGGTGCTGGCCGGACGCCGGGCCACCGCCGCCGCGCGGCACCGCGCCGCCGGCGGGGACGCCGACGCCACCACGGCGCCCGCGCCGCGGACGTCGTCCGAGCAGGTCACCTCGGGGGCGCCGGTGCGCGACGGCGAGGCCGGACACCGGTAACCGACCGTCGGGCGGCGTCCCTTGTGTGGGGGCGCCGATCGCCGACAACTGATGACAGGCCGCCACCGTCGCCCCTTGACGCGGGGCGACGGCGGCGGCCTGTCGCGCAGGCGGGGGCCGGCCGGCCTCGTTGTTACTGAACCGTGACCTGTCCCGCCCCTCGTCACTCACGGTCGCCGCCGGGTGGCGAGGTGCTCGGTTTGCGGGAAAATCATCGATATGCGCCGATAGCATCGGGGGTCCTCCGCACGAAGCTCGGCTACCGAGCGTCATGGCGGTCGTCGTAGCCGGTGATGCGGCTCTTGTGGCGTACGCCTCGGCGGGGCATCATCGGGCACGTTCATTACTCGTCGGTAACCGTGACGGCCCGAATGCGGGCCCGACCCCGTCCCCTCTGGTCCCGGCAGGAGGCGTACGTGACGACCGCCGATCCGCTGTCCGACCGGCGCGGCCGGTACCGCGCGGCGTGGCACGGCTTGCACCGCCGGCGAGGGGTGCGGCCGCTGCGGGGCGGCTCGTTGACCGGTCCCCGGCCGTACGTCGTGCCGCCGGTGCTGCTCGGCCTCTTCGCCGCCGTGGCGCTCGCCGCGCCCGGCCCGACGCCGGTGCACGGTGCGGCGCTGCCGACTCCCGCCTGCCCGACCACGGCTCCCGGCCAGGGCGGAACGCGGCCGGCGCCGAGCGGAACGCCCCTGGCCCCCACCGGCACGCCGAGTGCGACGCCGGCCCCGAGCGCCCCCGGCCCGTCCCCGTCGGCCGGCGGCGGGACCGTCGTCCTCGACGACCTCCTCGGCGACGGCCGGGACGACGACGAGGAGGCGGACTCCCGCGCGACGCCGTCGGCCACCCCGACCGCCCACCCCACGGCCACCCTGGGCGTCCGACCCACGGCCAGCCCGACCCCCCGCCCCAAGGCCACCCCGGGCGTCCGACCCACGGCCACGGCCACCCCGGGCGTCCGACCCACGGCCACGGCCACCCCGACCGTCCGACCCACGGCCACGGGTCGGCCGGCGGCTCCCGGCCCGCCGTGCGCGCCGGCCAGCCCGACGCCGAGCCGGCCCGGGCCGGTGGCGACGGGCGGGCCGCTGCCGCGGATCGACCCCGATCCGGGGCAGCCGGTGGTGGCGCCGGTCCCGTCGCTGCTCACCGGTTCGCAGGTGACCATGACCGGGCTGCGGTTCGAGGGCGTCGTCGACCTGCCGACCGCCGACGGCAGCCTGCGGGCGTTGAAGTTCACCATGGAGCAGGCGGTCACCGACGACTTCCTGCTCCGCTCGCCGGGACCGGCCGGCACGACGATGCGGTTCGCCACGGACCGGCTGACGGTGCGGGGGGACGTCGCCTTCTACGCCACCCGGTTCGTCGGGCGGCTGCTCGGCGTCAAGATCACGCTGACCCCGGACCTGCCTCTTCCTGACGGCCTGCCGATCACGTCACCGGTGCCGGTCACGTTCACCGACCCGGCCATGGAGTTGGCGTTCGTCCGCAGCGGCACGCTGACCGCCCAGCCGGCGCTGAAGCTCACCCTCTCCTGACCTCACTGCGCACCACCACCCGGTGCGGGGCCGGTGTCCCCCCGGCCCCGCACCGCAGACCTCAGAGGCGGGCGAGCGCCTTGCGCAACGGGTCGAGCCCCAGCGAGCCGAGGTCGAGCGCCTGGCGGTGGAACTCCTTGAGGTCGAAGTCGGCGCCCTTGCGGGCCTTCGCCTCGTCACGGGCCTGGAGCCAGATCCGCTCGCCCACCTTGTAGGAGGGGGCCTGCCCCGGCCAGCCGAGGTAGCGGTTCAGCTCGAAGCGCAGGTTCTCGTCCGGCACCCGGCAGTGCGCCCGCATGAACTCCCAGCCCAGCTCCGGGGTCCAGCGCTCGCCCGGGTGGAAGCCGAACGGGTTGTCCTTCGGGATCTCCAGCTCCAGGTGCATGCCGATGTCGACGATCACCCGGGCGGCCCGGAACGCCTGGCCGTCCAGCATGCCGAGCTTGTCGCCCGGGTCCTCCAGGTAGCCCAGCTCGTCCATCAGCCGCTCCGCGTAGAGCGCCCAGCCCTCGCCGTGCCCGGAGACCCAGCAGAGCAGCCGCTGCCAGCGGTTGAGCAGCTCGGCCCGCACGGCGGTCTGGGCGACCTGGAGGTGGTGGCCCGGCACGCCCTCGTGGAAGACGGTGGTCACCTCGCGCCAGGTGGAGAAGTCGGTGACGCCCTGCGGCACCGCCCACCACATCCGTCCCGGGCGGGAGAAGTCCTCGCTCGGGCCGGTGTAGTAGATCGCGCCGTCGCTGGTCGGGGCGAGGCAGCACTCGATGTGGCGTACCTGCTCCGGGATGTCGAAGTGGGTGCCGTGCAGGTCGCCGATGGCCTTGTCGGCGAGCGCCTGCATCCAGTCCCGGAACGCCTCCTTGCCCCGGATCGTCCGGGCCGGGTCGGCGTCCAGCGCCTCGACCGCCTCGTCGATGGTGGCGCCGGGGCCGACGATCCGGCCGGCCACCGTCCGCATGTCGGCCTCCAGCCGGGCCAGCTCCTCGAACCCCCAGGCGTACGTCTCGTCGAGGTCGATCTTCGCCCCGAGGAAGTACTGCGAGGCCAGCTCGTAGCGCTCGCGACCCGCCGCCTGCTTCTCCCGGCCGAGCGGGGCCAGCTCGGTGCGGAGGAACTGGCCGAACTCGGCCGTCGCCGCGGTCGCCGCCGCCGCGCCCCGCCGCAGCTCGGCGCCGAGGGTGCCGTCGGCGCCCAGCCGCTCGACCAGCCCGTGGAAGAAGTTGTCGCCGTCCGGGTCGACCCAGATGTCGCACTGCTTGGCGACCTCGACCAGCTGGACCCGCGCGCTGACGTGGCCGGCGGCGGCCGCCTCGCGCAGCGTCGTCTTGTAGCCCTCCAGCGTGCCCGCGAAGCGGTTGAGCCGGGCGGCCACGTTGGCCTTGGCGTCGTCGCCCTCGGTCGGCATCAGGTCGAAGACCATGCGGACCTCGTGCAGGCCGCTGGAGATCACGTTGACCTCGCTGCTCGCCTCGCCGGCGTCGTAGCGGGCGAGGTCGAGGCCGAGTCGCTCCTGCATGGCCTCCTTGGCCGTCCGCTCCGCCTCCGACTCCGGCTCGGTCACGTCCAGGTCGGCCAGCGTCCGCCGGGTCAGCTCCGCCCGGGCGGTGTAACCGTCGGGCGACAGGTCGTCGAGCTTGTCGTCGTGGCCGGCGATGCCGACGTAGGTGGCGCCGATCGGGCTCAGTGGCGCCCACTCGGCGACGTACCGGTTCGCGAGGTCATCGATTCGTCCCACGCTGCGACCCTACGTGAGGGCACCGACGGGTTGTCGAACGCGTGCTGCGTGTTCAGGGCAGCAGGTCGGCGGGGTCGAAGTCGATCGGGAACGGCAGGTCGGCCGAAAGCCGCCGACCGCCGACCGCCCTGGCGACGGTGTCGTAACCGCCGAGCTTGCCGAGGGTGAAGAGCTCCGCCTGGGCATGCCCCAGCCGGCGGGAGAGTTCGACCCGCAGGAAGTACGGCACCCGTCCCTCCGCGCACCGCATCGGCTTGTCGACGAAGTCCTGCCGGCGGCTGCCGGGCGAGACGAACTCCACCGCCATCGTGCAGAGGTGGGCCGGGATCCACCGGTCCTCCTCGTCGGTCTTCGGCAACGCGTGCAGGACGGTGATGTCGGGCTGGATCCAGCGCCGCGGCGAGAAGGTCAGGTTCACCTGCCCGAACACGTAGAACCCGTGGGTCTCCGCGGCGGGTGACAAGATGCGGGCGAGCTTTATCTCGCCGTAGCTGTTCGTGCCGACCTCGGCGGGCGTCATGACCAACCTCCCGTCGATGCACTCGTAGCGCGCATCGGCTAGCCCCGGCAACGGGAGGTATCGGTCGGCGAACTGGGTCGTCCACATGCCGTCGAGGTCGACGAGCGGGTCGAAACGCATCGGCATCGCCACGGCGTGCACCTCCTCGGGGTGGTCAACGCGGCACCAGCGTAGGCGGTTTCTGTGGTGGTCGACACGGCGTGGAAGAAGTCGCGGGACTTCGTCGTACGGCTGCGGCAGAGTGTCAGGGGTGACAGTGGATTCCACTCCTGACCGGGCGGCGCTGCGGAGCTGGCTGCCCGGGTTCCTGGCGCTGGCCGCGATCTGGGGCTCCAGCTTCCTGTTCATCAAGATCGGCATCGGGGAACTGCATCCGCTGCACCTCACCCTCTACCGGGTCGGCGCCGGCGCGCTGACCCTGCTGCTGGTGCTCGCCGTGCTCCGCGACCGGCTGCCCGCCGAGCCCCGGGTCTGGGCGCACCTGACCGTGGTCGCCGCGTTCGGCGTCGCCGTGCCGTTCACCCTCTTCGGCTACGGCGAGCAGCGCGTCGAGTCGATGCTGGCGGGCATCTGGAACGCCACCACCCCGCTCATCGTGCTGCCGCTGGCCGTGCTGGTCTTCCGCACCGAGCGGCTGACCGCACGCCGGGCGGTCGGGATGGCGCTGGGCTTCGCCGGGGTGCTGGTGGTGCTCGGCGTCTGGCAGGGGGTGGGCGGGGCGCACTTCACCGGGCAGCTGATGTGCCTGGGCGCGGCCGCCTGCTACGGCGTCGCCATCCCGTACCAGAAGAAGTTCGTCGCGGGCAGCGCGCACTCCGGGCTCTCGCTCTCGGCGGCACAGCTGCTGATCGCGACCGCCCAGCTCGCGATCGTCGCGCCGCTGGTGGCGGGGGCGCCGCCGGCGCCGACCGGCCTCTCGGCCGAGGTGCTCGCCAGCGTGCTCGCGCTCGGCGCGCTCGGCACCGGCCTCGCCTTCGTCATCAACCTGCGCAACATCCGGGTCGCCGGGGCGAGCACCGCCTCCACCGTCACCTACCTGATCCCGGTGTTCGCCGTGCTCATCGGCGCCCTGGCCCTCGACGAGCAGCTCGCCTGGCACCAGCCGGTGGGCGCGCTCGTCGTGCTGCTCGGCGTCGCCGTCTCGCAGGGCCTGATCGGCCGCCGCCGGCCCGGGCCCGCCGGCGTCACCGAGCCGTCCACGGCCCCTGCCACCGTGCCTGCCGCTTCCCCGGTCTCGCCTACGTCGCCGCGAGCCGTCTGAGTCGTCCGCGTCGTCCGCGCCGTGCCCGCCGTCCTCAGGATCTTGGTACGAAGTCGCCCCGCCGAGGGCCCTCTCGTACCAAGATCCGCACGGGACTCCCGGTGCGGTGGTGGGTGCTCAGCGGGTGGCGTGGTCGCGTGCCCAGTCGACCAGCCGGTCGGCGTCCCAGGTGTTGACCACCCGGTCGGCGGGCACCCCGCACAGCGCGGCGCGCTCGCAGCCGAACCGCTGCCAGTCGAGCTGCCCGGGGGCGTGCGCGTCGGTGTTGACGGCGAAGTGGCAGCCCGCCTCCAGCGCCCGGCGGATCAGCCGCTTCGGCGGGTCCTGCCGCTCCGGGCGCGAGTTGATCTCGACGGCCACCCCCCGCTCGGCGCAGGCGGCGAAGACGGCGTCGGCGTCGAAGTCGCTCTCCGCCCGGGTACGCGGCCGGTGCGCCCGGTCGCCCGGCCCCTTCACCCCGGCCGGCCGGGACGACACCATCCGCCCGGTGCAGTGGCCGAGGATGTCCAGGTGCGGGTTCGCGATCGCGGCCAGCATCCGCCGGGTCATCTTCGCCCGCTCGTCGTTGAGGCCGCTGTGCACCGAGCCGACCACCACGTCGAGCCGGGCCAGCAGCTCCTCGTCCTGGTCGAGCGACCCGTCGGCGAGGATGTCCACCTCGATGCCGGTCAGGATCCGGAAGCCCTCCGGCAGCGCCTCGTTGACCTTCGCCACGTGGTCGAGCTGCCGGCGCAGCCGGTCGGCGGTCAGGCCCCGGGCCACCTTCAGCCGGGGCGAGTGGTCGGTCAGCACCACGTACTCGTGACCCAGCTCGACCGCCGCGAGCGCCATCTCCTCGATGGGGGAGCCGCCGTCGGACCAGTCGGAGTGGGTGTGGCAGTCGCCGCGCAGCGCGGTGCGCAGCGCGGTGGCCGCCGCGTCCAGGTCGGTGCCCTCCGTGGCGAGCAGCCGGCGCAGGTAGACCGGCTCCTCGCCCGCGAGTGACTCGGCCACGCAGCGGGCGGTGACGTCGCCGACCCCCGACAGCTCGGTGAGCTTGCCGGTGCGGGTCCGCTCGGTCAGTTCCCTCCCCGGCAGCGCGGCGAGGGCCGTGGCCGCCGACCGGAACGCCCGGACCCGGTAGGTCGCCTCGTTCGCCCGTTCCAGGAGGAACGCGATCCGGCGCAGGTCGGCGATGGGGTCCCGGGCGCTCATGCCATGGAAAATACGCCTCCGCGCCGCCGGTCGTCAGACGACCGACGGCGCGGAGGGTCACGGGATCACGCGTGCGGCAGCTTCACCAGCGACCGGTCGCCGATGCCGAGGGTGGTCGGGTTGTTTCCGATCGCCGACCAGACCTCCACCTTCACGGTGCCGTTCGACAGGTTGCCGAGGGCGCCGGTGGCCGAGTGCAGGCCGCTCTGCTGGGTGTAGCGCTCGTATCCGGGAACCGGGTCGGTGGCGAAGTAGCGGTACGTCTCCACCCGCTCCCAGCTGCCGTTGCCGGTCAGGTCGTAGGAGACCCGCACCTGCACCCCGTTGCCGACCGCGTTGCCGGCGTCGAGGAACAGGTCGAACGTGGTCTGCCCACCGGCGTACGCCAGATCCAGGCCCGTCGCGGTGAACACCTGCGGGTTGGTCGGCGTGCCGTCGCGGTTCGCGCCGCCCGCGCTGGCCACCGTGGCGGTCGCCGGGCCGCCGGCCGCGGCCAGCCCGCCGCCCGGCAGCAGGTACCGGGTGGGGAAGTCCGACGACGGCGGCGGGGTGGTGGGCGGCGGGGTCGTCGGCGGCGCCGTGGTGGGCGGGGTGGTCGTCGGCGGGGTGGTCGTGGGCGGCGTCGTGCCCGTGACCCCACCGGTCGCGGTGCCGCCGCTCCAGGTGTACGCCCCGCTGGTGGCCGTCTTCCCGGCGGGCACGTCGAGCCGGGTGCCGTCGGAGAACGTGACCGTCAGCGGCGCGGCGGTGATGTTGCTCGCCACGTAGGTGCGCGCGCCGTTGCGCTGGAACACCGCCGAGAGCGGGTGGTTGGCCGTGACCGCGGTGTGCACCGTCCCCAGGGCGGCGAGGTTGCGGATCCAGTGGAAGGTGTGCGCCCGGCTCTCGCCCTCCTCCGGCGTGTACCCGGGGTTCGCGCGGAGCTTCGCCAGCGCCGCGTCCGGGTCGCCGAGCGCCAGGAACTGCCAGTGGATGTCCTGCCACACCGTCGGTTCCCCGCCGTTGTTGCGTACCAGCTCCTGGTAGTTCGCCCGGTTGGACGCCGGGTGCTGGCCGAGGTAGAGGTGCCCGCCGGTGATCGGGAGCATGTTGATGCCCTGGATCATCTCCGGCTCGGCGCTGAACCAGGTGGCGTACGCGCCGCCGTCACCCCAGACCATGCCGACCGTGGAGTGCCCGAACGCCGCCGGGTAGTTCTCGTTCGTCACGTCGAACCAGTACTCGTGGATCGCCGCGGCCTGCGTGGTGTGGATGAAGATGCCGGCGTCGCGGACGGCGGTGTTGCCGGTGGCCTGCCCCCACTGGATGAGGGCGTTGGCGAAGTTCATCCCCTCGGACGAGGACTCCTGGTTGTTGCCGGCGTGGAACGAGCCGTGTCCGGCGGCCCAGTCGTGCCCGGCGTAGATGTCGAAGTCGCGCAGGTACGGGAAGCGGTTGTCCGCGCGGTCGTAGTTGTTCGCGTCCCGGATCAGCAGGTCGATCATGCCGCCGTACTGGTCCTGCCGGGCCCAGGCCGGGTCGAACTTGGCCAGCGTGGCGGCGGCGGCGATGTAGTAGCCGTAGTGGAAGTGGTGGTCGTTCAGCTCCTGGTCGGAGCCGTAGGAGGCCGGGTAGCCGATGAGGGTTCCCCAGTTGCGGTCGTAGTGGAAGACGCCCTCGGTCTCCCCGGGCGTGGCGGTGAGCCAGTCGGTGAGCGTGCTCCGGATGGCGTTGAGCGCGGAGGTCCGGGTCTCGGCGTCGCCGACCTGGTCGGCGATCTCGGCGATCCGGGCGGCCCGGCCCAGGCCCTTGCCCGTCCAGTAGGTGTCGCCGCCGCGCTGGTCCATCGGGTTGCCCCGGACCGCCGCCAGCTGGCTGCGCAGCGTGGTCAGGTCGGCTCCGGTGCCGGTCGCGACGGCGGGGACCTCCGGCAGCACGCCGTGGAACTTCATCGAGGTGCGGAACGTGTCGACGCCGGCGAGCACCTTCATCCGGCCGCGCGCCGACGGGTAGGTGAGTGCGAGCGGGGTGGAGCCGGTCAGCGACCGCCACTGGTGCGGGTAGAGGCTGACGACCGTCCGGTTCGCGGTGCCCTCCCGGGCCGTCGTGGTGACGGCGTACGTGGTGTTGACGGTGCTGGTCGCCTGGTCGTAGGCGTACGAGACCCGGGTGCCGGTGACGTGCGCGTGGGCGTACCGGCCGTAGGTGGTGGCCAGCTCGGCGCGGGACGCGGCGTCGGTGCCCGGCGTGGTGGGCAGCAGGGCGACCGAGAAGTAGCCCCGGCCGGCCAGGTTGGAGCTGATCCGGCCACCGTTGACGGACCAGCTGGCGCCGGTGGGCGCGTACGCGACGTAGTCGTGGCCGCGGACGGTGAAGCCGATCGTGGCGCCGCTGTTCGACCAGACCGTGGCGCTGCCGCCGGTGGCGTTGATCAGGGCGTCGCCGCCGCTGGTGCGGAAGTACGCGAACGGCAGACCGTGGCCGATGGTGGCGCGCATGGTCCGGGCGCCGTCGTTCCAGTACGGGGTGACCGTCCAGTCGGTCCAGCCGTCGACCTTGACGACCGGGGCGCCGAGCGCGGCGACGCCGACCCGGATGTCCTCGGAGTACGTGTACTTGAACTCGCCGACGCCGGTCGCGGTGCCGCTGACGGTCGGGGTGGAGGTGGCCGAGAGGCCGAGGCCGTCGCCGAACGGCTGGTAGGAGACCGGGTGCGCGTGCAGCGGCTCGCTGTAGGAGCAGTTGGTCCGCTTCCACAGCAGCGAAGACCACCAGTCGTTGGTGGGGATCGGCCCGGCGGGCGCGTCGGCGGTGGCGAACTGCCGGGGGTTGGTGGTCATGTCTCCGCAACCGGTGGGCAGGGGGCCCACGCGGTCGGTGGTGTAGCTGCCGGCGCCGACGGTGGCGGCCTGGGCGGGGGTGGTGGTCACGACGGCAAGGCCGCCGAGGGCGAGGGCCAGGGCGGAGGTGGCCGCCACGGCCCAGGTGCGGCGTGTCGCAGGAGGTGTCACAGTGCCTCCGGTCGGGGAGCGCCGGTCGGGGACGGGCGCGGTCTGCGGGCGAATTGTGCGGAAAGTTGCCTCAGAGAGCGCTCTCTTGCAGCGGGACGCTAGCCCAGGGCCGAGACTTCCGTCAATGTTTCCGAGCTATGAAGCGCTGATGACGACAAACGGGAGCGTGTCGTCAGGCGGTCGGCGGCGCCTTCGGGCAGCCGTGCCGGCGGTGCCAGGCGGCCACCTCGGCGGCCGGTTCCCTGTTGCCCTTGCGCCGCCACGAGTTCAGGTACGGCGCCGGCCAGACCACGCCCCGCCGGATCCACCAGCCGTCCCGCCCGGTGCACGGCGGGGAAATGCCGAAGTGCAGGTGGCAGACGTTGTTCGCGTTCCCGGTCCGGCCCACCTCGCCGAGCCGCTGCCCGGCGCGCACCCGCACCCCGGCATCGATCCCGTCGGCGATGCGGCGCAGGTGCGAGCCGTAGTAGCGCACCCCGTCGTCGCCGAGCAGCGACACCGACAGCCCGCCGTTGTGCGGCCCCCGCGGCCCGCGCTCGTCGAACCGGTCGACCCGGCTGACCTCCAGCAGGACGCCGTCGGTCACCGCCACGACCGGCTCGCCGCAGTCGGCGAAGATGTCCGTCCCCGGGTAGGCCGAGTGGGTCGGGTGGTAGGCGACCTTCGTCGCGCGTACCGGAAAGACGTGCGGCAGCCCGGCGCGGGTCGGCGCGGCCGACGGGCCGGTCGGGGCCGCGGTGCCGGTCGGGGTGGTGGCGCCGGTCGGGGTGGCGACCGGCGGCGCGGGCTGCCCGGCCGTCGCCGGCAGGCTCGGCCGGGGGGCGCCGGGCGTCGTCCCTGGCCGGGTCGTCGCGCAGCCGGCGGCCAGGACCGGCACGAGCAACAGCAGGACCGGGTACGCCGGGCGCGCGCGGCGTCCGATCGTCGGCGAGGGCATCCGGTCATCCTGACAGAGTCGGTACGGTGGGACGAGGTCCACGCAGAGGGGAGGGTCGGTGACGACCGGACGGTACGCCTTCCCGCCCGAGCCGGACGCCGCGTTCCGGCCGGCGCCACGGGTCCCCTCGGGGCTCTTCCCCTCCGGGCCGCCGTCGCGGCCCACCTACCGCGAACCGCACCCGGTCACCGGTGCGGGCGTCGCGTCCGGCGCCGCCGTGGCGACCGTGTGGCTGCTCCTGTTCGGCCTGCTCGGCCGCAGCGTGTCCGGGTACGCCTGGTGGACGCTGCTGGCCGGCGGGCTGGCCTGGCTGGTCGCGCTGCTGCTGGTCCGCGGGGGCGACCGGGGCGTGGCCACGGGGGTCGCGATCGTCACCGCCGGCGGGTGGAGCATCGCCGCCGCCGTCGTGGCGGTGCGGTGGGCGTCGAGCGGGGACTGGCCGCTCTGGTGAACGCCGTCCGGCCCGGCCGGCCCTCGTTCCGGCGGGCCGCGGCTGCGCTGCGTCGCGGGCCGGCTGCGCAGCGAATCCCGCCTTGACGTGGCCGCCCGAACTCGGCACCCTCGGCGTTATGGCCTGGACCACTCCGCGGCTCGATCCCGAGCGCAGCCGCCGTCGCCAGCAGCTCCTCGCCGAGTTGGCGGGCGCCCGGGCGGTACGCCAGCGCGTACGGCCGCAACGGGTGCGCACCGAGCGGCTGCGGGAGCTGATCGCCACCCGCCGCCGGGTCGCCGGCTGACGGCCGGCAGACTTTCCCCAGGATTGACCGGCCCTTCGGGGCGTTGACCGGTCGCCTGCCGACCCGACCGGCTAACGTGCACGCGTAACGGGTCGGCCTGCCGAGGCTCTTTTGGGGGAACCGTGTCGTACTTCGCTGCGGCCGTCGTGCGTGACGACAGCGGTTGGACGGCCGCAGAGGTGAACCTGCGGGGTGTCACCGACATCGAGGACGTCGCCGACCGGCTGCGTGACGTCGACCAGGACGCCGACCTGTCGCTGCTCTTCGTCGAGGCGGACGACACGTACCTGGTGATCATGCGCCTGGACGAGGGGGAGGACCTGCGGGTCTTCGGCTCGGACTCGGCCTACGCGGAGGAGTCCCGGCTGGGCGCCCTGCTGGTCGGGGACCTGAAGACCTCGGTGACCGGGCTCGACGACACCGAGGAGCCGCGCCCGTCCGGCCGCGGCGACGAGGACACCGAGCAGCCCGCCGTCGATCCCGAGGCCGACCCGGTCGGCGAGGCCGACCTCCTGGCCGACCTGGGCATCTCCGCGCAGAAGCTGCTCAACCTCTGCGCGCGGGAGGGCATGATGCCGGCCGACGTCACCGCCGAGGTGTGCCAGGTGCTCGGCTGCGCCGACGAGGTCGAGGAACTGCGTGAGGTCTGAGTCGGCCGGGCCGGGCCGGGCCGGGGCGGGCGGTGCCGAGCCCGCCGACGCGACCGACCCGGCGCTGGGCACCGTACGCCCCGGGCAGCCCACGCCGGGCTCGGCGGGCCGGGTCGGGCCCGGCGCCCACGAGGGGCTGGCCGATCCGGACGGCGCCGGCCGGCGGCAGCGACACGAGCGGTGGATGCGCCGGGCCCTGGAGGTCGCCGTGACCGGCCCCGACAGCCCCGCGGGCCCCGACGACTCCGACGACATCCCGGTCGGCGCCGTGCTCTACGGGCCGGACGGCGCCGAGCTGGCGATCGGGCGCAACGAGCGCGAGCTGACCGGCGACCCGACCGCGCACGCCGAGGTGCTGGCGTTGCGCCGCGCCGCCGGACGGCTGGGCCGTTGGCGGCTCGACGACTGCACCCTGGTCGTCACCCTGGAACCCTGCACGATGTGCGCGGGCGCGCTGGTGCTGGCCCGGGTGTCCACCGTGGTCTTCGGCGCCTGGGAGCCCAAGACCGGGGCCGCCGGCTCGCTGTGGGACGTGCTGCGCGACCGTCGGCTCAACCACCGGCCGGAGGTCTACGGCGGCGTCCTGGAGTCGGAGAGCGCCGCCCTCCTGCGCGCCTTCTTCCGCTGACCGGCTCAGGCACCCGTCGGGGCGGGCCGGAGCAGGGTCGCGGCCACCGCGCGGGCGGTGTCGGTCCACGCGGTGGGGCGCAGGGTCGCCGGGTCGAGCCGGACGATCGCCCGCACCCCCTCCGCGTGCACCGTCCCGCCGTCCACCGACTGGAACCGGTAGGCGTACCGGGCGCTGCTGGTGCCGAAGTGGTCGAGCCAGAAGTGCACCGCCACGGGCCCGGTGCCGGTGACCGGGGTCCGGTAGGTGATGGCGAACTCGCGTACGGCGTGGAACACGTCCGGCGCGCTGCGCTGCCCGCCCTGGAAGGAGACGCCGTGCTCCGCCCAGTACCCCGTCAGGGCCCGTTCGAGCAGCACCGCGTACCGGGAGTTGTGCAGGAGGCCGAACGCGTCGAGGTCGTCGAAGTGCACCGCGACGTGCGCGACGTGACCGAATTCGACGGCCGGCGGGTCGACGATGGCGTGGCTCATGAGATGCCTTCCGGTAGCAGGGTCGGGTCGGGGCACAGGGCCCGCAGGCGGTTCAGCAGGCCCTGGCGGGCGTGCCGGTAGGCGGTGTCGGGGTCCAGCAGCCGGGAGCGCATCGCGGCGCTGATCCCGAGCGCGTCGATCTCGTACGCCAACTGCGGGACGTCCACGTCGGCGGGAAGCTCGCCGGCGGCGACGGCCTCCCGGACGAGGTGTTCGAGGAACGCGGTCCAGCGGCCGAACACCTCGGCGAGCCGGTCCCGGACCGGGCCGGGACGCGCGTTGTACTCGAAGTCGGCGCTGGCGAAGAAGCAGCCGCCGGGCAGCACCCGGGCGGCGAAGAAGTCGATCCGGGCCTGGTGCAGCGCCCAGAGCCGCCGTACGCCCCGGGGGGCGCGCAGGGCCGGTTGGATGATCCGTTCCTGCTGCTGCTCCACCGCCCGGTCGACCGTGGCGAGCTGGAGCGCCTCCTTGGAACCCCAGTGCGCGAAGAGACCGGACTTGCTGACCCCGAGCGCGTCGGCGAGCTGGGCGAGGGAGAGCCCGTGCAGGCCGACCTCGGTGGCGAGGACCACGGCGGCGTCCAGCGCGGCGGCGCGGGTCCGGTCGCCCCGCGCGACGCGTCCGTCGACTGTCATGGGGAGAGGCTAATAAAAAAGCACGACCGGTCGTATTGATTTTCGGGGTGACGGTGGTCACGGAAATGCGACGCCGCCCGCCATCCGGGGATGACGGGCGGCGTCGAAGCCGACGAGGGTCAGGCGACGATCGTGTCCAGGGCGATCTCGACCATCTGGCTGAAGGTCTGCTCACGCTCCTCGGAGGTGGTCTTCTCGCCGGTCTTGATGTGGTCGCTGACGGTCAGCAGGGTCAGGGCGCGGGCCTTGAATCGGGCGGCGATCGTGTAGAGCGCCGCCGACTCCATCTCCACCGCCAGCACGCCGTAGTCGGCGAGGCTGTCGTAGAGGTCCGGGCGGTCGGTGTAGAAGGCGTCCGCCGCCAGGATCGGTCCGACCCGCATCGCGATGCCGCGCCGCTCGGCCACCTCGACCGACGTACGCAGCAGCCCGAAGTCGGCCACCGGGGCGTAGTCGATCAGCCCGTCGAAGCGCATCCGGTTCATGTTCGAGTCGGTGGACGAGCCGATCGCGGCGATCACGTCGCGCAGCCGCAGGTCCTCGGTCAGGGCCCCGCAGGAGCCGACCCGGATCAGGCTCTTCACGCCGTACTCGTTGACCAGCTCGTGGGCGTAGATGGAGGCGGAGGGCATGCCCATGCCGGAGCCCTGGACGGAGACCTCGACGCCGTTCCAGCGGCCGGTGAAGCCCAGCATGCCGCGGACCGTCGAGTAGCACTGCGCGCCCTCGAGGTAGGTCTCCGCGATCCACTTGGCCCGCAGCGGGTCGCCCGGCATCAGGACCCGCTCGGCGATCTCTCCCGGCTTCGCGCCGATGTGCGTACTCATGGCAAGGATCCTGCCAGGCCGCCCCCGGGCATACCGGTTCGGCGTCCGAACCCGGGGTCATGTACCCTTCTCGGCGGTGGCGTGTCCGAGTGGCCTAAGGAGCACGCCTCGAAAGCGTGTGAGGGTTTACGCCCTCCGCGGGTTCAAATCCCGCCGCCACCGCTCCTGAACAGCGCAAACGCCCGGTCGATCCTCGCGGATCGCCCGGGCGTTTCCGCTTGCGCGCCCCCCGCCAACGCCGACCCTTGACGGCGCCGATCATGCAGTTGTGGTGCCCCGTGAATGGGGCGTATAAGGAGTTACTCCCCACCGCAACTGCATGATCGACGGCGCGAGTGCGCGGGCGCGGGGTGCAGGTTGGGGGCCGGTCAGCGGCGGGTTAGTTCCTTTTCCAGGCGTTGGATGAGGGTCTTGCGGGACTTGCCGTCGCGCTCGCGGCGCAGGGCCGCCTTGAGCTGGCCCTTGTCGAGGTCGCGGACGAGCTTGGCCGCCTCGGCGACCGGCAACTCCGCCAGCTGCTCGGCCGACGTCGCGTTCCGGCGCGCGCGTTTGGCCGGTCCGGTGTTGGCGACGTACTGCCTGCCGGACTTCGACTCCTTCCGCTTCTTGGCGTCGGTCGCGCGCCGCTGCTCGGGGGAGAGCTGCTCCCAGGCCTGCTCGGGCAGGTAGCGGCTCGTCTCGTCGCCGTGCCGCGCCCGGGTGTCGCCCTCCTTGGTCTGCCAGTGCTCGCCGCCCCAGCGCTGCAGGGACTTCTGCCGCTCGTCCTTCGGGCCCAGGTAGCCCCCGCCGCGCTTCTTGTACTCCTGGGTGACCAGCTGCGACTTGCGCGCCGACCACTGCCCCGGCCTGCCGCCCTTGTCGGAGGCCTTGATCTCTTCCTTGACCTGCTCCCTGAGTTCGGGCTTCGTGTACCGCGCCATG
Organism: Micromonospora sp. NPDC023644; assembly: GCF_040640115.1. Lineage (NCBI taxonomy): Bacteria > Bacillati > Actinomycetota > Actinomycetes > Micromonosporales > Micromonosporaceae > Micromonospora > Micromonospora sp. NPDC023644. Next base: position 56,453 of record NZ_JBFABA010000021.1, on the reverse strand, counting down.
CCCGGCGGTTACCCGGCACTCCCGGGCCCATGCTTCCGGTGCTTCGGCCGCCCCCGCGAGCATCCGCGCGCCGTCGACCCTCCGTGTGCTTCGCGCTCGGGCGGGCACGGTGCGACTGGTAGCTTCCGAGGTCCCGGCGGCCGGGCCGGTCGCCCTCGTCGAGAGGATCGGACCATGTCTCCCCGGGTGGGGGCACGGCTCGTGTTCCGTCGCCCCGGCCGACGAGAACGCCCGGCCGGTCCCTGCGGACCGACCGGGCGTTCTGCGCTGGCCTGAACTGACGGGCCGCCCACCGGGTCGGCCCGTCAGCCCGCGTCAGGTGGCCGGCGTGGCGGCGTCGCGGTGGGTGAGCCGGTACGTGGCGTCGACCCCGTCCGCCTCCAGGAGCACCGTGACCGGGCCGGCCGGCAGGGTGCAGGTGATCGTGCGCTCGACCGAGTAGCCGCTCGGGCCGCAGTACCGGACGCCGGCGGCGTCGAAGACCGACAGTCGGGCGTCACCCGTGCCGGAGGTCCGGGTCCAGGTGAAGCTCTCCCGGGCCGCGTGCTGGTCGGCGGGGACGGCGAAGCAGGCCGCGAACGAGCCGGCTGCCGTGGTCACGGTGGCGCCCGTCGCGTCCCGCGGCAGCACCGGGCAGGCCGGCGGGCCGTCGACCCGCGCGAAGCCCACGGCGTACGGGCCGGTCGGGCTGCCGCCGGGGGCGTTGAGCACGGCGGAGAACGGTGCCGTGCCGGTCAGCTCACAGCTGTACTGCCGCAGGCTGTAGATGTCGCAGACGTACGCTCCCGTGGCGTCCACGACCGTGATCTCCGGGTTGGCCGCGCCGGTCGCGTCGCCCGCCTGGAGGCGCACCACGCGGGAGCCGGCCGGGCTGGGCAGTTGCAGGCAGTCGTACTGCCCGGCGGCGGCGAACGTGCCCTGGTGCGGGGCCTGCCCGTGGGCGTCGGAGACGGGGACGCAGCCGGCGGGGGCCTTGGGCAGCAGGGCGACGGCGTACTCGACGTCGTTGTCGATCACCTGGGTCGTGACGTTGCCGGCCAGCACCATGGTGTAGCGGCCGGGCGCGTCGAACTGGCAGTGGACGCCCCCGCAGACCCGCAGCCCGGCGGCGTCGTACACCTGGGCGTACTCGGGGTGGTTGGCCGCGTGCACCGCCCTGACGAGGTAGGCGCCCGCCGCCGGGACGTCCAGCGTCCGGCAGCGGATGCCGCCGAGGGCGCCGGCGGGCGCCGCGCCGTAGCTGCCGGGGACGACGGTCGGGCAGCCCACGGCCGCCGACAGCCGGCGGACCTGGAGCCGGTACGTCAGGTCCGTGCTGTCGCTCTCCCAGTTGGCGAGGTAGCTCACGACGCGGTACGTGCCCGTGGCGGGCAGCACGCAGCCGTCCTCCTCCGACCACTCCGTGCACAGCGGGGTGCCCGCCTGGTCGACCAGCCACATCGACAGGTCGTTGTACGCGGTCGGCGCCCCGTACGCGATGACCCGGTCACCCGCCTCGCCCTGGAACGGCTGGCAGTTGGTCTGCACACCCGAGGTCTGGTGCACCAGGAGGGCCGGCTGGTCCCAGGCCGTCCCGGTGGCCCCGACGCACCCGGCGTCGTGGTGCAGCGCCGCCACCGCCACCTGGTAGGTGATCGCCTCGCCGAAGTCGTGGTGGTTGTGCACCAGCACGGTGTAGGAGCCCGCGCCGGGCAGGGGGCAGTGCCGGGAGTTCGTGTACTCGTCGCAGATCCGCTGGCCCGCGACGTCGTACATCGTCCAGGTCAGGTGCTGGTCCTGGTGGCGGCTGAAGCGGACGGTGACGGCGCCGGCGGTGGTGGTCGTCAGCGCGTGGCAGGTCACCCCGTCCCACGCCACCGTGGCGGATTTGACGGCGGCACCCGGGTCACCGAAGCCGGCCAGCGGGATCGCCGGGCAGCCGACCGCGTTCGAGATCCGGGGCATCCTGAGCGTGTAGCTGGCCTCGGTCCCGTAGCCCGACTGGAGGAACAGCCGGTACGGCCCCGGCTGGCTCAGCGTGCACTGGGTGGTGTCGCGTACCGGGCACCCCATGGGCTGGTACTGCCCGTCGAGGATCTCGCCCTGCACGTCGCCGGCGTTCCCCGGTTCCGCGAGGTGCAGCACCGTACCGACGGGCTGGGTGAACTTGAAGCAGATGGCGGCGACGCCGGCCGCCAGGGTGCCCGTGCGGCCCGCCGAGGCGAAGGAGAAGAAGTTCGCCGGGAGCGTGTCGCACTCCGACGGCGTCCGCTTCGACTCGACCGACAGGGTGTAGCTGCCGCTGCCGGAGCCGTAGTGGAGCGAGGCGGTGATCGTGTAGGTGCCGGCGGCGCCGAGCTGGCAGTCGCCGGCGTAGCTGGACAGGTAGCAGACGTAGGTGCCGTTCGGGTCGGTGACCCGGGCGCCCACGCCGTCCCCGGAGACCTGGGACAGCCTGCCGATCAGGATGTCCCAGTCCACCGTGGAGCGGACCGTCCAGACGTTCTCCTGCTCGTCGACGATCGCCGGGCAGCTCTCCACCTCGCCGAAGGTCAGCTCGCCGCCGCAGCCGGTTCCGGTGGCCCGCGCTCCGGTCTTCGCCGGGCGTGGGGTCTCGCCCGCCGCCGACGCCTTCGGGGCCGGGGCCTTCGGCGTGGTGGGCGTCTCGTCGGCGGCCGGCGCGGGGGCCGGGCTCGCCGCCGCCGGCGCGGCGGTGGACGGGCCTGGAGTCGGGGCGGAAACGGCCGGCGCGGCCGTGGACGGGCCCGGAACGGGCGCCGCCGACGCGACGCCGGGACCGGCGAGGACGGTCGCGGCCACGGTGGCGACCGTCGCCGCCAGGGCCAGCAGTGGGTGGCGTCGGGTGGGCCGGATCTTCGGGCACGGCGACAGGGACGTTCGCATGATGATTCCCCCGTGAATTGGCGCGCGACCTGCGCGGCGCGCCAATGCTTTCACGGGTGTCGATCGGTGGGCAATCGTCTTCCCGGGCGTCTTCAGCAGGGGCTGTGGCCCTCGTGGAAGAGTCGCTGGGCCCAGTCGGCGTACCCGGCGATGATCTTCTTCACCGCCCGCCCGTCGTGCAGGAAGAGGTACGCGCGGTCGCCCTGCCGGGCGAGCAGCCCGTCGAGCCGGTACGTCCCCTGTGGAGCGTCCAGCTCCCGCGCGGACGGGTAGCGGCTGCGGACCTCCTCGACCGGCGTGCCGGCGGTGATTCCCTGCGGGGTGCGCGTCGCCTCGCCGAGCCAGAGCAGCACCAACCGGTCGTCGACGAAGATGGGGCTGGTGGTGTCGTACCCGGCGAGCGCCGGACCGCAGGCGTCCACGTCGGAGCGCAGGATGCCCCGCCGGGTCAGCTCGTCCTCGGTGTCGCCGAACTCGATGTCGCGCAGGCCGTTGAGGTCGACCACCTCGACGGCCCCGACGGGCCGGCCGTCCAGCCCGGGCGACGGCGGGTGCGCGCCGCTGCCCGAAACCCAGGCAGCCGTCAGCAGCGTCGAGATAAAGGCAAATTGTCGCAATTTCATGGAATCCCCCAGTCCCCAACGGGACCGGGCCGTTCGGGTTGCTGCCCGCCCGCAGATTGCCGGCTTTCCCACTCCTCGGCCAGCTCGTCCCAGTAGTCGGCGCTCAGTCGCCGGCGCCCGTGCGCCAGCCAACCGGCGGTGCTCCGCTCGACGTGCAGGCCCAGCTCGGCGAACGGGTCGATCCACACGCCAGGCTCCACCCCGAGCCGGGCCAGCGCCGCGTTGAGCGGCCACTGGGCGCGCGGCCCGTCGAAGAGGCGGTCGAACCCAGGCCCCCAGCTCGCCTCGCCGCCGAGCCACACCATCGCCGACTGGTAGCCGGCCCCGCCGGCGAACTCCGCCTCCAGGTACGCCACCGGGCCCGACCGCGACCAGCGCGCGAGCACCTCGGCGAGGGCCGGCGAGACCGCCAGGTGGAACGGCTCCTCCGGCGACCGCTCGGCCACGGAGAAGTCGGGCAACGCTCCGGTCAGCTCCTCGACCAGCTGCGGGGTGACCGGCAGCAGCGCGAAGTCCTGACGCAGCTCGCCGAGGACCGCGTGGTCGAGGTCGACGGTCCGCTCGCGGAGCAGGTCGCCGTCCGCGACGACCGCGCTGAGCTGGTAACCCATCAGAGCCCTCCGCCGTCCACAGCCTGTGGATGGAACATGTGTACGACGGATCCCGCCTCCGCCGCCCTCGCACCGTACCGAATCGTCCCCCGCCGGCACCGTCCCGCGATCTTGCGCCTTCGGTCCCCGTTTCGGGCGCGACGCGGCTTTCGGCGAGGGTCAGTCGGCAACGGCGGCGAAGTAGCGAGCGGACCGAGAGCGCCGCCGGCGGCGGACCGGGACGAGTGGAACACCACGGGTGCATCCCACGCCGGGAGACACCCGTGGTGTTCCACCCGCACCGAGCGCGCCTCCCCGGCGTGAGCCCCGCCCGGCTCGCCGAGCGCTTCCTCTCCTGGGTCCGCCCGGGCGGAGGACCACCCGTCGTGTCTTGCCCACCCGTCGCCTTGCCGCCCGGCTCGTCGGGTGCGGGCTGTGCCCGGACCGGTGCTCAGAGCAGCAGGTTGACCAGGGCGGCGAGCCCGACGACCACGATCGTGGCGCGCAGCGCCACCGGCGGGAGCCGACGTCCCCACCGGCCGCCGATCAGGCCGCCCGCCACGGAACCCGCCGCGATCAGCAGCGCCGGCTGCCACGCCACCGTGCCCACGGCCACGAACAGGACCGCCGCGACCCCGTTCACCAGGCCGGCGAGCACGTTCTTCACCCCGTTGACCCAGCGCAGGTCGGTGGAGAGGAGCACCCCGAGCAGCCCCAGCAGCAGCACTCCCTGGGCGGCGCCGAAGTAGCCGCCGTACACCCCGGTGCCGAAGACGCCGAGCAGCAGCAGCGGCCCCGCACGCCGTACCGCCCGACCGCCGGCCGACGACGCGCCCGCGTCGTCCGCGACCGGCCGCCGGCGGGCCAACGCCCGCGCCAGTCGGGGCTGCACCACCACGAGCACCAACGCCAGGACGATCAGCGCCGGCACGATGGCCCGGAACGCGCCGGGTGGCAGGAGCAGCAGCAGTACGCCGCCGGTCATCCCGCCGAGCACGGCGGCGACGCCCAGGCGGGCCAGCAGGCCGCCGTGCCCGGCCAGCTCCCTGCGATAGGCGTACGCCGCGGAGAACGACCCCGGCACCAGCCCGACGGTGTTGGACACGTTCGCCACCACGGGCGGATAGCCGAGGGAGAGCAGGACCGGGAAGGTCACCAGCGTGCCCGAGCCCACCACCGCGTTGATGGCGCCCGCCGCGACCCCGGCGGCCAGCACGGCCAGCCCTTCGGCGACGGTCAGCGTTGCGTTCACTCGTCTCTGCGCTCTCCCCGGGCCGGTCGTCGCCCGCGGGTCGCCGCCGCCCGGTCGTCTCGCTGCCGGATGCGGCTGTCAGCGTAGGGCGCGGGCCGGGCCGGCTGATCGACGTGCGGCAGGGATCACGCCGTGACCAGCCGCTTCACCGGCGGCGCTCACCTCCGCAGCGGGCGCGGTCGCCGGGGTCCGGCGTGGCGGCGGCGCAGCCAGCGGGGGAGGCGGTGCCGGGGCACGAACCCGCCGAGGTCGTCCGCCGCGTCGTCGGCGTAGCCGCGCAGCTGACAACCGCCGAGCACGGTGCGGTCGCGTAGCGCGCGCCGGAGCAGGGCCAGCGACTCGACGTCGATCTCCCGGTGCAGGCGTCCGAAGTGACCCAGCGACTGCAACGCGTTCGCCCTGGTCTGCGGGTCCCGCGACCGGAGCCCACGCTTGATGCGGGGAAGGACGACGGCGGCCGGGTGGAACTCGTCCAGCACCAGCCAGAGGAGAGCTGGGCCGGCCCCCGGCTCCGCGCGGTCCAGGGCCGCGTCGACGTTCTCCGGGCAGTCGCATTCGTCGAACTCCGGGCCGGTCGTCCGGTCGCGCGTCTCGCTCACGGTGGCATGATCGCGCGGCCTGGTCACGGAGTGGGGAGCCGAGGTCGGGGAGGTCGACGCCGCCGTCCCGGGCGATGAGCGGGAACGGGGCAGGGAGGAACCGGGAGGGGTGGGCGTAGAGACGACTCAGGGCCGGTCCCCGCGGGGGCCGGCCCTGTCGTTCTTCCTGCTCAGCGAGCGGAGGATACGAGATTCGAACTCGTGAGGGTGTTAACCCAACACGCTTTCCAAGCGTGCGCCCTAGGCCTCTAGGCGAATCCTCCGCAGACGAGGATACAGGTCCCCGGCGGGTGGGCCACCCCACCACCCCCTGAAGATCGACGCGGCGTCGGGTAGGGTTGGCGGTACCTCCCGTGCGGCGGTATCTCGTGAACCTCCCCAGGGCCGGAAGGCAGCAAGGATAAGCGGGCTCTGCCGGGTGCACGGGAGGCCTTTCTGTCTCCGGGTCCCGGTAACGTCCCTGCGGGTCAGGTCACGGGGTGGTGGGTGGTCACCCGCGCCCGACCGGCGCAGAATGGCTCGGTCGAGAGGAGGCGGGACGAGTGGCACTGGCGCTCTACCGCAAGTACCGGCCACGCACCTTCGCCGAGGTCATCGGGCAGGAGCACGTCACCGAACCGCTGTCGCAGGCGCTGCGCAGCGGGCGGCTCAACCACGCCTACCTCTTCTCCGGCCCACGCGGCTGCGGCAAGACCTCCAGCGCCCGGATCCTGGCCCGCTCGCTCAACTGTGAGCAGGGCCCCACGCCGGAGCCGTGCGGGCAGTGCCAGTCGTGCCGCGAACTGGCCACCGACGGCGGCTCGATCGACGTGCTGGAGATCGACGCGGCCAGCCACGGCGGCGTCGACGACGCCCGCGAGCTGCGCGAGAAGGCGATCTTCGCGCCGGCCAAGAGCCGCTTCAAGATCTACGTCATCGACGAGGCGCACATGGTCTCGTCGGCCGGCTTCAACGCCCTGCTGAAGCTGGTCGAGGAGCCGCCGGAGTACGTCAAGTTCATCTTCGCGACCACCGAGCCGGAGAAGGTCCTCGGCACGATCAAGTCGCGGACCCACCACTACCCGTTCCGGCTGATCCCGCCGAAGGTGCTCCGGCCCTACCTGGAGCAGCTCTGCGAGGCCGAGGGCGTCGCCGTCGAGCCGGCGGTCTTCCCGCTGGTGGTGCGCGCCGGCGGCGGCAGCGCCCGGGACAGCCTCTCCGTGCTCGACCAGCTCATCGCCGGGGCCGGGCCGGAGGGGGTCACCTACTCCCGGGCCGCCGCCCTGCTCGGCGTGACCGACGCCGCCCTGATCGACGAGATGTGCGACGCGCTGGCCGCCGGGGACGGCGCGACGGCGTACGCGACCGTCGACCGGGTCGCCGAGGCCGGGCACGACGCGCGCCGGTTCGCCTCCGACCTGCTGGAGCGGCTGCGCGACCTGATCGTGCTCCAGCAGGTGCCGGACGCCGCCGCCAAGGGCCTGATCGACGGCCCGGCCGACCAGATCGAGCGGATGGCCGCCCAGGCCCAGCGGCTCGGTCCGGCGACGCTGTCCCGCTGCGCCGACATCGTGCACAACGGCCTGGTGGAGATGCGCGGCACCACCGCGCCCCGGCTGCTGCTGGAGCTGATCTGCGCCCGGATGCTGCTGCCCGGCGCCGACGACAGCACCGGCGGCCTGCTCCAGCGCCTCGAACGCATGGAGCGCCGGCTCACCCTCGCCGGCACCGACGCGCCGCCGGTCGCCGCCGGCCCCGCGCCGGTCGCCTCCCCTCCTCCCGTACGCCCCGAGCCCGCCCCCGCGTACGCCTCCGGCGGCCCGGCCCCCTCGCCCGAGGCGGCCCCGGTCACCGGTGCCCCAGGCGTCGCGCCACACGGCGTCGGCGCGGCTGTCCCGGCGGGGCCCTCGGGTGCCGCCCCGGAGGGCCAGGCGTCGACCGCTCCAATGTCCCCGGCCGGGCCGGGCAGTGCCCCGATGCCCCCGGGCAACGCCCCGGTGTCCCCGGCCGCGTCCGAGCCGGCGGCGGGCGCGCCCCGCCGGGTGGTGCCGCCGTCGGCGGTGATGCCCGACCCGGCCACCCCCGCCCCGCCCCGCCCCGGCGCGGAGGCGACCGGCGCGCTGGACGCGGTCGCGGTGCGCCGGGTCTGGCCCGAGGTGGTCGGCAAGGTCAACCGGACCAACAAGCGGATCGCGGCGCTGATGCGCGACGCGGTGGTCCGCGACCTCGACGGCGACACGCTCGTGGTGACGGTGAAGTCGTCGGTGCTGGCCAAGATGATGTCCGACCACGCCCAGGTGCTCACCGACGCGCTCTACGAGGAACTGGGCGGGCGCTGGCAGATCCGCTGCGAGGTGGCCGGCGAGCGGGGTGGGGCGTCGCTGGGCGGTTCGTCCCGTTCCGCGGCCCCGGCCCGTCCGGCGTCCCCGCCCGCGACTCCCGCCGCCCCGGCCCCGGTCGGCCCCACCACCGGCCCGGTCGCCACCAACCCGCCCGCCGGCGGCCCCAGCGGCGGTGGCCCGAACGGTGGTGCCCTTGATGGCGGCCCGCCCGGCGGCCGGAGCGGCCCGGCAGGCGGCGGCCCGGCAGGCGGCGGTGCGACCGGCGGTGGCTCCGCCAGCGGTGGCTCCGCCAGCGGTGCCGCAGGCAGCGGCGCTAACGGTGGCGGTGCGACCGGTGGTGGCGGTGCGACCGGCGGTGGCGGTGCGACTGGCGGCGTTGGTGCGGGCGGTAGGCCCGGCGGCGTGGGCGGCTCGTCCGGCGGTGGCCCCACGGGCGGGGCGACCCGTCCGGCCCCAGGCGCGGCGCGGACCGGCGGCGTCGCCGTCGAGGAGACCGAGGACTGGCCCGAACCGGCCCGGCCCGGTGGTGCCGGTGGCGGTGCCGAGGACTGGCCCGAGCCCGCGCGCCCGGGTGGCGCCGCGACCGGCGCCGGCAGCGAAGAAGACTGGCCGGAGCCGGCCCGACCGGGTGGCGCGTCGGCTACCGGCACGTCGCCCACCGCAGCGTCGACCAGCGGCACGACAGCCGGCTCCCCGACGGCGACCGGCCTGCCGGGCACCAGGCCGGCGAGCGCCGGCACGGCGTCGGCGACCGCCGCGCCATCCGTACCGAAGCCGGCCGGCTCCTCGACGGCTCCGCAGCAGGCCGGCCCGGCCGGGCCGCCGGTGAGCAGTGCGATCGCGGCGGCGCGGGCGGCGGCGGCGGGACGTGGTCCGCGTACCGGCCAGCCGGTCCGGAAGACCGCGGACGCCGACTGGGCCGGCGAGCCGCCGTACGACCCGGACTTCGACGGCCCGGTGCGCGGCGGCGGGGGACGCCCCGGCGGCGCCCGGCCGGCGGCCCCGAACTTCGAGGGCTTCGACCCGGGCGACGAGCCGCTGGACGAGGTCATCGACGAGCAGACCGCGCGGGAGTCCAGCGAGGAACAGGCGGTACGGCTGCTCCGCGAGGCGTTCGGCGCGGAGAAGATCGACGAAGTGGACGCCCGCTAACCGCCCTCTCCCCCGGGGCGCCTCCCTGCACGGGGGGCACGTCCGCCCCGAGGCATCGGCGAGTACGGGGAATCTTGGTACGAGACGGCCCCTCCAGGGGCGCTGCCGTACCAAGATCGCGGGCGGGCGGACGCAGCGGGCGGGCGGGCGCAGCGGGCGGTCAGGTGGGCCAGGCGGGTAGGCCGTGGGGGTGTGCCTCCGCCAGTAGGCGTTCCGGGCCGGTGCCGAGCCGGGCGCGGAGCTGGAAGTCGTTCCGGGCTTCCCACGGGTGCGGTTCGAAGGACAGGTGGGCGACCGGCGCGTCGGGGCCGCCTGCGGCGGCCAGTCGCTCCAGCTCGGCGGTGACCCGCGCCCACTCCTCGGCCGGCACGTACTGCCGCATCACCGAGTGCCACACCACGGTCAGCGTGCCGGGGTGCGGGGTGATCGCGGCGAGGAAGTCGGCCGCCCCCGCCGCGACGACCCGGGCCGGCAGCCGCCCGGCCAGCTCCAGCGCGCCGGCCAGCCGGGCCGCGCGGGCGGTGTGCTCCGGCCAGAGGTACGCCCGCAGCGCGAGCGCGCCGTCGGGGTCGCCCGGGTCGAGCGGGGTGACGTCGCAGCCGAGCCGCTCCACCACGGTCAGCCGAGGGTGCGCCCCGGCCGCCTCCCGCAGCCAGTCGGGCGCCCCGCCCCGCCAGGCGTCGGGCAGGCGCACCGGGGAGTCGGCCGGCCCCCAGGCGAAGCCGGCGGCCTCGACGCGGAACCGGTCGGCGTGCAGGTTCAGCCCGGCGCTCGCGCCCAGCTCGACGAGGCGCACCGGCAGCCCGCCCACCTCGTGGACGGCGAGCAGCAGGCCGGCCAGCAGCAGGTTGGCCCGGCCGACCTCGTTGGTCTGGGGCGGGCGGCGCAGCCAGCCGCGCAGCGTGTCGTGCTCGGCCTCGACGACCGACCGGAAAGCGGCCCAGCAGGCGGGGGCGTCCGCCGCCCGGTACGCCCCGCCCGCGCTGGGGTAGAACCGGGCCAGTTCCGGCGCCCGGCCGGAGATCACCAGCGCGTGCACGCCGCCGAGCAGGCGTAGCGACACGAGGGCGTCGGCGTCGGCGTCCTCGTACCCCGTGATGACGGTGGCGCACGGGCCGCCGGCCCGCACGTCGCCGGCGGCGCGCGCCAGCAGGTCGGCGTAGAGGGCGGCGTCCATGTTGACGCAGGCCCGCGCCTGCCGTTCCATGGCCGCCGCGGCCTGTTCCCGGGACATCCGCCACCTCCGTCCGGTCGGTCCCGTGATCGTGCGCCCGGACCCGCCGCGAGCCAAGCACCGGGCGGGGCGAGGCTGCTCACAGCGGATAGGCTGAGCGGCGGCCGAGCAGACGAGTGCGAGAAGGAGCCATCCGTGCGCCCAGGTGGACAGCCGAACATGCAGCAGATGCTGAAGCAGGCGCAGAAGATGCAGCAGCAGATCGCCAAGGCGCAGGCCGAGCTCGCCGAGGCGGAGCTGACCGGCACCGCCGGCGGTGGCCTGGTCACCGCGACCGTCGCCGGCACCGGCGAGCTGAAGTCGATCAAGATCGACCCGAAGGCGGTCGACCCGGAGGACGTGGAGACCCTGGAGGACCTGGTCGTCGCGGCCATGCACAACGCCGCCGAGGCGGCGCGGGAGCTGACCGAGAAGAAGATGGGCCCGGTCACCGGCGGCATGGGCGGCCTCGGCCTGCCCGGTTTCTGAGCGGCAGATGTACGAGGGCGCCATCCAGGACCTGATCGACGAGCTGGGGCGGCTGCCGGGCGTGGGCCCGAAGAGCGCCCAGCGGATCGCCTTCCACGTCCTGTCCGCCGACCCGGCCGACGTCAACCGGCTGGCCGGGGCGTTGCGCAAGGTCAAGGAGCTGGTGCGGTTCTGCACCAGTTGCTACAACGTGGCCGAGTCCGACCGGTGCCGGATCTGCCGCGACCCGCGCCGCACCGACGAGGTGCTCTGCGTGGTCGAGGAGCCGAAGGACGTGGTCGCGATCGAGCGGACCGGCGAGTTCCGGGGCCGCTACCACGTGCTCGGCGGGGCGATCAACCCGCTGGAGGGGATCGGGCCGGACAACCTGCGCATCCGTGAGCTGATGGCCCGGCTCAGCGCCGGCACGGTGCGGGAGCTGATCCTGGCCACGGACCCGAACACCGAGGGCGAGGCGACCGCGACGTACCTGGCGTTGATGGTCAAGCCGATGGGCATCGCGGTGACCCGGTTGGCGAGCGGCCTGCCGGTCGGCGGCGACCTGGAGTACGCCGACGAGATCACGCTCGGCCGGGCCTTCGAGGGCCGTCGCGCCGTCTGAGTTCCCGCGTCGGCCGGCACCGGATCCCGGTGCCGGCCGACGCCGTACGGGCGCCCGCGGGTCCACTGTGGGGTTCTGACATGCGGGCGATGCTGGTGACGATCGATGTAACAAATCGGCATCGCCCAACCCGGACATAATGCCCCTTTGTCGGCGGTCCGGAACGGCCTTCGAGGCGGGGCGCATCGGTTAAGACACGATCCGGTACCAACCGGTTCCTCGATGGTTTCCCGCCGGTCCGAACGGCGGCTAAGGTCACGGCGATCGGTGACCCCTGTCACCACGATTGTCCGTAACCCCAAGGACGAGGTGAAGCACCCATGCGTGCATCCAGGCCGAAGGTCGCCCTCGCGGCCGTCGCGGTCGCGGCCCTCGCGGTAGCAGGCTGCGCCGAGAGCGACCGCGATGACAGTTCCGGCGGTAGCAAGAAGGACACCCTCGTCTTCGGCGTAGCCGGAGACCCGAAGGTGCTCGACCCGAGCTTCGCCAGCGACGGTGAGTCGCTGCGTGTGGCGCGTCAGGTCTTCGAGACGCTGGTCCGTCCGGAGGAGGGTGGCACCAAGGTCACCCCCGGCCTGGCCGAGACCTGGACCCCGGACGCCGCCGGCACCACGTGGACCTTCAAGCTGCGCTCCGGCGTGAAGTTCCACGACGGCACCGAATTCAACGCCGAGGCGGTCTGCAAGAACTTCGACCGCTGGTACAACGCCAAGGGCCTCATGCAGAGCCCCGACGTGACCCCGTACTGGCAGGACGTCATGGGCGGCTTCGCCAAGAACGAGAGCGCGGACCTGCCGCCGAGCCTCTTCAAGTCCTGCACCGCCAAGGACGCCACGACCGTCGACCTGGCCTTCACCCGGGTCTCCAGCAAGATCCCGGCCGCGCTGATGCTGCCCTCGTTCTCCATGCACAGCCCGACCGCGCTGGAGAAGTACGACGCCAGCAACGTGGGCGGCACCGCCGAGGACATCAAGTACCCGGCCTACGCCACGGCGCACCCGACCGGCACCGGCCCGTTCAAGTTCAAGTCCTGGGACGTCGCCAACAAGACGCTCACGATCGAGCGCAACGAGGACTACGCCGGCACCAAGGCCAAGCTGAAGACCCTCATCTACAAGACGATCTCGGACGAGAACGCGCGCAAGCAGGCGCTGCGCTCCGGCGACATCCAGGGCTACGACCTGGTCGGCCCGGCCGACGTCGAGCCGCTGAAGGGCGAGGGCTTCAACGTCCTGACCCGCCCGGCGTTCAACATCCTCTACCTGGCCATCAACCAGAAGGGGAACCCGAAGCTCGCCGACGTCAAGGTCCGCCAGGCCATCGCGCACGCGCTGAACCGGCAGGCCCTGGTCGACTCGAAGCTGCCCCCGGGCGCCAAGGTCGCCGAGAACTTCATGCCGGACACCGTCGAGGGCTGGAACGGCGACGTCACCAAGTACAACTACGACCCGGCGAAGGCGAAGGCGCTGCTGGCCGAGGCCGGCGCGACGAACCTGACCCTGCGGTTCCACTACCCGACCGAGGTCACCCGGCCGTACATGCCGAACCCGAAGGACATCTTCGAGCTGCTCTCGGCGGACCTCAAGGCGGTCGGCATCAACGTCCAGGCCATCCCGCTCAAGTGGAGCCCGGACTACCTGAACGCCACCACCTCGGGCAACAAGCACGACCTGCACTTCCTCGGCTGGACCGGTGACTACGGCGACGGCTACAACTTCATCGGCACCATGTTCGACCGGCCGAAGGCCGAGTGGGGCTTCACCAACAAGGCCCTGTTCGACCAGTTCAAGGACGCGGACAGCACCGCCGACGTGGCGGCCCGGACCGAGAAGTACAAGGCCCTGAACAAGGCCATCATGGACTTCCTGCCCGGTGTCCCGGTGTCGCACTCGCCGCCGGCGATCGTGTTCGGCAAGGACGTGACCGGGGTCAAGGCGAGCCCGCTCACCGACGAGCGCTTCTCCACCGCCGAGTTCAAGTCCTGATCTGACGCTCCGACCGCGGGCGGGCGCTGTTTTGGCAGCGCCCGCCCGCGACCCTCCGTACCCCTTACGAGGCCGCCGTGTTCCGGTTCATCGTCAGACGCCTGCTCCAGCTGATACCCACGCTGTTCGGGCTCTCCCTCCTGCTGTTCATCTGGCTCCGCCGACTGCCCGGCGGTCCCGAGACCGCCATCCTCGGTGAGCGCGGGACGCCCGAGATGCGCGCCGCGATCCGGCGCAACATGGGCCTCGACGAGCCGATCCTGGTGCAGTACGGCCGGTTCGTGCGGCGGCTGATCCGCCTGGACCTGGGCACGTCGACCTCCACCAAGCGCACCGTCGTCACCGAGTTCGTCGAACGCTTCCCCGGCACGGTGGAGCTCTCCATCACCGCGATGCTGATCGCGATCGGCCTCGGCATCCCGCTGGGCTACCTGGCGGCCCGACGCCGCGGCCGGATGCTCGACCACCTCTCGGTCGGCGGCTCCCTGATCGGCATCTGCATCCCCGTCTTCTTCCTCGCGTACGTGCTCAAGGCGATCTTCGCGGAGAACCTCGGCTGGTTCCCGGCGAGCGGCCGGCAGGACCCGACGCTCGGGGCGACGCGGATCACCAACTTCTTCGTCCTCGACGGGATCATGACCCGGGAGTGGGACGCCGCCGCCGACGCGCTCTGGCACCTGGTGCTGCCGGCCGTCGCGCTGGCCAGCATCCCCCTGGCGATCATCGTCCGGATCACCCGCGCCAGCGTGCTGGAGGTGCTCAACGAGGACTTCGTACGCACCGCCGAGGCGAAGGGCCTGACCGAGAGCACGGTCCGGCGCCGGCACGTGCTGCGCAACTCCATGCTGCCGGTGGTCACCTCGATCGGCCTGCTCACCGGTGGCCTGCTCTCCGGCGCGGTGCTGACCGAGACCGTCTTCGCCTTCAGCGGCATCGGAGCCTTCATCTACGAGGCGATCAGCCAGCGTGACTATCCGGTGCTGATGGGCTTCATCCTGATCATCGCGGTGGTGTACGTGCTGGTGAATCTCCTGGTCGACCTCTCCTACAGCCTGATCGACCCGAGGGTGAGGGTCCGATGACGATCACCAGCGGCAAGAAGAAGGAAAAGATCGACCGGCTCTCCGAGTTGGCGGCCCGGGAGGACGAGCGCGGCGTCAGCCTCTGGAAGGAGGCGTTCCGCCGGCTGCGGCGCAACCCGGCGGCGATCGTCGGCGCGGTGATCCTGAGCCTGTTCCTGCTGGTCGCCGTCCTCGGGCCGTTCTTCGTCCCGCACCCCCCGGACGCCCAGCTCTGGAAGGGCGAGATCCGCCTCGGCGACTTCCCCGGCTTCCGGTCGGAGAACTGGTTCGGCGTCGACCACATCGGTCGCGACGAGTTCAGCCGCATGATCGTCGGCGCCCGGCAGACCCTGCTGGTCGGCGTGGTCTCCACCCTGATCGGCCTCGCCGTCGGCTCGCTGATCGGCGGGATCGCCGGCGCCGCCGCCGGCCTCGGTGGCCGGTGGGGCCGGGCGGTCGACAACGTGCTGATGCGGTTCGTCGACATGCTGCTGGCCATGCCGAGCCTGCTGCTGGCGATCAGCATCGCCGCCCTGCTCGGTGCCGGTCTGACCACGGTCATGATCGCGGTCGGCGTGGTGTCGGTGCCGGTCTTCGCCCGGCTGTTGCGCGGCTCGATGATCTCCCAGGCGAACAGCGACTACGTCCTGGCCGCCGTCTCGCTGGGCGTGAAGAAGCCGAAGATCGCGCTGACCCACGTGGTGCCGAACTCGCTCGCCCCGGTCATCGTGCAGGCCACCCTCACGCTGGCCACCGCGATCATCGAGGCCGCGGCGCTCTCCTTCCTCGGCCTCGGCAACAACGACGCCTCCATCCCCGAGTGGGGGGTGATGCTCGCCGACGCGCAGCAGTACCTGGACTCCGCGCCCCGGCTGGCGATCCTGCCCGCCCTCGCCATCATCGTCACCGCGCTGGGTTTCACCCTGCTCGGCGAGGCGATGCGCGAGGCACTCGACCCGAAGCTGCGGAAGTAGGACCGGTGAGCGCGAGGAGTGAGCTTGCGAGCCCCGCAGTCGCGAACGAAAGGCGGGCCCGACATGGCTCTGCTTGATGTCGAAGATCTCTCCGTCACCTTCGCCCGGCGCGGTCAGCGCACCGTGCACGCCGTCGACGGGGTCTCCTTCTCCGTCGACGCGGGCGAGGTGGTCGGCCTGGTCGGCGAGTCCGGCTGCGGCAAGAGCGTCACCTCGCTGGCGATCATGGGTCTGCTGCCCAAGCAGCCGGGCCTGCGCGTCGGCGGCAAGGCGGTCTTCGACGGCACGGACCTGCTCCAGCTCGACGACCGGTCCCGGCGGGACATCCGGGGCCGCGACGTCGCGATGATCTTCCAGGACCCGCTCTCCTCGCTGAACCCGGTGATCCCGATCGGATTGCAGGTCACCGAGGTGCTCACGCGGCACCGGGGGATGAAGGGCGCGGCGGCCGAGAAGGAGGCGGCGGCCCTGCTGGACCGGGTCGGCATCCCCGACCCGAAGCGGCGGCTGAAGGAGTACCCGCACCAGCTCTCGGGCGGCATGCGGCAGCGCGCCCTGATCGCGATGGCGGTGGCCTGCAAGCCCCGGCTGCTGATCGCCGACGAGCCGACCACGGCGCTGGACGTCACCATCCAGGCGCAGATCCTGGAGCTGCTCAAGGAGCTGGTCCGGGAGTCCGGCACCGCCCTGGTGATGATCACGCACGACCTGGGCGTGGTCGCCGGCATGTGCGACACCATCAACGTGCTCTACGGCGGCCGGGTGGTGGAGACGGCCCGCCGTCGCCCGCTGTTCCGCGAGCCCCGGCACCCGTACACCGTGGGGCTGCTCGGCTCGGTGCCGCGCCTGGACGCCGGGCGCGGCGAGCGGCTGAACCCGATTCCCGGCTCGGTCCGCGACCTGCTGCCCTGGCCGGACGGCTGCGCCTTCGCGCCGCGCTGCACGCGGCGGGTCGACGAGTGCGTCGGGGAGCCGCCCGCGCTGGTGCTCGCCCACGACGGCCGCAGCTACCGCTGCGTCAACCCGGCGCCGGTGCCCGGCACCCTGCCCCGGCCGGCCGCCACCAGCACCGCCCCGGCGGAGGCGCCGACCGCCACCGTCCCGGCCGCGGAGGCGACCGCGGGCCCGGTGCCCGCACCGCGCGAGGAGGAGAAGCCGTGACCGAGAGCGACATCCTCGTCGAGGTCCGCGACCTGAAGGTCCACTTCCCGATCCGGCGGGGGGTGATCTTCGATCGGACGGTCGGCCACGTGAAGGCCGTCGACGGCGTCGACCTGAGCATCCCGCGCGGGAAGACGTACGGCCTGGTCGGCGAGTCCGGCTGCGGCAAGTCGACGCTGGGCCGGGCGCTGCTCCAGCTCACCCCGCCCACCAGCGGCGAGGTCCGGTTCGACGGCGTCGAACTGACGAAGCTGCCGTCGGGCAAGCTGCGGTCGATGCGCCGCCGGATGCAGATGATCTTCCAGGACCCGATGTCGAGCCTGGACCCCCGGCAGAACGTCGAGTCGATCCTCACCGAGGGCCTGCACGCCCACGGCATCGGCGGCAACCGGGACGAGCGGCGACGGGTCATCGGCGAGACCCTGGACAAGGTCGGCCTGCCCCGCTGGGCGCTCTCCCGCTATCCGCACGAGTTCTCCGGCGGCCAGCGGCAGCGCATCGGCATCGCCCGGGCGCTGGTGCTCGGGCCCGACCTGATCGTCGCCGACGAGCCGGTCTCCGCGCTCGACGTGTCGATCCAGGCCCAGGTGGTGAACCTCCTCGACGACCTCCAGGACACCCTCGGCCTGACCTATCTGGTGATCGCGCACGACCTCGCGGTGGTCCGGCACATCTCCGACACCGTCGGCGTCATGTATTTGGGCGCGCTGGTCGAGGAGGCGCCGAGCGACCGGCTCTACACGGAGCCGATGCACCCGTACACGCGGGCCCTGATGTCGGCGGTGCCCGTGCCGGACCCGGACGTGGAGGACCGCCGGGAGCGCATCCTGCTCGCCGGCGACCTGCCCTCGCCCGCGAACCCGCCGGCGGGCTGCCGGTTCCACACCCGCTGCCCGTGGGCGCAGCCGACCCGCTGCGCCGACGAGCGGCCCGCGCTGCGGGACGTCGGCGGCAGCCGGGTCGCCTGCCACTTCGCGGAGCGGATCGCCAGCGGGGAACTCCGCCCGCACAAGGTCAGCGTGCAGCTCACCCGCCCGGTCGGCGAGGGCGAGGAGCCGCACATCGTCTCCGCCCCCAACGAGCCCGGCTCGTACGTCTGATCCGCGTCGCGGACGCGGCCCTCGGACGGGGGCCGCGTCCGGGCGCCGGGCGCTGGGGGCCAGCCCTCGCGGCGGTGGGGTCAGCCCTCGGGGCGGTGCAGCAGCGCGACCGCGACGCCGTGCACCGCGTCCAGCCCGGCCGGGTCGGCCAGCGCGACCCGGCCGCCGGTGACCGTGTACCACTCGTCGGCGTCCTTGTACTGCACCGTCAGCGTGACCTGGCCGTCGGCGTACCCGGTGCGCAGGGTCAGCTCGCCGGTGACCACACCGACCTCGTCGGTCATCACCCCGCCCGGGCCGGGCACGATGTCGGCCGTACGCTCCTGCGCGGCGGTCGACGTGCCCTCGGCGTCGGCGGCCATGCCGGCCCCCGGCACCCCGGTCGTCGCGCCGGCCGCGCCGTCCGCCGTCATGCCGGCCGTGGTCGGCCCGGCCGACGCACTGCCGGTGGCCGCCGCCGCGTCCTCCCCGGTGGCGTCCGGCGTCTGCTCCGGGGCGGGCGTCGCCCCGGCTCCGGTCACGGCTTGCTCGCCCATGTGCAGCCCTCCAGCATGTCGGTCAGGGCGGCCTTCTCGGCGGTGGTCACCGTGAGCCGCCAGTGGTGCTTGACCGTCACCCAGTTCTCGGCGTACTGGCACCAGAACGACCGGTTCGCCGGCTTCCACTGGGACGGGTCCTGGTCACCCTTTGCCCGGTTGGAGGAGGCGGAAACCGCGATCAGCTGCGGCCGGTCCAGATCGTTGGCGAACTCGCCGCGCTTCGCGTCGTCCCACTCGTCGGCGCCCGAACGCCACGCGTTCGCCAGCGGCACCATGTGGTCGATGTCCACGTCGGAGGGGTCGGTGAGGGCGCGGTCGTCGTACACGCTCTCCCAGCGGCCGTCGACGACGTTGCAGCCGGAGAGCCGGATGTCCTCCCCGTCGCGCTTCAGCACGCTGTCGCGTACGTCGCAGTTCTTGCCGGTGTCCCGCCAGTGCGGGAAGCGCTCCCGGCTGTAGCCCTTCATCGACCCGGCGGTGGCCACGGTGAGCTGGGTCAGCTTCTGCGCGGCGTTGCCGCCACCACCGCTGCTCGGCGGGGTGTCCGGCTCGTCGACGGCGGCACAACCGGCCGCGCCGAGCGCCAGCGCCGCGGCGAGCGCGGCCGTCACCGCGGCGCGCGGTCCTGATCTGGTACGCACAGACGACACCTCTCCAGCTTGCGGGCTCCCGGCGATCCCGCACAGTACCCGGGCCTGGTTTCGGCGATTCGTGGCGTCTCTCATATCGTGCGAGGCAGATTGGACCCCATGACCGAAACCGCCCCCGCGCTCCGGCTGGGCACCGCCCGCGGGCGGGGCACCCTGCTCGCGGCCGTCCTCGCCTCCGGCATGGTCTTCCTGGACACCACCGTGGTCAACGTGGCGCTGCCCCGCCTCGGCGCGGACCTCGGCGCCACCGTCGCCGGTCTCCAGTGGACGGTGAACGGCTACCTGCTGATGCTCGCCGCCTTCGTCCTGCTCGGCGGCGCGCTCGGCGACCGCTTCGGGCGGCGGCGGGTCTTCCTGCTCGGGGTGGTCTGGTTCACCCTCGCGTCGCTGCTCTGCGGCCTGGCCCAGGGCACCGAGTGGCTGATCGCGGCCCGGTTCCTCCAGGGCGCCGGGGGCGCGCTGCTCACCCCCGGCTCGCTGTCGGTGCTCCAGGCCAGCTTCCACCCGGACGACCGGGGCCGCGCGATCGGCGCGTGGTCGGGGCTGTCCGGCGTCTCCACCGCGCTCGGCCCGTTCCTCGGCGGCTGGCTGATCGACGCGCTCTCCTGGCGGTGGATCTTCTTCCTGAACCTGCCGCTGGCCGTGCTCGTGCTGCTGGCGGCGCTGCGCTGGGTGCCGGAGAGCCGGGACGAGGCCGCCTCCCGCACCGGGGCGTCGGGGCGCCGCCGCCGGTTCGACGTGGCCGGCGCGCTGCTCGGCGCGCTCGCCCTGGCCGGCGTCACGTACGCGCTGATCGACGCCCCCGTCCGGGGCTTCGACTCGGTGCCGGTGCTCGTAGCCGCGCTGGCGGGCGTGGCCGGCGCGGCGGCCTTCGTGCTGGTCGAGCGGCGCCGGGGGGACGCCGCGATGCTGCCCACCGGCCTGTTCGGCAGCCGGCTCTTCTCCGTGCTGAACGTCTTCACCGTGCTCGTCTACGCGGCGCTCGGCGGCTTCACGTTCTTCCTCGCCGTCTACCTGCAGAACGTGGTCGGCTGGTCGGCGCTGCTCACCGGGGTCGCCCTGCTGCCGATGACGGTGCTGCTGCTGGTCGGCTCGGCCCGGGCCGGCGCGCTGTCGGCGCGGATCGGGCCGCGGCTGCCGCTGACCGTCGGGCCGGTGGTGGCCGCCGCCGGGCTGGTGCTGCTGCGCGGCGTCGGCCCCGACGCGTCGTACTGGCGGGACGTGCTGCCCGGGGTGGTGCTCTTCGGGATCGGGCTGACGCTGGTGGTGGCTCCGCTGACCGCCTCCGTGCTGGCCGCGGTCGACGACCGGTTCGCCGGCGTGGCGAGCGGCTTCAACAACGCCGCGTCCCGCGCCGGCGGCCTGCTGGCGGTGGCGGCGCTTCCGCTGCTGGTCGGGCTCTCCGGCTCCGGCTACGCGCAGCCGGCCGCGCTGACCGCCGCGTACCGGGGCGCGATGCTCTGGTGCGCCGGCCTGCTGCTGGCCGGGGCGGCGATGGCGGCCCTGCTCATCCACCGCCCACCCCGGCGTCGGGAAGGGCACCCTGCCTGAACGGGTGCCCTTCCCGGCCCGTCAGGCGCGGGCGCGGTTGACGGCGCTCGTCACGGCCTTCACGGAGGCGGTGACGATGTTGGCGTCGGTGCCGACGCCCCAGACCGTACGACCGTCGACCTCGCACTCCACGTAGGCGGCGGCCTGCGCGTCCCCGCCGGAGGAGAGCGCGTGCTCGTGGTAGTCGAGCACCCGTACCGCCACGCCCACCGACTGGAGCGCGTTGACGTACGCGTCGATCGGGCCGTTGCCGACCGCGGTCAGCGAGCGGGGCTCCCCGCCCAGGCCGACGCGGGCCTCGATCTCGACCTTGCCCTCGGCGGTGCCGATGGCGTACCCGTCCAGGGTGAGCGCCGGGTCGACCTGGTGGTCGAGCAGGTAGTGCCCGGCGAAGATCTCCCACATCGTGCCCGGGTCGACCTCGCCGCCGTCGTGGTCGGTCACCTGCTGGACCACGCCGGAGAACTCGATCTGGAGCCGGCGCGGCAGGTCGAGCTGGTGCTCGCTCTTCATGATGTACGCGACGCCGCCCTTGCCGGACTGCGAGTTGACGCGGATGACCGCCTCGTAGGTGCGGCCCAGGTCCTTCGGGTCGATCGGCAGGTAGGGCACCGCCCAGGTGTGCTGGTCGATGGGCACCCCGGCCGCCGCCGCGTCCTTGGCGAGCGCGTCGAAGCCCTTCTTGATCGCGTCCTGGTGGGAGCCGGAGAAGGCGGTGTAGACCAGGTCGCCCGCGTACGGGTGGCGCTCGTGCACCGGGAGCTGGTTGCAGTACTCGACGGCGCGCCGCACCTCGTCGATGTTCGAGAAGTCGATCATCGGGTCGACGCCCTGGGAGAAGAGATTCAGCCCCAGCGTCACCAGGTCGACGTTGCCGGTGCGCTCGCCGTTGCCGAAGAGGCAGCCCTCGACCCGGTCCGCGCCGGCCAGCAGCCCCAGCTCGGCGGCGGCGACGCCGGTGCCCCGGTCGTTGTGCGGGTGCAGGCTCAGCACCAGGCTGTCGCGGCGGGGCAGGTGCCGGTGCATCCACTCGATCGAGTCGGCGTAGACGTTCGGCATCGCCATCTCGACGGTGGCCGGCAGGTTGACGATCAGCTTGCGGTCCGGGGTCGGGTCGACCACCTCGATGACCTTGGCGCAGACCTCCAGCGCGTACTCCAGCTCCGTGCCCGTGTAGGACTCGGGCGAGTACTCGTAGTGGATGTCCGTGTCCGGGGTGTGGATCTCCGCGTACTTGCGGCAGAGCCGCGCGCCCTGGGTGGCGATGTCCGCGATGCCGTCGCGGTCCAGCCCGAAGACCACCCGCCGCTGGAGCGTGGAGGTCGAGTTGTAGAAGTGCACGATCGCCCGCCGCGCGCCGCGCAACGACTCGAAGGTCCGGTCGATCAGGTGCTCCCGGCACTGGGTGAGCACCTGGATCGTGACGTCCTCCGGGATCAGGTCCTGCTCGATGAGCTGCCGCACGAAGTCGTAGTCCGTCTGGCTGGCCGAGGGGAAGCCGACCTCGATCTCCTTGTAGCCCATCTGCACCAGCAGCTGGAACATCCGGCGCTTGCGCTCCGGTGACATCGGGTCGATCAGCGCCTGGTTGCCGTCGCGCAGGTCCACCGCGCACCAGCGCGGCGCGACCTCGACGTGCCGGGTCGGCCAGCCGCGGTCGGGCAGGTCGATCCGGAACTGTTGCTGGTACGGCTGGTAGCGGTGGTACGGCATCCGGCTGGGGCGCTGCCGGGCGATCGGATCGGTCTCAGCGTCGGTGACGGGTTGAGCCATGACGGAGTACTCCCTGGAACATGTGGCGTCAGCAATCGGAAGGTGTCGGCCAGGTGCCGGGCGACGGTGCCCGGGCGGTTGCCGATGGGAAGTTCGGATGTGCTGGACGGCGCGGTTCGACTCCGCGACGAGGTGCCGGCCTTCAGGCCTCGTCGCGGCGACCAAGGAGGAGGTACGCCTGCCACATGACCAGGTAACCCTACGTGGCTGGCCGGGGTGCGGGAAGGCCGGTCCGGACTATGAGACGCACTTCGCAGCCTGGCAGGTCAGCATGAGTTCGGCCAGGGGGAGGCGGCGGCGCAGGCCGGTCTCCGAGCGGAGCAGGTCGGCGGGGAGGCTGAGCGGGTCGCCGAGCTGCCCGACGGCGGCCACCGCGTGCGGCCGTACGCCCGCCGGCAGGTCGAGGTCGGCGGCCAGGCCGGCGTGGTCGAGGTCGCGCAGCTGGCGTACGTGCAGGCCGAGCGCCGTGGCCTGCACGGTGAGGTGGGCGACCGCCTGGCCCAGGTCGTACGCGTGCCGGGCGGAGCCCGTGCGGTGGGCGCACAGCAGCAGCGCGGAGGCGCGCTGGGCCCACCGCTGGTCCCGTTCCGGCAGGTTGACCAGGATCCGCTTGAACGTCTCGTCGTCCCGGTGCCCGAGCGCGAACCGCCACGGTTGGGCGTTGCCGGCCGAGGGCGCCCAGCGGGCCGCCTCCAGCAGCGCGGACGCGTCCTGGCGGGACAGCTCCGCCACCGGGTCGAAGGACCGGGGGCTCCAGCGGAACGCGAGCAGCGGGGTGAGGTCGGCCATGGGGCGAGTGTCCCGTAAGGGCGATTCAGTAGTTAAGGGCGGGATGTCCGAATGTGGCGAACGGCACCCGTAACGTCACCCGTGGTCAGAACGTTCCCGCGCTCGGGCTCACGGTCGGTTCCGCGGTCGGCTCCGGCGTCGCCGTGCCGAGCGGCTCGGCGTCGACCACCGGCCCGGCCAGCTGCACGGTGGCCGGGGCCGGCGCGGGCGTCCCGGCGAGGATCAGCGTGCCGAACGCCGTACGCACCGCCGTGGGCGTGCCGTCGGGGCCGTAGCAGTAGATCCCCACGTCGAGCGGCGCGTTGATCGACGCCGAGGTGGTCTCGACCGAGTAGCAGGCGCCGGACGCGCCGGGCGGCGGCTGGGCGGGCGAGACGGCGAGCGGGGCCCGCTGGTCGGTCAGCACGTCCAGCCAGTCGGTGAACGGGTGCTGCACCCGGGGATCGAGCCGCCGCGGCACGGCCTCGTCCGGGTCGCCGAGGCGTACGCAGGCCGCCGGCTCGGGCCGGGCGGCGGACGGCAGGGCGCACTGGAACAGCCCGTCGGCGGTGGCGGCGAACGAGACGTCGGCGGTCCCGCCGAGCGCGCCGCCCGGCACGTCGACGCGCCAGCTGCCGTCGTTCGCGCTGGTCACCAGGATCGTCCGGTCCGGGGACCCGGGGGCGCGCAGCGTGTAACTGGCGACCAGGTGCCGGTCCTGCGCGGCGGCCGCCAGCGCGGCCAGCTCGTCGCGCGCCGCGTCCAGCCCCGCCGGCGCCGGTGTCGAGGTGGGGGTGGGCCGGGCGACCGGCTGGTCGGCGGTGCAGGCGACGAGGAGCGCGGGCAGGGCGATCGCGAGCGGGCCGGCGAGGCGTCGGGCCGCTCGCACGGGCTTCGCGGCAGGGCCGGCCGGGCGGGGATGGGCGTGCACGGGGCCATTCTGCGGCCCGGAAACGGCGCGCGTGGGCCCTGCCGCGCGCAGCGCCCCGGCGTGTCGCGGGCCACCCCGCCCCGCGCGGCCGGGCCGGATCGTGGGATCACCCGACCCGCCCGGGTCGGCCGACCGATACCCTGGGTGCGTCTGACGCGCGCCGCCGGCTGAGATCCGGCGGCGTCGGCACGCTCAGGGTCGTCGCTGGGAGGGAGTGCACCGTCGTGGCACTCGTGGTGCAGAAGTACGGCGGGTCCTCCGTCGCCAACGCGGAGCGGATCAAGCGGGTGGCCGAGCGCATCGTCGCCGCCCGCAAGGCCGGCGACGACGTCGTCGTGGTGGTCTCCGCCATGGGGGACACGACAGACGAGCTGCTCGACCTGGCCAACCAGGTCAGCCCGCTGCCGCCGGGCCGCGAGCTGGACATGCTGCTCACCGCCGGGGAGCGGATCTCCATGGCGCTGCTCGCCATGGCCATCCACAACCTGGGGTACGAGGCCCGCTCGTTCACCGGCTCCCAGGCGGGCGTGATCACCACGTCGGTGCACGGCCGGGCGCGGATCATCGACGTCACGCCGGGCCGGCTCAAGGGCGCGCTCGACGAGGGCGCGGTGGTCATCGTCGCCGGCTTCCAGGGCGTCTCGCAGGACACCAAGGACGTCACCACGCTGGGCCGGGGCGGCTCCGACACCACCGCCGTGGCGCTCGCCGCCGCGCTGCACGCGGACGTCTGCGAGATCTACACCGACGTGGACGGCGTCTTCAGCGCCGACCCGCGGATCGTCCCGAACGCGCGGCACATCACCCAGATCACCTACGAGGAGATGCTGGAGCTGGCCGCCTGCGGCGCCAAGATCCTGCACCTGCGCAGCGTGGAGTACGCCCGCCGGGCGGGCTTGCCGATCCACGTCCGTTCGTCATACTCGACCAACACCGGCACGATGGTCACCGGATCGATGGAGGACCTTCCTGTGGAGCAAGCACTGATCACCGGGGTCGCCCACGACCGCAGCGAAGCCAAGATCACGATCGTGGGGGTGCCCGACGAGCCGGGCGCCGCCGCGCGGATCTTCGACACCGTGGCCGGCGCCGAGATCAACCTCGACATGATCGTGCAGAACGTGTCCACCGAGGGCACGGGCCGCACGGACATCTCCTTCACGCTGCCCAAGGCCGACGGCCCGACGGCCATGGCCGCCCTGAGCAAGATCCAGGAGTCGGTCAAGTTCAAGGGCCTGCTCTACGACGACCACGTCGGCAAGGTCTCGCTGATCGGGGCCGGCATGCGCTCGCACCCCGGCGTCGCGGCCGGCTTCTTCGCCGCCCTGGGCGCGGCGGGGGTGAACATCGAGATGATCTCCACCTCGGAGATCCGGGTCTCCGTGGTCTGCCGCGACACCGACCTGGACGCCGCCGTGCGCGCCATCCACGAGGCCTTCGACCTCGGTGGCGACACCGAGGCCGTCGTCTACGCGGGGACGGGACGGTAGCCACCGTGTCGCCGCTGCCCACCCTGGCCGTGGTCGGGGCGACCGGTGCCGTCGGCACGGTGATGTGCGAGCTGCTCAGCGGCCGCAAGAACGTCTGGGGCGAGATCCGGCTGCTCGCCTCCGAGCGCTCGGTCGGGCGGCGGCTGCGCTGCCGGGGCGAGGAGCTGACCGTCCAGGCGCTGACCCCGGAGGCGTTCGACGGCGTCGACGTGGCGATGTTCGACGTCCCGGACGAGGTCTCCGCGCGGTGGGCGCCGATCGCGGTCGGCCGCGGGGCCGTCGCGGTGGACAACTCCGGCGCCTTCCGGATGGACCGCGACGTCCCGCTGGTGGTGCCGGAGATCAACCCCGAGCAGGTACGCAACCGGCCGAAGGGCATCATCGCCAACGCCAACTGCACCACCCTGGCGATGATCATCGCGATCGCCCCGCTGCACCGCGAGTACGGGCTGCGCGAACTGGTGCTCGCCTCCTACCAGGCGGCCTCCGGCGCCGGCCAGAGCGGCGTGGACACCCTGCACGCCCAGCTGACCAAGATCGCGGGCGACCGGGTGCTCGGCTCCCGCCCCGGCGACGTACGCCAGGCGGTCGGCGACGACGTGGGCCCGTTCCCCGCGCCGCTGGCGCTGAACGTGGTGCCCTGGGCCGGCTCCCTGGCCGACGCGGGATGGTCGTCCGAGGAGATGAAGCTGCGCAACGAGTCGCGCAAGATCCTCGGGCTGCCCGACCTGAAGGTCTCCGCCACCTGCGTACGGGTCCCGGTGGTGACCGGCCACTCCGTCGCGGTGCACGCGGTCTTCGCCACCGAGGTGGACGCCGAGGGCGCCCGCGAGGTGCTGCGGAACGCGCCCGGGGTGATCCTGGTCGACGACCCTGCCGCGGGCGAGTTCCCGATGCCCATCGACGCGGTCGGCACCGACCCCTCCTGGGTGGGCCGGATCCGCCGCGCCGTCGACGACCCCCGCGCCCTGGACTTCTTCGTCACCGGCGACAACCTCCGCAAGGGCGCCGCCCTCAACACGGCCCAGATAGCCGAACTCCTGGCCAGGGAACTGACCCCCCGCTGACCCCACCCGCGCCGCCCCGCGCCGGCCCGCGTCGATCATGCACTTGTGGTGGGGGAAGAGCGGCTCTTGTGGCTTCTGCGGGGCACCACAACTGCATGATCGACGGCCTGAACCGGGGGCTGGTCCGCGGCACGGGCGGGAGGGTCAGGCGGGGGCCAGGCGGACGCCGTCGCGGCCGTGCCGTTTGACCGCGTACAGCGCCTGGTCGGCGCGGCGCAGCGTGGCCTCGGGTGACTCGCCCGGGCGGGGAAGGGCCACCCCGACGCTGATCGTGCGGCCGATCCGCCTCGCCGCCTCGGCGAGGCGTTCGGCGATCCGGACCGCCTCCTCGGGGCGACCCACCTCGATCACGGCCACGAACTCGTCGCCGCCGACCCGGTAGAGCTCGTCGCCGTGGCGCAGCGCCCCCTCCAGGGCCCGGGCCAGCCGGACGAGCACGCGGTCGCCGGCCTGGTGGCCGTACGTGTCGTTGACGGTCTTGAAGCCGTCCACGTCGATCGCCAGCAGGGCCGTGCGCCCCGGGGTGGCCACCGCGATCCGCCGGCCGAACGGGCCCGTGTGCCGCAGCCCGGTCAACGGGTCCGAGTTGGCCTGCTCGCGCAGGCGGGCGAGGGTGCGCAGCCGGTCCAGGCAGCTCCACGCCTGGCCGGCGAGCAGCTCCAACAGGTTGACCGTGGTCGGGTCGGGGCGCAGCAGCCGTTCGTCGGCGACCAGCAGCACCCCGCCGTCGGCGGGCAGGCCGACCGGCACCGCGACCAGGGTGCGCACCCCGGCCCGGGTCAGCGGCCGGTGGTCGGGGATGGGCGGGTGCCCGGCCTCGCCCAGCGTGTAGCCCACGCCGTGGCGGTGGGCGCGGGCGACCAACCGGTCCAGCGCGGCCGGTCCCGCCTCGGTCAGCTCCGCCCGGATCCGGGCCTCCAGCTCGCCCGGGGTGGCGGGCGGCGTGCCCAGCCGGGGCCCGTCCGGGCCGGCGAACACCAGCACCGCCGCGGAGAGGGTGGACACGTCCCGGGCCGCGGCGATCGCGGCGGCGAACAGGTCCCACTCCGTCGACGCGGAGGTCAGCGCGGCGGCGTGCCGGAGGAGCTTCTCGCTGCGGCTCTCCGGCGGTGGTCCGCCGAGCGCCACGATCCGGGCGCCGAGCCGGGCCGCCAGCCGCTCGGCGGTGTCGCGCCACGGGGCCAGGTCGGTCGGGCCGCACCACTGGAGGTCCAGCACCCCGATGGGCCGGCCCGCCGGATCCAGCACCGGTACGCACACCTCGGCGGTGACGTCGGGGCGTACCGGGATGTAGTCGGGGTCGCCGGCGACGTCGGGCACGACGGCGGTCTCGCCGGAGGCGTACACCCGGCCCACGATCCCGGTCTTCGGCGGCACCGTGGAGAAGACCTGCCAGGACCCGGTGGCCGCGACGCAGCGGAGCCGGTCGTGGACGTGCAGCAGGACGGAGATGGTGGCCGGCGCGTGCCGGGCGAGCGCGCTGACGGTCCACCCGCACGCCTCGACGACGGTCGACGCCATGGGGAGGCGGACCGTGACGTCACGGATGACTCGCTCGTGATCCACTCGGCACGTCGTTCCAGGTAGGGAGGGCTGCGACCGGCGGGCGGGCCCGCGATCAAGCGTACTCAGCGGGGCCCCGGACCGCCGGTGACCAAGATCGCCCACCGCTTTCGTACACATGTGCCATCCACAGGCTGTGGACAGGGCCTGTGGGTTCGGCGGGCCGCGCGCCGGGGCTCGCGGCGATAGCGTGGGGGTCCCGGTCGAGTGGAGGCACGGATGCTCATCGCCCAGCTCAGTGATCCGCACGTGACCACCGGCGCGCTCGCCACCGAGCCGGCCGCCGGCCTGCACCGCGCCCTGGGCCGGGTGCTGGCGCTGAACCCCCGGCCCGACTGCGTGGTCCTCACCGGCGACCTGGTCGACCGCGGCGGCCCCGACGAGTACGCGGCCCTGCGCGAGATCATCGGCCGGTTCCCGCTGCCGGTGCACCTGGTCGCCGGCAACCACGACGACCGGGAGTCGCTGCTGGACGCGTTCGGCGGCACGCCGTGGCTCGGCGGCGGCTTCTCCGCGTACTACCACGTGGACCACGCGGAGGCGACGGTCGTGGTGCTGGACTCGTCGATGCCGGGCGGGGGCGGCGCCGGCTGTCTCGGCGAGGACCAGCTCGGCTGGCTCGACGGGGTGCTGGCCGGCCGCCCCGAGGTGCCGGCCGTGGTCTGCCTGCACCACCCGCCGGCGCCGGTCGGCATCCCGTTCCTCGACGACATCCGGCTGACCGACGGCGACGGGCTGGCCGAGGTGGTCGCCCGGCACCCGCACGTCGTCCGGGTGATCGCCGGGCACGTCCACCGCCCGGTCACGGTGAGCTTCGCCGGCACGGTGCTCACCACCGCGCCGAGCACCTGGCGGCAGAGTTCGCTCACCATGAGCGCGGCGGAGCAGTTCGGCTGGGTCACCGAGCCGACCGGCTTCCTGCTGCACCGGGTCACCGCGAGCGGATGCGCCACGCACCTGGTGCAGGCGAGCCACGCCGCCGGCATGACCTGCGGGTTCTGACCGCCGGGGGACGGGCGGTCGCGGATGGACGAGGTCTGGTACGTCGCGTACGGGTCGAACCTGCACGCCGCCCGGCTCGGCTTCTACCTGGCCGGGGGCTGCCCGCCCGGCGGACGGCGGACCTACCCGGGCTGCCGGGACCCGCGACCCCCGAGGCGTACCGTGCCGGTGTCGCTGCCCGGCGGCGTCTACTTCGCCGGTGAGTCCCGGGCGTGGACCGGCGGGATGGCGTTCTACGACCCGGCGCTCCCCGGCGAGGCGGCGGCCCGGGCCTACCTGCTCGACGTCGGGCAGTTCGCCGACGTGGCCGCCCAGGAGATGTACCGGGAGCCCGGCGCCGACGTCGGCCTGATCGCCGAGGCCGTGGCCACCGGGCGGGCCACCCTCGGCCCCGGCCGGTACGAGACCCTGCTCTGCCCCGGCCGGCTCGACGGGCTCCCGCTGCTGACCTTCACCGCCCCCTGGGCGGCGTCCGAGGTGCGGTGGCGGGCCCCGGCCCCGGCCTACCTCGGCATGATCGCCCGTGGCCTGCGCGAGTCGCACGGCTGGGACGCCGACCGGATCGTCCGCTACCTGCTGGCCCGGCCGGGGGTCGCCGACGCCTGGGACGCGGCGGCCGTCGCGGCGCTGATCGCCGGGGACGGACCCGCGCTGACCGCCGGGGACGGACCCGCGCTGTCCGGCGGGAAGGATCCGCACTGACCCCGGGACGGGACCGGCAGGACGCGCCGGACGACTGACGCACCGGCCGGTCCCCGGGCACCGAACGCCGGGCGGGACGGGACGCCCGGTGGCCGTCGTCGCGCCGCCCGGTCACCCCGGCGGCCGGTCCGGCGACCGGCGTACGTCCCGCCGGTCGGCAGTAGATCAACCGGGCGGACGCAATCGCCCGCGGCGACCGTTTAACCGTCCACAATGACCAGTGGGCATCGATAACCTCGGCCGGCCGTGCGCGGGCACGGCTCATCCGCCGGCCTCACGAACCGGCCGTCTGTGTGTGGGGGAATCGCATGAGGAGAAGGCTGATCGGTCTCGCGGTGGCGCTCGCCGTCACGGTGGGCGTCTCGCTGACCGCCGCCGGCCCGGCCCAGGCCGCCACCCCGGCCATCCAGATCACCAAGGTCTACTACAACTCGCCGGGTGCCGACAACCGCTCGAACTCCAGCCTGAACGCCGAGTACGTCCGGCTGACCAACCGGCGCTCCACCGCCGTCAACCTGAAGTACTGGACGCTGCGCGACCAGGCCAACCACGTCTACAAGTTCTCCGGCGACTTCCGGCTGGCGGCGGGTGCCAGCGTCCTCGTGCACACCGGAAAGGGCACCAACAGCTCGACCCACCGCTACTGGGGCTCGGGCAACTACATCTGGAACAACACCGGGGACAAGGCGTACCTGCGCAACTCGTCCGGCACCCTGATCGACTCCTGCTCGTGGGGGAGCCGCGGCAGCTACACGTACTGCTGAGGCGGGCGCCGGCCCCGGGCAGCCGGGGCCGGCGGCACCCCCGGCGTCCGCCGGCGGGAACCCGTGCTCATCCGATCATCCTTCCGGCGTACGCCGTCCGTCCGGTCCTTCCTGGACCAGCCCGACCTACTGCCGTGACGATTGGGCACCCGCTGCCGGGCATGTCGGAAACGCCCGTCCGGAACTCCCGCTCGGCGGGCGTATGCCCAGGTCCCGCGGGCCCGCCCCGGTCGACCAACGGCGTCCGACGATGAGAGGCTGTCTGCGACGCGGCGGCGTCCCCCACCGTCGCCACCGCGACCGAACCCTGCCGACGGCGCGGCCCGACCCGGGGTGGACCGTCACCCGGGTGCCCGCGCCGGCTTTCCACGAGGAGTTCCATGTCCATCCCCGGGATGCGCCGGGCCGCCATCGGCCTGACCGCGCTCGCCGTGACCGCCCTCGGCGCGGTCGCGACCACCCCCGACCAGGCGGACGCCGGCCCGAAGCCGGTCGCCGTCAAGCTGCTCGCCCTCAACGACTTCCACGGCAACCTCGAACCGCCGTCCGGCACCACCAACGGCACCATCGCCGGGCAGCCCGCCGGCGGGGCCGAATACCTCGCCACCCAGCTCGCCGAGCTGCGCAAGCGCGCCGCCAAGGAGCAGAACACCATCACCGTGGCGGCCGGCGACCTGATCGGCGCCTCCCCGCTGCTCTCCGCCGCGTTCCACGACGAGCCGACCATCGAGGCGCTGTCGCTGGCCGGGCTCGACTACGCCAGCGTCGGGAACCACGAGTTCGACGAGGGCGCCGACGAGCTGCTGCGCATCCAGAACGGCGGCTGCCACCCGGTCGACGGCTGCGCCGACGGCACCCCGTACGAGGGCGCCGGCTTCCAGTACCTCTCCGCGAACGCGTTCAAGACCGCGAGCGGTCAGCCGCTGCTGGCCCCGTACGCCATCCACAAGGTGCAGGGCGTCAAGGTCGGCTTCATCGGCATGACGCTGGAGGGCACCCCGCAGATCGTCAGCCCGCAGGGCGTCGCCGGCCTGACCTTCACCGACGAGGCGCAGACCGCCAACCGGTACGCCCGCGAGCTGCGCCGCCAGGGCGTCGAGACCATCGTCGTGCTGATGCACGAGGGTGGCACCCAGGACGCCACCGGCGGCATCAACGACTGCAAGGGCATCAGCGGCCCGGTCGTGGACATCGCCAACCGGATGGACCCGTCGATCGACGTGGTCGTCAGCGGCCACACCCACCAGGCGTACAACTGCAACATCAACGGCAAGCTGGTCACCAGCGCCAGCTCCTTCGGTCGCCTGGTCACCGACATCGACCTCTCCATCGACCGGCGCACCGGCGACGTGATCAGCGCCAAGGCCGAGAACGTGGTGGTCACCCGCGACGTCGACCCGGACCGGGCGCAGACCGATCTGATCAACCGCTACAAGACCGTGCTCGGCCCGGTGGCCGGCCGCGAGGTCGGCCAGACCACCGAGGCGATCACCAAGACCCAGGAGACCCTCTTCGGTACGGTCAAGGGCGAGTCCCCGCTGGGCAACCTGGTCGCCGACGCGCAGCTCGCCGCCACCGACGACGAGCAGGGGGCGGTAGCCGCCTTCATGAACCCCGGTGGCGTACGCGCCGACGTCGACGCCGGCCCGGTCACCTACGAGGAGGCGTTCACGGTGCAGCCGTTCGCCAACAACCTCGTGACGCTCGACCTCACCGGCGCGCAGCTCTACTGCCTGCTGGAGCAGCAGTTCGTCACCGGCCGGACGCTCTACCCGTCGTCGACCGTCCGCTACGTCGTCGACCCGGCCGGCACCACCGGCACCGTCGCCGACGCCTGCGCCGGGACCCGGGTCGTCCGGGGCAGCCTCACCCTGGGCGGGGTGGCGGTCACCGCCGACGCCACGTACCGGGTCACGGTGAACAACTTCCTCTCCGGCGGCGGCGACGGCTTCACCGTCCTCACCGGCGGCACCAACGCGGTCACCGGCATGATCGACCTGGACGCGTTCGTGGCCTACCTGACCGCCGAGTCCCCGGTTTCGGCGCCGGCCCTGGACCGGATCCGCACCACCGCGGAGGTCCCCGCCGCCTGACGGCAGCGGTACGCACACCCGACGGGCCCCGGAGCATCCGCTCCGGGGCCCGTTCTCCGTCCGGTGGTCAGGCCTGCACGGGGGCCGGTTCGGTGGCCGACGGGGTGGCCGGTGTGCGGCCGTCCTGGGCCGGCGTGAGCAGCCGGCGCAGGGAGAGCGCGATGAGCGAGGCCACCAGGCAACCGCTGACGACCGCCACGACCCAGATCCGGCCGTTGGCCGCACCGAGCAGCGGGCCCGCCGTGACCGGGCCGATCACCCCGCTGATGCCGAAGATCATCGAGCTCATGGCGTTGTACCGGCCGCGCAGCGCGTCCGTGGCGAGCGCGTTCGTCAGCGCCGGCATCACCGGCGACAGCAGGGTCTCGCCGAAGCCGAAGATCGCCGAGCAGGCCACGACGCAGAGGGCGGCGACCAGCGCGTTGCTCGGGCCGACCACGCCTCCAGCCCCCAGGACCAGCCAGGCGATCGCGAAGACCCCGCCCACGACCGCCAGCCCGCCCGTCCGGCTGCGCCCCTCCATCCGCCGCAGGACCAGCAGCTGGGAGAGCACGATCATCACCGTGTTGCCGGCCAGCGCCCAGGCCACCACGCGCGGCGTCACCTCGGCCACCCGCACGGCGTACGCGGTGAAACCGACCTCGATCTGCGCGTATCCGCAGGTGGTCAGGACCAGGCCGAAGATGACGAGCCGCCGGAACGGGCGGTCGCGCAGCACGGTGAGGTAGCCGCCGGACGACGTCCGGTCCCCGGTCGGTCCGGCGGCGAGCCGGCGGCCCACGTGCGGCAGGGTCAGCAGGATCAGCGCGGGCATCAGGTAGCTGATCGCGTCGAGCACGTAGATCGCCTGGAAGGTGACGGCGCGGGTGGTGTCGACGATCGCGCCGGAGGTCAGGCCGCCGACGCCGATGCCGAGGTTGAGCAGGGCGAAGTTCAGCCCGAAGATCCGCTGCCGCTCGTCGGCGTCGGTGAGCGAGGCGAGGATCGTGTTCTGCCCGGGCCAGATGACGGAGCTGCCCATCGCGACCAGCGTCATCACGCCGAACGCCGAGGCGCTCGAATCGACCAGCGCCAGCGACCCGGTGCCGACCGCCTCGATCACCAGGCCCGAGAGCAGGATCCGGCGCGCCCCGAACCGGTCGATGAGCGTGCCGCCGACCGGCGACAGCGCCAGGGTGACCACGCCGTACCAGCCGATAACCAGACCGGCCCGGGTGTCGGTGAGGCCCCGCACGTCGGTCAGGTAGATGAACAGGAACGGCAGGGTGAGGCCGCGCCCGATCGCCGACAACAGCGTGCCGACGAGCATCCGCCGGGCTTCCGGACGGCGGGGCAGGGCGCGACTGAGCATCCCCCGATTCTGTGCGCTGGGTGTGACGCGGCGCGAGACCTTTTCGCTCGGAGTTTCCCGCGCAGCGTGTGCGCGGTGTCACACCCCGAAGCGCGTCTGCGGGCGTCGTACCTCTCTGCGATCCTGGTCGGGATGACCACCACCTGGCGACACCTGCCCGCACCGGCCCGCGAGATCGCCACCGCCGCCACCGACGCGGTCGCCGCCGCGCGCGAGCGCGCCCCCGAGGCGTACGACGTCGCGGTGGCCCGGCTCGCCACGGCCGAGCGGTCCGGCCTGGTGCTCGGCGCGGTGGTCCGGCTGCTGCTGGAGGAGACCCACCCGGACGGCCTGGACGGTGACGACGTCCGTCAGGTGCTCGAGGGCTGCGTGCGCGGCGCCGCGCAGTGGCGGCCCGACGTCGACCCGCACGTGGTGCTCGTCCTGCTGGCGGGCGCCCTCGGCGTCTACGACCCGGACGGCGACGAGTCGCCGCCCGACCCGCCCGACGTGGCGCGGCACGCGCCGCTGCTCGTCGCCGACCTGCTCGCCGCCACCGGCCGGCCCCTCGACGGCTACCTGACCGCCGCGTTCACCGAGATCGCGCGCACCGAGCGGCAGGACTGAGCGGGTCGCCTCCGGCGGGCCCGCCCGCCGGCAGGGGCGATAAGAATTCGTGATTAGACGAACACGAAGGGTGTTCCCTAGGCTTCTCCGCGTAAGCCCCGGCAGCGGGAAGTCGGCACCGCCGGTGGTCCGGCGCGGTGCGGGTCGGTGGCTCGCTCCCCCGGGAGATTCGTGGTGATCGTCGAGAGGCGGTCGCGCGCCGCGCCACATCTATCCACTGTGGAGTGATCCGGGTTCGACGAGGGCCGTTCCATGCCGGCACGACCGCTTGACACGCGAGTGAAGGGACCCCTCCCATGACCACCGAACAGACCGCACCCGACCCGGTGTTCGACACCTTCTTCGACGATCCGCACGCCAAGTACCGCGAGCTGCACGCCAGCGGGTGTCCGGTGCGCAAGGTGGTCACCCCGCAGGGCATCCCGGCGTGGTTCGTCACCGAGCACGAGGCCGTACGCCAGGGCCTGCGCGACCCCCGGCTCTCCCGGCGGCTGGAGAACGCCGGGCCGGACTACCAGCGTGCGGCGGGCCCCACGCAGCTCCTCGCCAAGTCGGTCGTCACGGAGGACCCGCCGGAGCACACGCGGCTGCGTCGGGCCCTCAACCAGGCCTTCGCGCCGCGCTCCATCAAGCGGCTGGAGCCCCGGATCGTCGCGCTCACCGAGGAGCTGATCGACGACGTCGCCAAGAAGCTCGCCGAGACGGGCAGGGCCGACCTGATGACCGACCTGGCCCTGCCCCTGCCGCTCATCGTCATCGCGGAGATGCTCGGGGTGCCGGTCGAGCGGCGGGCGGACTTCCAGCGCTGGGGCGACGGCATGCTCGCCCTCGACGCGAAGGTGCAGAAGGAGTCGGGCGCGGCGATGATCGGCTTCCTCAGCGAGCTGGTCCAGGCCAAGACCGACAACCCGAGCGACGACATGCTGTCGTACTGGGTGGCGGCCCGCGACCAGGACGGCAATCCGTACGACGCGCAGGAGATCCTGAGCCTGACCACGGTGATGCTGGTCGGCGGGTACGACACCTCGGTGGGCATGATCGCCGGGACGCTGCTCGGCCTGCTCGCCGACCGGGAGCGCTTCGCCGACGTCTTCGAGGACCCGGACCGGCTCCCCGGCGTGCTGGAGGAGTTCCTGCGCCTGTACGGCACCGTGCACACCGGCGTGCGCCGGTTCGCGACCGAGGACTTCGAGCTGGCCGGGCAGGACATCGCCAAGGGGGACGCGGTCCTGCTGTCCATCGGCGCGGCGAACCGGGACCCGAACCGCTACCCGAACCCCGACGAGGTCGCCGAGGAGCGGCTCGGCAGCCGCAGCCACCTGGCGTTCGGGCTGGGGCCGCACATCTGCCCCGGCAACGAACTGGCCCGTCTGGAGATCGAGATCGCGGTCCGCGCGGTGCTGACCCGCCTGCCCCGCCTGCGCCTGGCGGTCTCCCCGTCGGAGGGGGACCTGTCCCCGCACTCGCTGCGGCACGCGGTCCCGTACCGGCGGGCGTATTTCATCCGGGTGCCCCTGGCGGTGCCCGTGGAGCTGGACACCCTGCCGGAGCCGAGCGACTCCTGACGTGCGCCCCGCCGAGGGGTGAACCGACGACGGTCCGCCCGTGGCGCCGGACGCGCCGGCGTCACGGGCGGACCGTCAGCGGCAGCAGCAGGTCGTACGGCTCGTCCGGCCGGGGCGGGCACGCGGTGCACAGTCGACGGCTCTGCTCACGCGAGGCGCGGTGCCGCGCGGCGAGAGTCGTCTCGTCCATCAGCCGCAGCGCCGCCCGGGCGCCCCTCAGGAAGACCCGCCCGGCCGGGGTGAGCGAGACGGCCCGGTTGGCCCGGTGCAGCAGCATGGTGTCGACGTCCTTCTCCAACCGGGCGATCTGCTGGCTCAGGGCCGGCTGGGTGATGTGCAGGAGCTTGGCGGCCCGGCCGAAGTGCAGTTCGTCGGCAAGACACACGAACGACCGTATCCGCGTCATGCCCAGATCGGCCGTCGAGGTGGCGCACACGCATGGCGGCATCGTTCCTCGCCTCCGCTTTCGCTTCTTCGAGCGGTCGTCGGCCCGGGCCCTGGTGGGCGTGCCGTCGCCGGCTGTGGTCGGTGGTCCAACGCGGGCGGCCAGGCGCCCGCTGAGCGCTACCTGGGCTGCAACGTGGTGGGGTTGCCGGTGCCCGACAACTGGTGCGGTGACACGGGCACCTGTTCGTCCTATCGCGACGGGGTCAGCGCGGGGGAACGAGGTCCCCACGTGCCGGGAACTGCCGCCGCTCCCTGCCCGCGTCCGGGGGAACGCGGCTCACCTCGCCGTGGAACACTGCGACCGGTGGGTGGCTCCGGCGGACCCGCTACCTGGCTGGGAGGTCCTGACATGACCAGTAAGTTCACCGAGCTTGCGATCGACTGCGCCGACCCCGTCGGTCTCGCCCGGTTCTGGTGCGCGGTCCTCGGCTACGAGATGCAGGGCGAAGAAGACGGAGTCGTCACGATCGGCTCCCCTGTGGTGCCTGAGGGCAGGAACCGCCTCGGCCCGGTGCCACCGACGTTGACGTTCGCGCGCGTGCCCGAGGGCAAGACCGTCAAGAACAGGCTCCACCTCGACGTCAACCCGACCGACAGGGAGCAGGACGAGGAGGTCCGTCGCCTGCTCGACCTCGGTGCTCGACACGCCGACGTCGGCCAGGGCGAGGAGAGCTGGGTCGTGCTCGTCGACCCGGAGGGGAACGAGTTCTGCGTCCTCGCGGACCGCTGCCCCTGATCGCCTGAAACGAATCAAGGCCCCTCGCTGGAGGGGCCTTGATCTGCTCTTACCTCTGGTCGGGGTGGCCGGATTCGAACCGACGACCTCTTCGTCCCGAACGAAGCGCGCTACCAAGCTGCGCCACACCCCGAGGCGTGCCGACAAATAGTAGCCCACCCCGCTCAGGGGTCCAACTCGGTACCCCCACCGCCGTGCCGGCCCTCCCGACCGCGCGGGAAGCGCCCGGCACCGGGCGCACGCTGCGCCTGATGTCGTGGACGATTCAGCTCGACAGGGCGCACGCACCCGGGCCCGGGTGGATCCGGCGCCGCGTGTGCCCCGCGTCACCCCGCCCGGATCACCGCAGACCCGCCGACCCGCCGGGCTGGGGCAGCGGCCCGGCGGATCGCAGGCGTACGGGTCAGCGGGGGATCAGGGTGAGCACGCTCGCCTCCGGCGGGCAGGCGAACCGGACCGGCGCGGTCGGGTGGGTGCCGAGCCCGGCGGTGACGTGCAGCCAGGAGTCGGATCCGGGCCAGCGGTGCAGGCCCCGTGCCATGGAGCGGGGCAGGCCGCAGTTGGTGACCAGCGCACCGACCCCCGGTACGCAGACCTGGCCGCCGTGGGTGTGCCCGGCGAGCATCAGCCCGAAGCCGTCGGCGGCCATCCGGTCGAGGACGGCCGGCTCGGGGGAGTGGGTGAGCGCGATCGACAGGTCGGCGGTGGGCGACACCGGCCCGGCCACGGAGTCGTAGTCGTCCCGTTCGACGTGCGGGTCGTCCACCCCGAGCAGCTCGACGACCCGGCCGCCGGCCTTCAGGGTGGTGCGGGCGTTGTTCAGGTCCGTCCAGCCGGCGCCGACGAAGACGTCGCGCAGCTCCTCGTGCGGCAGTTCGGCGCCCTCGGTGTACTCCCGGTCGGGCAGGAAGTAGGTGAACGGGTTCTTCCAGACCGGCCCGGTGTAGTCGTTGGAGCCGAAGACGAAGGCACCCGGGAAGTCGAACAGCGGCTGGAGGGCGCGCAGCACGCCGGGCACGGCGCCCGGGTGCGCCATGTTGTCCCCGGTGACCACGACCAGGTCGGGGTCGAGCGCGGCCAGCGACGCCACCCAGCGCTGCTTGCGCCCCTGGTCGGGCATCATGTGCAGGTCCGACAGGTGCAGGACCCGCAGCGGCTCCGCGTCGGCCGGCAGCACCGGCACGTCGTACCGCCGCAGGGTGAACATGTTGCGCTCGACGAGTGACGCGTACGCCAGGGTCGCCGCGCCGAGGGCGGCGGTCCCGGTCGCGAGCCGGAATAGTGTGCGCTTTCGCATGCCGTTCAGGGTAGTTTCACCGACCATGAGCACGCTGAAGGACCGTCTGACCGCAGACATGCGCGCCGCCCTGAAGGCGCGCGACGAGCTGACCACCTCCACGCTGCGGATGGCGCTCGCCGCCGTCGGCACCGCCGAGGTCGCCGGGAAGGCCAAGCGCGAGCTCACCGACGACGAGGTGCTCGCGGTGCTGACCAAGGAGGCGAAGAAGCGCCGGGAGGCCGCCACCGCCTTCGGTGACGCCGGCCGCACCGAGCAGGCCGCGAAGGAGGTCGCCGAGGGCGAGGTGCTGGAGCGCTACCTGCCGAAGCAGCTCCCCGACGCCGAGCTGACCGAGCTGGTCGCGGGGGCGCTCGCCGCGGGCGGCTTCACCGGCAAGGCGCAGATGGGCCCGGCCATGAAGGCGGCCCAGGCGGCGGTGGCCGGCCGGGCCGAGGGCGGCCGGGTCGCCGCCGAGGTACGCCGCCAGCTCGGCCTCTGAGCCGGGCCGCACCTACCCGCGTACGCGAAACGGGCGGGCACCCCCGCGAGGGGTGCCCGCCCGTGGCGTTCGTCCGGCCTGCTCAGCCGCCGGGGCGGTTGGGCGGTCGGCCGGGGTTGGTCGGCCGGCTGTTGTCGGGCGTCGTGCCCGGGGCGGTGCCGCCGCCGGCGCTGATCTGGATGGTCACCACGCCGCCCTTGATGGTCCGGCCGTCGGGGCTGGTGCCGGCGGCCTTGCCGGCGGGGCAGCTCGACGGGACCCTGATGTCGGAGATGACCGCGTCGAAGCCCTCCGCCTCGATCCGGGACTTCGCCTGCTCCGGGTCCAGGCACTTCACGTCGGGGATCCGCCGCTGGTCGCCCTCGGAGATCTTCTGGCCCGGGGGCTCGAAGTTGACCCGCTTCTTGCCCTTCATGGCGTCGCGCAGCGTCTCGTAGACCGGCGGGTTGATGCCGTCGCGGGGAGCGTGCTTCATCTTGACGTTGGTCTGCGGCCAGTCCGGGTCGGCCATGATGCCGGCCACCGCGTACTGCTTGGTCATCGCGACCAGGGCCGCGCTCTTCTCCGAGTCGGTGGTGCCGGACTTGCCGGCCACCGGCGCGTCGACGATGCCCCGGACGTTCCCGGCCGTGCGGCTGCCGCCGCACTTGCTGGTGGAGGAGTTGTCACCGACCGGGCAGCGGGCGGCGTCGACGGCGGCGCGGGCCACCTCGGTGCTGACCCGCTTCTCGCAGCGCGGGTTGGCGATGTCGAGCTTCTTGCCCTCCGGGTCCTTGATCTCCTGCACCGGGATGGGCTCGCAGTACTTGCCGTCCGCCGCGAGGGTGGCGTAGGCGTTGGCCAGCTCGAGCGGGGTGGTGTCCGTGACACCCAGGGTGAACGCGCCCCAGTCGTGCGCGTAGTCCTTGTTGTTGGCCCACTCGTTTTCCCTGCTGACCCGGAACTGGATGCCGAGCCGCTTGGCCACGTCGACCACGTTCTCCGCGCCGACCTGCTGCTGGAGCGGCACGAAGTACGTGTTGATCGACTGGGCGAAGGCGCTCCACATGTTCTGCACGCCGCCGGCCTTCTTGCCGGAGTTGGTCGGGCAGTACTTGTTGGTGCCGGGGCACGCGGCGGGGCTGCCCGCCTCGACGATGTATTCCGACTTGAACTGCTGCGGGGCGTTGATCGTGTAGCCGAGCGGGACGCCCTTCTCGAGCGCCGCCACGATGGTGAAGATCTTGAAGGTGGAGCCGGCCTGGTAGCCCGTGATGCCGTCGCCGCCGGTGAGCAGCGGGTTCACGGTGTTCGGGTAGTTGCCGCGCTTGCCCTTCTTACGCTGCTTCGGCTCGCTGTGCGGCTTGTTGGCCGGCTTCTTCGGATCGTCGAGCTTGAAGTTGCGGTTCACCGCCAGCGCCCGCACCCGGCCGGTGCCCGGCTCGACCACCGCCACCATGGCGGCTTCCTTGCTCTTCTCCGACTTGGCCTTGCGGACGGCCTTGTCGGCGCCCCGCTGGGCCTGCGGGTCGAGCGTGGTGACGACGGTGTAGCCGCCGCTCTTCAGCCGCCGCTCGCGGTCGTACGTGGTCGAGCCGAACGTCTCCTGCCCCATCCACCAGCGGTAGAAGTAGTCGCAGAAGAAGCCCCAGCCCTTCTCGTTGGTCGAGACGCAGCCGTTGGGGGCCCGCTTGCCGGTGACCACGAGCTTGACGGCCTTCGCCGCGTCCGCCTCCTGGCGGGTGACGGCGCCGGTCTCGACCATGTTCTCGATGACGTAGTCGCGCCGGGCGACCGCCGCCGCGTGGCCGCTCTTGGTGGTCGGGTCGTTGGTGCTCGGCGCCTTCACCATGCCCGCGAGCATCGCCGCTTCCTCGAGCTTCAGCTTGCTCGGCGGCTTGTTGAAGTAGACCTGGCTGGCGGCGTAGATGCCGTAGGCGCCGTTGCCGAACGCGGCGATGTTGAGGTAGCGCTCCAGGATCTCGTCCTTGGAGAGCTCCTTGTCGATCTGGATGGCGTAGCGCATCTCGCGCAGCTTGCGGGCGCTGGTGTCCTCGGTGGCCGCGACCACGTCCGCCGGGTGGCTCGCCGAGTAGGCGATGGCGAGCCGGACGTACTGCATGGTCAGCGTCGAGGCGCCCTGCTGGCTGGCCGCGTTGGACTGGTTGTTGACGAAGGCCCGGGCGATGCCGTTGAGGTCCACGCCGTTGTGCTTGTAGAAGTCGTGGTCCTCGGCGGCGATGATCGCCTTCTGCATGACGGGCGCGATGTCGGCCAGCTTCACGTCGCGACGGTTCTCGTCGTACATGGTCGCCAGCGGGGTCTTGCCGTCGGAGGCGAGAAGGTAGCTGATCTGCGGCGCGCGGGCCACCGTCAGCTCCTTGGGAAGTGCGCCGAAGGTCTCGGCGCCGGCCTTCGCGGCCAGCCCGGACATCGCCACCGCGGGGAAGGCCGCCGCCGCGACCACCACGCCGGCCAACAGGCCACATATGAGTAGCGATGCGGCGTTGGTCAGCACATTGTGGTCACGTTTCCGCATCCAGGTCACCTCGACAGGGTACGCGAGTAGGGAACGAGGGGCGCCGGGGCGTTCTTGCCCCATTTCCTGCGCGCGCCGACCTCGTTGTGCTAAACGCACGACCCCCGGTGCGAGGTTGCGTGAATCCGCCGCCGAGTCTCCCTCCTGACGGAGGAGGCCCGCAGCGTTTTCACCGACTTCGACGGGGTAACCGGCGGTCGCGAAGCCCGGGAAGCCGGGAGTGTCCGGAATGATGGATTTCGCCGACAACGTTGCGTAATCAGTCGACTACAGAGCATGATGGGGGCGGCGACAGCGCCACATGTCGTCCGTGCCGCCTTGGGGAAGGCAGGCCGGGCGATCGGGGGGAATTGCCGGCTGGTCCGCGACGGGGTCGGTAGGTACTGCAAGGGGGGACGTGTACAGATGGGCATGATCACTGACTGGCCGTCGCTGGCGGCGTGTCAGAACGGGGACCCGGACGCGTTGTTCGTACAGGGCGCCGAACAGAACGTGGCGAAGCGGATCTGCCGGAGCTGCCCAGTTCGGTACGAGTGCCTGGCCGACGCGCTGGACAACCGGATCGAGTTCGGCGTGTGGGGTGGCATGACCGAACGCGAACGCCGGGCGCTGTTGCGCCGCCACCCCCAGGTGGCGAGCTGGCGCAAGATGTTCGAGGCCGCGATGAAGAAGAACGCCAAGGACAAGACCGGCAAGGACAAGATCCTAGTCAGCACCGCAGGCTGAGCGCCGTCACGGCCGGCTGATCGCCGCGCCGATCGTCCGCAGCCCGTCGACGTCGTGCACGTCGGCGGGCTGCGCCGTCACCGACACCGCCGGCACCGCCGGAAAGGCCTCGGTGAACCGGGCCGCCACCTGCCGTTCGCGTGCCGCCTGCCGGGCCAGCGCCGCGTGGGCCCGCAGCACGTCGACGGTGCCCTCGTGCCCGCCGAGGTCGGCCAGCCGCTCCGCGGCGGCCAGGCTCTCCGCCGCGTCGAGCCCGGGCGCCGCCGAGCGGTGCACCCGGTTGAGCACCAGGCCCGCCAGCGGCATCCTCTCCTCGCGCAGCCGGCCCGCGAAGTAGGCGGCCTCCCGGACCGCGTCCGGCTCCGGGGCCGCGACCAGCAGGAACGCCGTCTCCCGCGCCTGGAGGATGCGGTACGTCTGCTCGGCGCGCTGGCGGAAGCCGCCGAACATCGAGTCCAGCGCGGCGACGAAACCGGAGAGGTCGGTCAGCAACTGCGCCCCGAGCACCTTCTGCACGACCTTGGAGAACATCCCGAACGAGGCCGTGACCAGGCTGAACATGCTCCGGCCGCCGGTGCGCGCCGGGGCCAGCAGCAGCCGCAGCATCCGCCCGTCGAGGAAGCGGGACAGGCGGGCCGGGGCATCCAGGAAGTCCAGTGCCGAGCGGGACGGCGGGGTGTCCACCACGATCAGGTCCCACTCGCCCCGGGCGTGCAGCTGGCCCAGCTTCTCCATCGCCATGTATTCCTGCGTGCCGGCGAAGGTCGAGCTCATGGCCTGGTAGAAGGGGTTGGCGAAGATCTCCGCCGCCTTCGCCGGATCGGTGTGCTGGAGCACCACGTCGTCGAAGGTGCGCTTCATGTCGAGCATCATGGCGTGCAGCTCGCCGCCGTTGGCCTCGACGTCGATCCCCTTGACCTGGCGGGGGGTGTTGTCCAGCTCGGTCAGCCCGAGCGACTGGGCCAGCCGGCGGGCCGGGTCGATGGTGAGCACGACCGTGCGCCGGCCGTGCCGTTCCGCGGCGCGCAGGGCCAGCGCGGCGGCCGTGGTCGTCTTCCCCACCCCGCCCGCCCCGCAGCAGACCACGATCCGGACGCCCGGATCGGCGAGGATCTGGTCGACGTCCAGCTGCGGCGCCGCGTCTTCGGAAGGCACCAATCGAGCGTATCGGGCCGGGTCGGTCCGTGCGCCCGTGCCGCTGGCAGGTGTGAGTCAATCCGCTCGGACGAGGGTCGCGGCGAGCCGGTCCAGGCCGGCCCGGTCCACCCCGTCGGGCAGCAGCGGCAGCTCCGTCATCGGCAGCCCCAGCTCCACCAGGTCGGCGCGGAGCGAGTCCTCCAGCTCGCGGCGGACCGCCTGGTCGCGCGCCTCGGCGGCCAGCCCGGCGACGGTGGCCCGGTCGGTCGGCAGCCCGGCGGCGCGCAGCCCCCGCTCCAGCTCGTCGGCGGCCACCAACCGGCCCGCGGGCAGCGGCGGCCGGGCGCCGTTGACGATCACCCGTCCCACCGGGAAGCCGAGCTGGGTCAGCTCGGCGATCGCGTCGACCGTCTCCTGGACCGGCATCTCCTCCAGCAGGGTGACGACGTGCACGGCGGTGATCGGGGAGCGCAGCAGCGCGGCGACCCCCTCGCTCTGGGTCTTGATCGGGCCCACCTTGGCCAGCCGGGCCGTCTCGGCGG
Source organism: Micromonospora sp. NPDC023644 (assembly GCF_040640115.1). Taxonomy (NCBI): domain Bacteria; kingdom Bacillati; phylum Actinomycetota; class Actinomycetes; order Micromonosporales; family Micromonosporaceae; genus Micromonospora; species Micromonospora sp. NPDC023644. The sequence goes on along the minus strand of NZ_JBFABA010000021.1, from coordinate 12,150 downwards.
TGACGTTGAGGAACCGGCCGATCCGCCCGGTGGGGGGCGCGTCCAGCACCACGGCGTCGTACGTGCGCCGCTGGCCGCTGGTGCGGGTGGTCGCCTCCTTCACCTTGCCGGTGAGCAGGACGTCCCGCAGGCCCGGGGCGATGGTGGTGGCGAAGTCGATCGCCCCGAGCTTGCGCAGCGCCCGGCCGGCCGCGCCGAGCTTGTAGAACATGTCGAGGTACTCCAGCAGGGCCTCCTCGGCGTCCACCGCCAGGGCCCGCACCTCCCCGCCGCCCGGCGCGTCGGTCAGGTGCCGCTCCTCGTACGGCAGCGGGTCGGTGCCGAAGAGCTGGGCGATGCCCTGCCGCCCCTCGACCTCGACCAGCAGCGTGCGCCGGCCGCCGGCGGCCAGCGCCAGGGCCAGCGCCGCCGCGACGCTGGTCTTGCCGGTGCCGCCCTTGCCGGTCACGACGTGGAGGCGGGCCGGCCACTCCGGTCCGGCCGGGTCGGCCGGCGACTCTGCTGCTCGCACCCGTCGAGCCTATCCAGGCCGCGGGCTCAGGCGACCTCGCAGACCCACCAACCCGTCTTCTTCACCACGGTGAACCGCAGGTCCTGGTCGGCCACCTTCTCGTCGGCGGTGGTCATGGTGACCTTGGTGGTGACCGTGGCGCGGTCGCCGGTCTGGTCGTCCACCTTCGGGGTGCTCCACCGGAACCGGGGGTTCTGGTGGGCCGAGACGTGCTTCTCGACCTCGGCGACCTTGGCGGCGATCTTCTTCTCGTCGCGGGACGAGGAGCAGACCAGGCCGGCCGCCCGGTCCGCGTCGCGCTCCTGGTAGACGGCCTTGAGGAACTCGTCCACCGCGACCGCCGGCTCCTTGGCCCCCTCGCCGCTCTCGGCGGCGCGCAGCGTCAGGAACGTGACGACGCCGCCGGCGGCGCAGAGCAGCAGGATCACGGCCAGGGCGATGGCGGCGATGAGCACGCCGCGCTTCTTCTTCGGCGCGGCGGGTGACTGGTAGGGCGGGTACCCGGCCGGGGGAGGCGGGATCGACGGGTCACCGGCGCCGGCCGGGCCGGGCGGGACCGGCGGGCCGGGCGGGCCGGGCGGGACGGCGCTGGCGGGAGTCGCCGGGAAGCCCGGCTGGCCGGCCGGCGGTCCGACGGGGCCACCGCTGGGTGGTTGGGTCATCTCATCCCCCGGGTTGCGACGTCGTCGCCTGACCGGGCGACGAGCGTGATCGAGCTGGCGGCGAGCCGGCGAGCGCCCGTCCGACCGGAAGGGTAACGGTCGGTTCCCCGCTCCGGGGGGCGGCGGGTGCCGTCAGGTTCCTTACTGACGCTGTGTCGCATATGTGACTTTGTGTGATCAGATGTGCGCGTCCTGTTGGCGGGACTGTCGCCCCGGACCTAGGTTCTCAGCGGCGCGGGGGGCGGGCCGGACGAAGGGTCCCGGCCCGCAAGCGACGACCTGACCAGGTACGACGTCCGGAGGCAAGGCATGCGCGACGTGGACAAAATTCCTCGGGCCCAGTTCCCGGCGGGCGACCGGGCGCGGCGGCCCGGCTCCTCGGGCGACGCCGAGGGCAACGCCGGCCTGCCCATCAACGAACGGTCGTACCGGCGGCTCGCCGAACCCGCCGAGGTGGTGCGCGCGCCCGGCCGGCCGGGCCCGGGCGGCCGGGACGAGGAGGAGTCCGGGTTCGTCATCCACCTGCCGATCCGGGTCGCCGACCTGCGGGCGGCCACCGCGCTGGCCGGGACGGTCGCCACCTCGTTGAGCTTCCTGGCCGAGCTGGACGCCGGCGAGACCACCGTCTCCAGCACCGACGACCAGAACAACCGGCACCGGGTCTTCTGCGACCTGCTGCTGTCGGACCGCTCCCGCTGCCCCCAGCCGTACGAGCACGGCGGCCCCTGCGGCGAGGCGCCGACGCCGCCGGAGCAGCGTCCCGCGCCCCGCCCGTCGGCCGGACCGTAGGCTGTGCGTCGAGAAGTCGAACTCCAGCCAAGGGAGCCCTCCACCTATGCAGAAGTGGGAATACTCCACGGTCCCGCTGCTGGTCCACGCGACCAAGCAGATCCTCGACAACTGGGGTGAGGACGGGTGGGAACTCGTCTCCGTGGTTCCCGGTCCCAACCCGGAGCAGCTCGTCGCCTACCTGAAGCGGCCGAAGGCATGAGCAACGGTCCGCACGCGAAGCTCGCCGAGCTCGGGCACACGCTGCCCGAGGTGGTCCCGCCGTTGGCCAGCTACGTGCCGGCCGTCCAGTCCGGGCAGCACGTCTACGTCTCCGGGCAGCTGCCGATGGTCGAGGGGAAGCTGCTCGCCACCGGCAAGGTCGGCGCCGGCGTCTCCGCCGAGCAGGCCAAGGACCTGGCCCAGCAGTGCGCGCTCAACGCGCTGGCCGCGATCGACTCGCTGGTCGGCCTGGAGAACGTCGTCAAGGTCGTCAAGCTGACCGGCTTCGTGGCCGCCGCGCCCGGCTTCACCGCCGTCCCGGGCGTGATCAACGGCGCCTCCGACCTGTTCGGCGCGGTCTTCGGGGAGGCCGGCCGGCACGCGCGCAGCGCCGTCGGCGTCGCCGAGCTGCCCCTGGACGCCCCCGTCGAGGTCGAGGTCGTCGTCGAGGTCTCCTGAGGGGCGTCACCGCCCCGCGATCCTGCGCTGCACACCCGGCAAAAGCCGTGAACTGGGACGTACCAGGGGTCCAGAGCGCAGGATCGCGGGGAGCGGCCGGCGGGGCCGTACGATCGCAGCCATGACCGGGCACTTCACCGCGCCGGCGGCGGCGCTCGCCGGCGAACTCCCGGGTTGGGTGACGCTGCTGCGCGCCCCCAACCCGGGGCCGATGACGCTCGACGGCACCAACACCTGGGTGCTGCGCGCCCCCGGCCAGGAGCACGCCGTCGTCGTCGACCCGGGCCCGGCCGACGAGGGGCACCTGGCGGCCATCGCCGCGCGGGGGCCGGTCGGCCTGGTGCTGATCACCCACGGACACCCCGACCACACCGACGGCTCGCGCCGCCTGCACGACCTGCTCGACGGGGTGCCCGTACGCGCCGCCGACCCGGCGCACACCATCGCCGGGCAGCCGCTGGCCACCCCCGGGGAGGAACTCGGCGGCCACGGCCTGGGCGTCCGGCTCGTGCCGACCCCCGGGCACACCGGCGACTCGGTCTGCTTCCTGGTCGAGCACGGCGACGAGCGGGTGGTCCTCACCGGCGACACGATCCTGGGCCGGGGGACCACCGTGGTCGCCCACCCGGACGGGCACCTCGGGGACTATCTGGACAGCCTGGAGCTGCTCTCGACGTACCGGGGGATCCCGGCGCTGCCGGGGCACGGCCCGGCGCTGGCCGACTGCGGCGCCGCCGCGGACTTCTACCTGGCCCACCGCCGGGCCCGGCTCGACCAGGTCAGGGCGGCGGTCACCGCGGGCGCCGGCACCGCCGCCGAGGTGGTCGCGACGGTCTACGCCGACGTCGACCGGTCGCTGTGGTGGGCCGCCGAGTGGTCCGTCCGGGCGCAGCTGGAGTACCTGGGTCGGGAATCCGGCGGAGGTGCCGCGGGGTTGGGGCAAGCGTGACCTGCCCGGTGTGCGGAACCGTCGCCGTGCCCGGCGCGCGGTTCTGCCACAACTGCGGCGCCGCGCTGCCGGCCGCCGCGACGCTGCCCGCGGCCGAACGCCGCGTGGTGACGGTGCTCTTCGGCGACCTGTCCGACTTCACCTCCTGGTCGGAGGACCTCGACCCGGAACGCGTCGGCGCGGTCACCGACCGGGTGCTCGCCGCCCTGGCCGGCGCGGTGAAGACGTTCGGCGGTCACGTCGACAAGCTCACCGGCGACGGGATCATGGCGGTCTTCGGCGCGCCGGTCGCGCACGAGGACGACGCCGAGCGGGCCGTGCGCGCCGCGCTGTCGATGCAGCGGGCGGTCCGCCGGGTGCTCGACGACGAGCGGGGCGGCGGCGCGCCGCTCGGCCTGCGCGTCGGGCTGAACACCGGCGACGTGATCGCCGGCATCCAGGCCGCGATCGAGTACACGGTCATCGGCGACACCGTGAACACCGCCGCCCGGCTGGCCGACGCCGCCGCCGTCGGCGCGGTCTACGCGGGGGCGCGGACCTCCGCCGCCACCCGGCACGTCGCCTCCTGGCGGGCGCTGCGCCCGCTGCGGCTCAAGGGCAAGCGCGAGCCGGTCGAGGCGTACGAGCTGCTCGGCCTCCTGGACGCCCCGGGCACCCGGTCCGGCCTCGGCGACGAGGCCCCCTTCGTCGGCCGGGAGACCGAGATCGGTCGGGTCGCCGGCCGGCTGGCCGAGGTCATCGACCGCGCCGAGCCCCGGGTGCTGCTGATGACCGCCGAGGCCGGGATCGGCAAGTCCCGGTTCGCCGCCGAGGTGGAACGCCTCGCCGCCGGCTACGACGTCGGCGCGGGGCGGTACGCCGCGCACACCGGCGCCCGGGTGCTCTCGGTGCGCTGCGCCGCGTTCGGCGAGCGACGCCGGCTCGCGCCCCTGGCCGACCTGGTCCGGGCGGCGGTCGGCCTGCCCAACGACGCCGCCACCGCGCTCACCCGCCCGGCCGTCGAGGAACGCCTGCGCCGGCTCGGTCAGCGGCTCAGCCGCTCCGGCGAGCCGGCGCCGGTCGCCACCGACCAGCTGCTGGCCCTGCTCGGTTACGCGGAGCTGCCCGGCGGCGGCCCGGCCGACCAGGGCGAGTGGGGCACCGCCCAGCCCGCCGACGCCGACGCCGTGCCGAACGCGGTCGCCGACCTGCTCACCGCCCTCGCCGGGGAGGCGCCCCTGGTGGTCGTCGTCGACGACCTGCACGACGCCACCGCCGAGACCATCAAGGCCCTCGGGGTCACCCTGTCCCGGCTCGCCGGCCCGGTGCTGGTGCTGCTGCTCGGCCGGCCGGAGCTGGTGCGTACCGCCGGGGCGCTGACCCGGGTCGCGGACGCCGAGGTGCACGCGCTGCCGCCGCTGCGCGGCGCCGACGCGGCCCGGCTGCTCACCACCTACCTCAGCGGCGGCAGGCTGCCGCAGCCCGACACCGACCGGCTGCTGGCCACCGCCCAGGGCAACCCGTTCTACCTGGCCGAGCTGGTCACCCTGCTGATGGAGCGGGGCGCGTTGACCGCCGTCGCCGAGCGAAACTCCCCGAACCAGGGCGGCTGGCGACTGGTGCCCGGCTCGCTCGGCAGCCGCCTGCTCTCCCGCGACCTGGCCGCGGTGCTCGCCGCGCGCATCGACGCGCTGCCGGCGGAGGCCCGCTCCGTGCTGCGGGACGCGGCGGTCGTCGGCGACACCGTGCCGGACGGGGCGCTGGAGGCGCTGCGCGAGCAGCGGGCCGGCCGCGACGGCCGGCCGGCGGCGGTGGTCGCCGTCGAGCTGGAGCGGGCGGTCGAGGAGCTGCTGCAACGCCGGATGCTGCACCGCACCCGCACCGGGTACGCCTTCGCGACGCCGTTGATGCGGGAGGCCGCGTACGCCGGGGTGAGCAAGGCCGAGCTGGCCGAGCGGCACGCGGCGCTGGCCCGGTGGGCCGCGGCCGATCCGCCGGCGGGGGCGGGCGCGCCGGGTGGCTTCTCCGAGGCGGCCCGGGACGTCTTCGTGGCCCAGCACGTGGAACGGGCCGCCGCGCTGGCCGACGCGGTCGGCCTGCGGCCGGACGCGCCGGCGCGGGCCGTCGTCGGTCTGGGCGTCGCCGCGCTCGGCGGGGCCGCGCGCCGGTCGCTGCAGGCGGGCGAGCCGGCGATGGCCGTGGAGTACGCCGAACGCGCCGCCGAGCTGGCCCGCGACGGGGTGCCGGCGGCCGACCGGGTGGTGCACGCCCGGGCGCTGCTCCAGGTCGGTCGCCCCGCCGACGCCCTCGCGTTCGCCGAGAAGATCGCCGCCAACGCCGGCGACGAGTCCGTCGTGCGGACCAGCGCGCTGCTGCTCGCCGGGCAGGCCCACCAGACCATGGGCGACCAGGGGCGCGCGGTGGCCTGCTGGCAGGAGGCGTTGCAGGTGGCCACCGCCGGAGGGCTGCCGACGCTGCGCGCCTCCGCGATGCGCCGCCTCGGCATGGCCGACTTCGTCGCCGGGCGGTTGGGGCAGGCCAGCAGCCGGCTCGCCGCGTCGTACCAGGTCAGCCTCCAGGCGCAGGACCGCCGGGGGCAGGCGTGGTCGTTGCAGAACCTGGCCTGGGTCACCACGACCCGGGGCGACTTCGCCGGCACCGACGCCGTGCTCGGCCGGGCCGCCCGGCTCTTCGCCGAGCTGAAGGACCCGTACGGGCGGGCGTGGCTGCGCGGCACCACCGCCTTCGCCCGGCTGCTCGCCGGCCGGCTGCGCGAGGCGTGCCGGATGGCGCAGGTCTTCCTGCCGTTCGGCGAGCGGGTCGGCGAGGCGTGGGCGGTGGGCACGCTGCGCGCGGTCGAGGCGTTCGCCACCGCCGAGCTGGGCGAGCTGGCCGAGGCGGACCGGGGGGCCCGCCGGGCGTACCGGGAGTTCGCCGCCGCCTCCGACGACTGGGGGCGCGGGTTCGCGCTGGTCGTCCGGGGGGTCGTGGCGCGCGGGCTGGGCGAGCCGGGGCACGCCGCCGACCTGCTCACCGACGCGCTGTCGTACGCGGAGCGGACGTCGCACCCGCTGCTCACCGGGATGGCGGGCACGCTGCGCGGGTTCGTGGCGCTGGATCTGGGCGACTGCGAGACGGCCGAGCGGGACGCCCGCTCGGTGCTGACCGCCGTCGAGCCGCACAACCCGCAGGCGCCCGCCCAGGTGGGGCCCCGGGTGCTGCTGGCCACCGCCCGGCTGGCCGCCGGCGACTCCGCGACCGCCGTCGGGCTGCTCGCCCCGGTGGCCACGGCCGCCGCCACCGTGCCCTCGCTGCTCTTCTCCCGCCGCCACACCCTGGCCCGGTACGCGTCCGCGCTGCTCGCCCACGGCCAGCACGAGCAGGCGCTGGACTGGGCCCGGCGGGCCGTCACCGTCCCGGCGGAGGACGTGCGCAGCCAGGTGGTCGCCGCGCGCGTGCTCGCCGAGGCGCTCGCGGCCTGCGGCCGGCCGGAGGAGGCGCTGGCCAGCGCCGAGGAGGCGGTCCGCCTGGCGTACACGACGGAGCAGCGCAGCGAGCGCGCCGACGCCGACGCCCTGCGGGCCCGCCTCGCCACCCCCTAGTCCCGCCCGGTCCCGGGGCCGGAAAGGTCTGGCGGTTCTGGGGATGCGGTCTGTCGGGGGTGGCCGATAGCGTGTCAGGTCCGAGGGGCGGTCGGTCGTGCGACCGCGTCGGGTCTGGGGAGGGCCGTGATGAGGTTGCCGCGTTCGGCCGCCGGATGGACGATCGCGGTCTTCGGCGTGCTGGCCCTGCTCATGGGCGCGGTCGGGCTGGTCTGGCCGGAGGCGCTGCTGCGCCTGCTCGGCTTCGAGGTGCCGGAGACCCGCGCGGTCGGCGACCACACCGGCACCTTCCTGGTCGCCTCCTCGATGGCCTCGTTCAACATGGGGGTCTACTACCTGCTCGCCACCGCCACCGAGTGGCGCCCGTTCTTCCGCTTCACGGTGGTGTTCCGGCTGGTGACGTTCGCGGTGTTCAGCATCGCGGTGCTGGCCGACGTCGCGCCCGGGCGGTTCTTCGGGGTGGCTGCCTGGGAGGGCCTCGGCGCGGTGGCGACCGCCGTCGGGCTCTGGTGGGACGACCGTCGCGCGGGTCCGGGGGCGGTGGGTGGCGGAGGCGGCTCCGCCGCCGGTGCCGTCCCGGCCGCTGGTGCGGTTCACTGAGCCGCCGGTCCGGTTGGGTATTTTCAGAGCTGTGACCGAGACCCCGCCCGGCGCCCTGCCGTTGCCCATTGTGCCCGGTCTGACCGATCTGCACGTGTTTGCCAGGGGAGGCTACGCGACGATCTACAAGGCGACCCAGATCTCGGTGGGTCGCGAGGTCGCGGTCAAGGTGGAGAATCGCACGCTCGACAGCGAGCACGACCAGGCCCGCTTCCTGCGCGAGGCGCGGGCCGCCGGGCGGATGTCGTCGCATCCGCACGTGGTCGACCTCTTCGACGTCGGGGTCACGGTCGACCAGCACCCCTACCTGATCATGGAGCTCTGCGACGGCTCGTACGCCGAGCGGATGCGGACCTCGCCGCTCGGGCCGGCCGAGGCGCGCGACCTCGGGGTCAAGATCGCCGACGCGATCGCCCACTCGCACGCCGCCGGCGTGCTGCACCGCGACGTCAAGCCGGCGAACATCCTCCACTCGCACTTCAACTCGGCGGTGCTGGCCGACTTCGGGCTCGCGGTGGTGGCCGAGATGCGGGACGCCTCGGTCGCCCTGGAGGTGCTCACCCCGGCCTACGCGCCGCCGGAGATGTTCAACCACAGCCCGCCGTCGCCCGCCGTCGACGTCTACGCCCTCTGCGCCACCCTCTACGCGGTGATGCACGGCCGCCCGCCGCGCTGGCAGTCCGAGCGCAACCCCAGCCTGGTCACCGTGCTGGAGATGTTCCACCAGCCGGTTCCCGGCCTGCCCGGGGTGCCGGCCGAGATGATCGACGTGCTCCGGGTCGGGATGTCCAACGATCCCGGCGAGCGTCCCTCGGCCGTCGAGCTGCGCGACCTGCTGGCCGGCCTGCCGCTCGGTCCGGCCAACTCCCCGGTCGGCGGCACGGGCGTGCCGGGGCCGGTCGGCGGCGGGCCCGGCCCCGTCGGCCCCTACGCCGTCGACCGCGCTTCCCGGCCCGCCCCGCGACCGCCGGTGGAGGACCTCCACCCCACGGTGCCCACCGTCGGCCAGCGGCGTCGACGGCGCTGGTTCCTCGGCGGTGCCGGGATGGTCGCGCTGGCCGCCTCGGCCGGTGCGGGCGCCTGGCTGGCCGGCGCGGTGTCCTCCCCGGGCCCGTCGCCGACGGCCGGCGTGGCGGCGACGAGCGTGGCGGCGAGGAGCGCGGTGCTGCCCGCCTGTGCCCTGACGACCGGGTTGCCCGCTGGCGCGGGCTGCGCCGACGAGCTGGAGTGCTTCGGGCCGATGGAGGTGCGCGGCGCGCGGGCCCGGGCGGCCCGGGTGCCCTGCGACGGCCAGCACACCTGGGAGAGCTACGCCGAGGGCAGGCTCCCGGACACCCTGGTCGGCGCCGGCCACGACGAGGTCAGCACGGACGCGGTGGTGCGCCGGGTCTGCAACGAGACCACCTTCCGGCTCACCAGCGGGATCAGCTACGCGGACGGCTGGAACCTCGAGGTGCTGCCCCCGGCCGGGGCCGACGCCGACCGGACGTACCGCTGCCTGGCCGGGCGCGGGCTCGACGCGCTCGCCTCACCCACCCTCACGGGCCGCTGAGCCGCCGCGTCCCCGGTGACGCTCCCGCATGGCGCGGACGGTCTCCCGGTGGTCGAGCGACTCCAGCGTGTCGGCGTCGACGCCGTACAGGCCCCCGGCCGGCTGCCCCGGGCCGCCCGGCGTGACCGCCGGTTCCGTGCCGTCCTCCTGCCGGGCCGCCGCCACCGACACCGCCGCGATCATCGTCGACAGGACGCAGAGCAGCGCCAGGGTCACCCCGACGAGATCCTGACGCCCCCGGACGATCAGCGTCACCAGCAGCGAGACCGCCGTCAGCGCCGCGAGGACCGCCTTCGCCCGCGCGTCGGGCCTCGGAATTCTCACCCGTCCAGGATGTCCGAGCGGGGCCCGCTGTCAACCGGGACGTCGGCACCGGATGCGATGATCTCCGCCGGAGATCGTCTGCGTGGGAGAGGAGTGCCGGTGACCCGCGTCCTCCGGATCGTCGCCGCCGTGCTGGTGTCGGGTGCGCTGGCCGCGTGCGGGTCGGACGGGCCGCCGGAGCCGGCGACCGCGCCGCCCGCCGCGAGCGGCGCCACGCCGGGGGCGTCCGCGTCCGCGTCGTCGTCCCCGCCCACGTCGTCGGCCGCCCCGTCGGCCGGCCCCGCGTCGTCGGCCGGCGGTCGCGGCGGGTACGCCAACCCGGACGCGGCGATGGCGGGGCACCTGTCGGCCGTGCCGGGGGTCCGCTACCTCGGTCTGTGCAAGAACGCGAAGCGCGATCCGACGGCGGTCTGCGCCCTCCGGATGGGCTTCGTCGGCCAGGACGAGGTCTACGGCCTCGGCGCCCCGCACAGTGACGTCGTCGGCTTCCTGTTGCTGCGCGAGGGGCCCGACGGCTGGCGGGTGGTGGACGAGCACGCGCCGGACGGGCAGGCCGCGGCGCCCGCGTGGATGGCCGGCATCGGGTAGCCCCGGCACGCGGAAGGGCGTAAAGCGTCGACGATGAAAAATTCGTTACATCGGCCGGCCGGATTGTCGGATATGTAGCCACTCGTCGGCCTGCATCCCTGTCGCGCCATCCCTAGAGTGACGGGGGTCGAGCCACGGCTCGACCGTCCTGTCGCCCACCGGAAGGCGTCCACATGCCACGACGAAACCGGTCCCTCGCCGCCGCGGGAATCGCCGGCGTCCTCCTCGCCGGCGCCGCGGTCGCACCCGCCGCCGCCGCACCGTCCCCCGCCAGCGGGGACCGTCCGGTCACCTCCGACCGGACCAGCCCGCAGGAGGCCCGCCGGGTCGACCGGGTGCCCACGCCCACACTGGACTGGTACGCCTGCTACGACTACGCCGAGTGCGCCACCGTCCGGCTGCCCCGGGACTACGACGAGCCGAACGGCCCGACGACCGAGGTCGCCGTGCTGCGGGTCAAGGCCCGCGACCAGCAGCGGAAGATCGGCAGCCTCTTCATCAACCCGGGCGGCCCCGGCGGCTCCGGCACCGACGTCGCGCTCGCCGCGCCGTACTTCCTCGGTGACGAGGTGCTCGACCGCTTCGACGTCGTCGGCGTCGACCCGCGCGGCGTCGCCGCCAGCCAGCAGGTCAGGTGCTTCCCCTCCGTCAAGGAGCAGACCCGGGCGTACGCCGGGCTGAACGTGGCGTTCCCGTGGACGAAGGCCGAGGAGAAGGCGTACGTCGCCTCCTCGAAGGCCGTCGGCAAGGGCTGCTCCACCACGGGCCGGCCGCTCACCGGCGCGATGTCGACCGCCGAGGTCGCCCGGGACATGGACGTGCTGCGCCGCGCCGTGGGCGACCGGAAGCTCACCTTCCTCGGCTTCAGCTACGGCAGCATCCTCGGCCAGTACTACGCCAACATGTTCCCGGACCGGGTTCGCGCCGTGGCGATCGACGGCGTGCTGAACCCGAACGAGTGGGTCGGTCAGGGCAGGGCGCGCAGCCTGTCCCAGGAGGACCGGATGCGCAGCGCGCAGGGCGCGTACAAGGCGCTGCGGGAGATCCTGGTGCGGTGCGACAAGGCCGGCGCCCAGGCGTGTCCGCTGGCCGAGGGGGACCCCGTCGCATCGTTCGACCTGGTCGCGAAGCGGCTGCGGGCCAAGCCGGTGGTGATCGAGGACCCCGACCTCGGCCCGCTCACCATCACGTACGCCGACTTCATCGCCGCCAACCTGGGCGCGCTCTACGGCCCGGCGGGCTACGCCGAGGTCGTCGACCTCACCGCCGCCCTGCTGGTGCTCACCGACCCGGCGTCCTCCCCGGCCGCCCGCCGCCCGGCGACGGCCGACGTGACCCGGCAGGCCGCCAAGGCCCGCGAGCAGGCCCGACGGTACGACTTCCCGTACAACAACGGGTTGGAGACCTTCCTCGGCGTGGACTGCACCGACGGGTACCACCCGAAGGACGCCGGCTCGTTCCCGGCGCTGGCCGCGAAGGCCGACGAGCGCGACCCGTACTTCGGTCGGCTCTGGACGTGGGGCACCTCGCCGTGCGCCCGCAACACCTGGACCGTGCGCGACGAGGACGCCTACACCGGGCCGTTCAACCGGCGCACCGCCGCGCCCGTGCTGGTGCTGGGCAACTACTGGGACCCGGCGACCAGCTACCGGGGTGCGGTGGGCTCGGCCCGGCTGCTGCCGAACAGCCGCCTGCTCAGCAGCGACAGTTGGGGGCACACCGCGTACGGGACGTCGGCCTGCGTGACCGGCGCCGTCGACGCGTACCTGCTGCGCGGGGCGCTGCCGGCCAACGGCAAGGTCTGCGTGGGCGACGTCCAGCCGTTCGCCGAGCTGCCGGCGGAGCCGGGGGCGACCCGGCGGGCGGAGGCGGCGAAGGGCGCGCCGACCGTCGAGGGGGCTCCGGGACGGGGCGAGCCGAAGCGGCTCCCGCCG